>NZ_BAAHBH010000006.1:0-536217 GCF_054776815.1 Spirosoma gilvum | reverse complement strand
GCAATCATTTTCAGCACGTCCGCTTTAAAAGTTGCGTCGTATTTACGCCGTTTTAGGGGTTTGTTTTTAGGCTGCATGGTCTTGCAAGTTAAGCAAGTTCATTGTGCCGATTTATTGGACCATCTCAACCCTGCTTTTAACAAATGTGTCTTTGTCCACGCAATACGATTATCAAAAATTCGCTGTGTACCAGAAGGAAGTAATTCTTGCCTATCTAAATCCGTCAAATTGAAAGTTTTTGCCAAACTCTCTACAGCTTCTCTTGGAGTATGTTCTTGCCCGTCGGCAGCAAATTTAAGAAAGGGGAGCATAAGAGATTGAAAGTCAGGAACAGGCATGACTATGGTTAGATTTTGGTACAAACAAAAAATCGGATGACTATCCAGCCATCCGATTGTGAAAGCAAAAATCCTTAAAAAGTTAACTTACTTAATCTCGCCGACCATGTCTTCAGGCTTTACCCATTCGTTGAACTCGTCTTCGGTTAGATAGCCGAGTTTCAGGGCGGTTTCTTTCAGTGTCGAACCCGTTTTGTGGGCTGTCTGGGCGATTTCGGCGGCTTTGTAGTAGCCAATTTTGGTGTTGAGCGCTGTAACCAGCATCAGTGACGAATCGACGTGCTTTTTGATGTTCGCTTCGATTGGTTCGATCCCTTCAGCGCACTTATCGTTGAACGATACGCATACATCGCCAATCAATCGGGCGGAGTGCAGGAAGTTGTAGATCATAACTGGCTTGAACACATTCAGTTCGAAGTGGCCCATGGCCCCACCAAAGTTGATAGCGACATCGTTGCCCATGACCTGAGCGGCTACCATCGTCATGGCTTCACACTGCGTTGGGTTAACTTTACCCGGCATGATCGATGAACCAGGCTCATTATCAGGAATATGCAGTTCGCCGATACCCGCCCGAGGCCCCGACGACAGCATCCGAATATCGTTACCGATTTTCATCAGACTGGCCGCAACGGTTTTCAGAGCGCCGTGAGCTTCTACAATAGCATCGTGTGCCGCCAGGGCTTCGAACTTGTTTTCGGCCGTCACAAACGGAAGTCCAGTCAGGGCAGCAATGTGCTTCGCTACGTTTTCCGAATAGTTTGGGGGCGTATTAATCCCTGTACCAACGGCTGTTCCGCCCAAAGCCAGTTCGCTCAGGTGAGCCAGCGTGTTATTGATAGCCCGCAGTCCGTGATCCAGCTGCGACACATAGCCCGAGAACTCCTGCCCTACTGTCAACGGCGTAGCATCCATGAAGTGCGTACGGCCGATTTTAACGATGTGCATGAACTGCTTCGACTTTTCGGCCAGCGTATTACGCAGTTTGGTAATGCCTGGAATGGTTACGTCCAGCAGGATTTTATAGGCGGCAATGTGCATGGCCGTCGGGAAGGTATCGTTCGACGACTGCGACTTGTTGACATCATCGTTCGGATGCAGGAACTTCTTCTCATCGCTAAGCTGACCGCCATGCAATACGTGAGCGCGATACGCAACCACTTCATTGACATTCATGTTCGACTGCGTACCCGAACCGGTTTGCCACACGACCAGTGGGAACTGATCGTCCAGTTTGCCATCCAGAATTTCGTCGCAAACCTGTCCGATCAGGTCGCTTTTCTCCTGGGGTAGTACACCAGCGTCGAGGTTGGTCAAGGCAGCCGCTTTTTTGAGGTACGCAAATGCCCGAATAATCTCGCGCGGCATTTTATTAATATCCTGAGCGATTTTGAAGTTTTCAATCGAGCGCTGGGTTTGGGCGCCCCAATAGACATCGGCCGGTACCTGTACCTGGCCCATCGTGTCTTTTTCGATACGGTATTCCATAAATAAATGAGTGAATTAAGATTGAGTGATTGAGTGAATGTGTGAGGCCAATTCGCTCAATCACTCATTCACTAATTCACTCATTAGATTTGGTGCAAAGTTATGTTGCAGGAGAACAGCGTTGACATGAATCGAAATCTTTATCGAGATATTTCACCCGGTAAAGCCCTATTTTCCCCATTTTAACGTACAGCCTAACCTAAATACAGGATTATTTTTTGGGGAATGAATCCAACTTCTATAACAAATTAAGGCAACCGTAGTTTTACTTATAATTCACCTAATTTCAACGTTAAGAATCTATAATCATGGGCAATCTTCTGTATACCATAGCCGTCATTCTGATTATTATCTGGCTACTGGGCTTCTTAGGTTTTAACAGTTTTGGTTTGGGTGGCATCATTCACGTACTACTGGTAATCGCAGTCATCATGATTGTTCTCCGGCTTATTCAGGGCCGAAGCGTCTGAGATACCTATCGATTCTGGAGTTTGAATGTAACCATCTTCTAGTGGACGCATATAGGTAATGAAAAGCCTCTGCCCAATGCAGGGGCTTTTTTATTGTCAGGCGTTTACTGACGAATCAAACTAGCTTATCCAAAAAATACCAAATTGATTGGGCTTTCTGGAAAAATCTACAAACATTATGGGTTACTTTTTTGATTTTAAGGAATAAATGAAAAATCAATAATTTCAACTCATAGCAAACATGGCAAAATCTGCATTTTTTCTGCTCTCTATGCTGGCTTTAGCAACAGCCTGTTCTAGCACGAAAACCGAAACGACCGAATCGACAACAGCCGTATCGGATTCGACGTCTATGACTTCTGACTCAACAAGCATGTCGACTGATTCATCATCGACGATGTCGACCGACACGACCAAGAAAGATTCGATTAAGTAATTTATCGTATTGATATAGATAGCTCAGTAGTTGTCATTACTGACTATTCCTAAAACCTTCTGGCTTAGCAGCCTCTGCTAAACGCCGGAAGGTTTTTTTATTCCCATTCGATAAAATAACAGGACACGTACTATTTTCTATATTGAAACATACTCTAGTACTTATATATTTTTTATGAACTTTTCTATATTCACTAGTACATTACGGACTTTATTCATATGAAAGAATCAATTCTACCCAGCCCTCTTAAAAAGCCCAAAGCGACAGTCCTGATCATTGAAGATAATGCTGATGAATGGTTCATCATGCGATGGGCAATCCAGCAACGGTTTCCCGAAGTAGAAGCGATCTGGATACAGGAAGCCTCTCAGGCAATGATGTTTCTGGAAGCCTGTCTTCAGGATATCAACCATTTACCTAAACTGATTTTGCTGGACTTATATCTACCTCGTCGAGAGTACGGTTTTAACCTCCTGCAATTCATAAAATCGCACTACTTATACCGGGAAATTCCAGTGATTATGCTCAGCCAGTCGCAGGATACCGACGATATTAGTGAATCGTACTCACTTCGGAGTAATTCCTATATTGTCAAGCCAAGGGGATACGAAAATTGGCTATCCTGCATTGCCTCATTCCGACATTACTGGTGGGACGCTGTTACCTTGCCCAAGTTTACCTGATTTATTTATTACTCGTATAGACCCAAAAAGCCGTTTTGAGCAAGACGGCTTTTCTGATGTAAAAATGTGCTATCTGGTTTTCGTTAAACCACCAGATTTAAAGCCAATACACCTAACAGTCCCACAATCGACACGATCGTTTCCATCAACGACCAGGTTCGAATGGTTTGACCGATACTCAGGTTAAAATACTCTTTGAAGAGCCAGAAACCACCGTCGTTGATATGCGAAAACATCAGGCTACCCGAGCCGATGGCCAGTACCATCAGTTCGGGCTTAATGGGCTGTGATTGCAGCAAGGGCAGCACAATACCTACCGTTGTCAGACCAGCCACCGTAGCTGAGCCTACGCATACACGGATAAAAGCCGCAATGCCCCAGGCCAACAGCAGCGGAGGGATAGCCACATCGGCCAAAAGGCTACCGATGTACTTACTGGTACCGCTATCAGTAAAAACCTGTTTGAGGGCACCCGCTCCGGCAATCACCAGTAGTATCGGCGCAACCGCTTTGACGGCCTCTTCCAGGTCTTTGGTAATCGCTTTCATATTTTGCCCCTGACGAATTCCCAACGCATAAATGGCCGTCAGTACCGAAAGCAGCATCCCGATATACGGTTCTGCCAATAACGTCACGAGTGTTTTCAACACGGATTCGCCCACCATCGCATTTTTAAGTGGCCCGAAGGTGGTTAAGAGAACTACAGGCAACAGGGCAACTACAAAGCTGATGAATGTGCCGGGTAAGTTCTGGGTAGGCACCTCTTTGCGGTTAAATAACTCGTTGTTGGGCGTGGCCTTAATGTGCGTTAGTGTTTTCCCGAAAATAGGGCCAGCAATAATAATAGCAGGAATGGCGACAATGATACCATACAAGAGCGTCTGTCCCATATTGGCATTGAGTTGACCAGCCACGGCCGAAGGCGAAGGATGCGGGGGTAAATACCCATGGGCTACGGATAGGGCCGACAACATTGGTACAGCCACCGACATCAGCGGAAGTCGAGAGGACGCAGCAATGGTAAAAATCAGCGGTACAACGATGATGAAGCCCGCATTGTAAAACAGAGGAATACCGATTACAAAGCCTGCCAGTGCCAATCCCCAGCGAATGTTTTTGATCCCAAACCAACCGATCAGCACATCCGTTATTCGGCGGGCAGCCCCGCTTTCGGCCACTAATCGGCCCAGCATAGCCCCAAAGCCAATAATCAGGACCAACTCGCCCAGTGTTCCCCCAATACCCGTTTGAATGGATTTACCTACGGCCACGACCTCCATACCTGAAGCCAGGCCAATACCCAACGCTACGAGCACAAAGGAGATAAACGTATCTAAGCGAACAAAAGCAACTAAAAAAACAAGCGTCAGAATGCCGATTAATGTAAGAATCAGGGGCATAGATGAGGTCAGGTGGGTTTACGGCAACACATGCCGAGATGCAAGATGAATGCAAAGTACACAAAGCCAGTGAAGCGACCCTTGTGTTTAAAAAGAAAAAGCGTACTCAGCTAATTTTTCTACTTCATTCGCCAGCGAATTGGTCAGATCGAAAGGCACGACGTGCAACCGGGTCGTAGGGTCATAATCGAAGACGGGTAGTGGCTGATGAAACGTTTCGTTGGCCGGATAAATCAAAAACAGGTTGTCAGCTTCGTATTTTTTGCCATAAGCATACAGTTGATACAAATCGGTCTGTTCGATACCGTAATTGCCCATACGTTGTGATCGGGTCGGCTCAGCCGCATTGATCGATTTCCATTTCATATCCAGTACCAGTGTCCGGTCATTATGTCGGATAATCACATCGGGCCGAAGCTTAAATTTGGGCATACCAATGTGCTCATCGACCAGGTGAACCGAGGACTCCTGTATGCTTACACCATCGCCATCGGGCCAGTAGGTTCGTATGCCATGCGTTACGTAATCTTCAAATACCCGCTCCATCGGAAAAAGTAGAGCCAGGTTTGGGGTCGCTCCTGATTTTACGCCGTACCCTCTCCCTTGCGCCAATGCTTCGGCCCAGCGCAAAGCTCCTTCATACCGGCGAAACAACCGTCCCGACCGACGAACAATCCGAAAGTCATCGGCCAATGATTCCGAAACCGGCACTTCATCCAGTGCCCACACCAATTGCCCAATTCGGCGCAGAAGGCCCAGATTTTTTGTTTCACCAGCCAGGTACGTCAACATGGTTTTCAGAATCCGGTTGGCGGCTACATCGGCCGTCAGTTTATCATGTACAACAGCCAACCGCTCAGCATGCCAGGCGTTTTCCCGTTGCTGGCGAGTTGCCTGAATCTTGCCTTTCCAGTATCGCTCGTTGCTTTCTACCAGGACATAAGCATGCTGAATACCCTGCCGGATCAACGGTTCGACTGTATCCAGAAAAGCCATAATGAATACCTCCCATAACGGCAGCGAAATGGCACGGGTCTGGGCATCGGGCAGTGTATGCAAGAAGCTATGCCGTAGCTGCCGTAGCATGGTCAGCAGCCGCGCTCTGGCCTGATCGATGGAACCAATTTTCGGCAGAATTTCGAGCTGGGTCTGGGGCGTTACGGGCAATAGGCCAACATAATTACGAATCTGAATCAGTTCACGCCCTTTTTGTATCGAAAATGCCAGCAACCCTTCTGCATCCTCCTGCTCAAAGACGAACCGACGTAGCACCTGAAATACCTCGTCTGGCACTAACAGCCCATTTTTGGGTGGTTCGCCCCACTGCTCCGACGAGCCGATCAGACTGTTTTCAAGGACGGATATGGTTGTTGGCATTACTGTATGTCACGCGGGTGGAAACTCGCGATAGTTAGCTTATACGGCGGGTTTCCACCCGCATTACATCACCTTCCTTTCATAAAGTCGCTAACTGCCGACTTCAACAATCCTGAAAACGTGTTCAGACAAAACAAAACGCCCCGGTCGACTAATGCCTTGGCCTGATCGCCCGTAGCGGCTGTGGTACCCACAATCAGCCCGGCTTTTCGGATTCGGTCAACCACACCGGCAATGGTTCGTTTTACTTCATCATGACCAGGACCGTCGTGATACCCCATGCTCATGGCCAGATCGCGCGGGCCAATCACAAAACCGTCGATGCCGTCGACCTCAAGTAAATCGTCAAGATTATCGATGGCTTCTTTGTCTTCGATCTGAGGTAGCACCAGTAGTTGTTCGTTGGCAAATTCGATGTACTCGCCCTGGCTCATCGCTCCCATCAGATACTCGTTGGCCCGGACAATACCGAATCCTCGTGTGCCTGCGGGCGGGTACTTTACCGCTTTTACCAGGGCTTCGGCCTCGGCTACTGTTCGAACGCCCGGCATCATGATGCCCATAACACCCGCATCCAGAAATTGCAGAATCAATTTGGCATCATTGCTCCGAACACGGGCCAACGGCGTGATGCCACTGACTTCACAAGCGCGTACAATATCCTGCACATGGGCCGTCGTAACGGGGCTGTGTTCGCCATCGATCATATAAAAATCGAGCCCCGAAAAGCCACACAGTTCGGCAACGGTCGGGTCAGTACTATTCGCCAGAACACCCAGAACGGGTTGATTATTTTTAAGGCGGGTTTTTACTATATTTTGCTTCATATAAAGAGTGAAAGAGCGAATGAGTGAAAGAGCGAAAAATAGGTAGCTGAGTTTTCCACTCTTTCACTCATTCGCTCTTTCACTCTTTGACTTATTTTGCAAGATACGACCGAATCAGAAAAACATACTGGTTGCCAGCCGAAACGTATTGCAGTGCGCTTCGACAATATCGGCGATGCGGGGAGAATAGCCCCCTCCCATCGAAACGGCAATGGGCAGGTTGTTTCGTATAGCCTGTTCAAAAACGAATTGATCACGCTCCCGACAACCGTTTCGGCTGACGCCCAGCTTCCCCAGTCGGTCCGACGCTAAAATATCAACGCCCGATACATAAAACAGGAAATCGGGCCGTTCGCGATGAAGTAGTGCGGGTAAGGTATCGTATAGCGTATTTAGGTAAAGCTCGTCGGCCGTACCTGTCGGCAGCTCAATGTCCAGGTCCGACTGTTCTTTTTTGAGCGGATAATTGTCTTTGCCGTGCATACTAAACGTAAACACGCGGGGTTCGTGCTGAAACATGACGGCCGTACCGTTGCCCTGATGGACATCCAGATCGATCACCAGAATTTTCCGGGCCTGATTCGTTTCAAGCAGATAATGAGCAGCTACGCCAACATCATTCAGTAAACAAAACCCTTCGCCCCGATCGGGATAAGCATGGTGTGTTCCCCCGGCAATGTTAAGCGCTACGCCATCCGTTTTAGCGGCCTGGGTGCAATCGATGGTTCCCTGCGTAATGACCCATTCGCGTTCGACAAGTTCGCGGGTGAGTGGAAAGCCAATTCGGCGCATCATGGCGGCCGAAACGGTCAAGGTTTTCAGCGCCTGTACGTACTCGGGCGTATGAACGCCCAACACCCAACGGTCATCGACGGGAGCCGGACCGACAAAGTTGGCGTCGGTGCAGGTGCCTTCGTAAAGCAGTTGTTCATGAATCAACTCGTACTTCAGCATAGGAAATCGGTGGCCTTCGGGCAACCTCAGCCGATAGACCGGCGAAAAGGCAATATGCAGCATGCAAACGGATTTCGGATAATGAACTTAGGGCTCAGATTTTGATACCATAACCAGAAAAATCCGAAATCTGCACGCTCAAAACCGAAATCTTTTCTGTCCCGTTCGATAAGGATACGCCTTAAGTTAATGTTTCCTGCCCCTGTTCGGCTACCAATTTCACGGGTTTGTTCGTTGGAACTATTCATCCAACTACTTTATCCGGCTTGTATGAGAACAGCTATCATCACAGGAGGAGGCCAGGGAATTGGCCGTGTTACCACTCAATATTTACTCACTCACGGTTATCGGGTAGCCATCTGGGAAGCAGACACCGACGCGCTGGCCGAACTGCGCGAAGCCTTTAAAGCCTCAGCGGCACAAATCTTATTTATTTCCTGCGATGTATCGAGCGAAACGAACGTCCGCAAGGCTGCCGAACAGACGATAAATCATTTTGGCCAGATCGATGCCCTGATCAATAATGCCGCGATTGCTATCGAAAAGCCACTCGATAAATTCACGCTCGAGGAATGGAATCGGGTGATTGGGACGAACCTGACGGGTGCTTTTCTTTGTGCCAAACATCTTTCACCCTATCTGGCCCAGCAAAAAGGGAGTATCATCAATATGGCTTCTACCCGAGCCTTTCAGTCAGAACCCGATACGTTTGCCTATTCAGCCAGTAAGGGCGGTATCCTGGCGCTCACCCATTCGCTGGCCGTTAGCCTGGGTCCCGATATTCGCGTCAATGCCATCAGTCCTGGTTGGATCGATGTGTCGGCTCTTAAGAAAAAAGCCAAGGCTAAATCCGATGACCTTCGCCCGGAAGATCACAGTCAGCATCCGGCCGGTCGGGTTGGTCAGGCCGACGATATTGCCCGCATGATTCTCTTTCTGATTGCCCCGGAAAATAGCTTTATCACAGGCCAAAACTTTGTGGTTGACGGTGGTATGACCCGAAAGATGATTTACGTATAATTACGCTATGGGCAATTCGAAAACATCATCACCTTTGTTGAGTTAATAGAAAGTTAATATAGCAGCCGGGCCATGCTGGACGAACTGGCATGGCCCGGCTATCTAATCGGGTAATCTTCATCAACTATGAACATCGAACTCTCTACCTCTTCTGAGCGGTCACCGTTAGAAGTTCTCGACCTACAGGTTTCCGCTCAACGCACAACGGGCCCCTCGTTGCTGTCGTTACGCTTTTTATGTCGTAGCGGTCGCTTCACAGATCATCTGCATATTCCGACGTTGTCTTGGTTTGATGCCAGTCAGCTGGAGCGCTTTTCGCAGCAGTTGGCCGCAGCCGAATACCCCGATACTTGCCAGGTTGAGCTATTGGACGCAGGTGTACGCCTAACAGGTTCGGTCCGCCGGTTGGCTGGTGTCTGGACGACCGGCCGCACGGTTCGGATTGAAGCGCTTAAAACGTCAGCGAATCCGTTTTCGCCGTTTACGATCCATGCGTCTCACCGGGACGTGAAAAAATACGCAGGCAAGCTTTACCAGCAGTTATGGGAATTATTTACAAAAGGGTGAAGTCAATTCAATTAAATTGAACCACAAAGACGCAATTATGGAAAACGCCAATCAGGATGCTATGCTAAACAAGCCGTCGCAGGCATTCACCCCCGAGACAGAAGGCCCCGCCCAAACACCCGACGAAAGCATTATGCTCAATGAAGACTACAATCCGACGGATTTGGTCGGTAACGTCGATAGTGGTCCTGATGGAAAAGGGAAGCCTTCGGGTAGCCCGAATATGGAGGTTGACGAGGATTCATTTGGCAACGACGATTCTCTGGGCAACAACGATGGCACCGAACCGGACCCAAGCATGACCGACGAAATTCCTTCGTAGCAGGAGCTACTACATACAACAAACAAAAGACGCAATGGCTATTCAGTCATTGCGTCTTTTGTTTGTACTCTACCTTATGCAGTTGACGATCAGAATTTGCTATGTCAATTTCATGTACGGCGATTCGATCAACAGACCATAGTCCAACGATTTGACCTAAGCCCGAGTGTTGTAAAAAAACGGCTGTTTCTCACTAGAAAACATCAGGGACGATTTCAATGGTTACACTAAATCCCAGATAAGGTGCCTTTCAAGAAACCTCTGACAATAAAATAGTGACGTATAAATTCATCTTTCGTCTAATGCTCAGACAATTAGCGGCTTGTATAGACAAGGGAACATTCCCCCATTACATAGAGAGCGGCTTCTAGTAGCTCTCTGTTTTAGTGAAGTAAAATGCATACCAACCTCCGTCCGATTACCTTTTATGGCTACTGCCCGTTTGCATAGCATCAACAAGGATTAGTGAATGAATAGATTACTCATAGGGCTGGTAGTTGAGGGCAGTGGCATCTAAAGTGAACAGTGATTGCATTTGATTACTTTTCTGATTGCTTTTCTAACTATACTTCATACACCTATGGAACAGCTCAAACTTTCCCAATCGTATTCTGGATTTTATCAACTCGTTCGTCTTGACCGACGCGGCACCGCCCATTTTAGAGCCGATCAAAAGGTAGATAATATCGCCCTGGCCGGTAATGCGCTCATGCCGGAAGATCGAATTCTACCCGTGTTCCCACCTGCAGTGGTTCCTCCCCTGAAAGTGACAGACCTGGAAGTAGTCAGTATCAACTGGTCCGTGAATAAAAAAGGGATTCTAAGAGGATCGGCGCAATTTATTTCGCTCCATACACATGATGTTGTTTATGCCACCTTATCAGGAACCAGTCCAGAACCGCCCGCTGGTCAGGAGTTTCGGGAAGCCCATGTAACCGTAACCTTCACAGGGGGTAGCCGTGGGTTTACCAACGCGAAGGGTACAGCAAAAGTCAATGCCCGGCTATTTGCTGATGGTCGTTCAATTGGAACCCTGGATGGAACCGTCGAAATCCCATGACCGTTCGCGTTGCCTGCATTGGCGTCGGGGGATACGGATGGGTAGATTTAATGAGTATAAGCCGGTACGCTACAGTCACGGCCCTTTGTGATGTCGATGAAAAGCCATTAAAGAGAGCGAAGCAAATCTTCCCTGCTGCAATAGCATACCGAGATTATCGACAGCTTTTTGATCAGGGGCACCACCTGTTTGATGCCGTTTCTATCAGTACTCCTGACCATACCCATGCTTCCCTTTGCCAACTGGCCATCCAGTTTGGCAAGCATTGTTATTGCCAAAAACCACTGGTCAGGACCCTTCAGGAGGCTAGCCTGCTCAAATCATTATTGGCTAAATCCAGTCTTTCGACACAGTTGGGTCTCCAGGGCTTATCTTCCTGGACGGCCCGACAGGCCATCTGTTTGTTAAAAGATCAGATGATCGGCTCTATTCAGGAGATTCATTTATGGACCGATCGCCCTGGTCAGTATTGGAAACCGGTATACCGTTTAGTCAATAAACCAGCCGATATACCTGAGGGACTGGACTGGCATCTCTGGTTGGATGGCCAGTCAGCCAGACCCTATCGATCAGATTATCACCCTTTTCGATGGCGCTCCTGGTTTGATTTCGGAACGGGGGCATTAGGCGATATGGGCTTTCATTTGGGAGCAATTCCTCTCTTAGGTATCGATCTGGGAACAATTACCGAAGTGAGTGGCTCGTATGGAAAGCCCAGTACCTATACCTATCCGGCCTGGTCGGAGTTGGTGTACACGTTTTCATCTGGCATACACCTGTACTGGTATGATGGAGGAAAACGCCCTCCAGAAGCCTGGCTGAAAGATGAGGTAAGACTAGATGACAACGGCTGCCTGATCAGAGGAACGGAGGGATCCCTTTATTTACCTACCGCTCTTGTGGGTCGTTACCTGCACCTGCTCCCCAAAGCAAAATTTCGTGATGTGAATCTCCCGATACCGCCTACTCCCCTCTTTGCTGATCACTACCAGGAATGGATTGCTTCCATTCAACAGCCATCGACCCAACCACTAGCTAACTTTTGGGAGTTGGGTCTGAAGCTGGCCGAACTGGTGCTACTGGGTAATCTTTTGATTCAGCAGCAGAAAACACAGTTAAGATGGGACTCGACATCTTTTCAGGTCATTACCATGCAATGACCCCGAACAGAGAACGATACAAGCATCTATACATAGGTTCTATCTCATTTGTCAAAGATATTCTTCGATGACACTCTATCTCTATCTAGTACTTAGAAAACTACAGGCTGGCTGGCACCGACTCCGACGTGCCCTTCGGGGCGACACCATCGAGCAATTTGATCTGCAGGTGGAAACCCCTATTCGTACTTTCTATGAAGGGCCTGTTTTTGACCCGTTGCAAATTAAAGCCGGGCTTAGACCTATTGAAGGAATTCCTGGTTGCGGCCTATGGCCTGCTGCCGCACGCATAGCTGCTGAAAAAATTTGTGGCAGGCAATTACTTTTTTACCTTCAGCCTGATCAATGTTTTTTTGGTGATGCCCTACAAATCGTTGACCTGCCCGATGAAAAACCGGTCGATAAACGGTTTCCTCCCTTTGGCTGGAGTGGCCCTTCCCTAACAGGCGGCTATGCACTGACTTCCACTCCGTTATCGGGAACCATCAGCATTCAATTTGAACCTGTCGAGCGGGATGGGTTCGTCAACTTTACGCTCCATCATAAACAGGGACTTCAGGGCCCGGATTCAACCCTTTCCAGTCCGGCCGGTTATTGCTTGCCTACAACTGGCAATCAGGTGCATGACACTCACATGCGATCGCATGGCAAACTGGAATTGAAAACGGGACGTCTGTATAATTTCCACTATAATGTCCAATTTGACAATTCGGCTATTGATCAGCTTTCAGCGACAAACCCAGGGCTATCGGCACCTCCTTTGCTCTTTCCAGGGCTGCCCTATGCTGGCCATGCGTTTGGTTATTTACGGGTAACCTCTTCAGTACAGGGATTTGGTTTAAGCATTTATGCTGGTATGTTTTTACCATTAGGACCGGACGTAGCTGGTAGCCCGATTCGAATGCCGGGTATGCATAAATCCGGGCTATTTGACAAGCCATTTCCAGCCCGAAATTCATCACTACATCCTTTTATTTCCATAGAGGCAACAACCTTTCCAATGGAGCCTCAGCTTTCGAAGATATCGGAACCTTTGCTGGCTAAATTTAATCAACTGCAAAATACCCGCCTTACTCTCCTGAGCATCCCCCATTACAACTGCTTCGGTGACATTTTTACGCTTAACAACCCCGTTTTTCAATCGGTAGCTCACGGTCAAACACCCGCACTGGGCAAACTGGACATTCAGTTTGGCAGCTTAGTCAATCAGGTTATTCCTTATACGGTAACACTACGAGCCTGGTCAGACACGTTTGCCACCCGGTTGGCCAAGGTGCTTCGCTTTTTACCCCCAGGTACTCAGGCCGGTTGGGTGGGCCTCAATGGTATTCTGGATTTTACGTCTATAAAGCATATCCAGCGCAATCTTTCCATTCAAGGCGACGCCCAGAAGCTATCCATCGGAACGGTTCATCTTGGGCGAAATCAGGGCAATCATTCGCTTATTATCCGTGGTTATTTTTTTCTGGATGTTTTAGCTCGATTGATGGTACTTGAACCCCGCACACCAACGGATTCATTTGCGTTTGTTTCGAGAGCTGTTTTTCAGATGACGGCAGATGGGAACTTGATCTATACAACGAAAGGAGAAGTTCATATACCGTATCCAACTGGTTATCTATTCCCGTTGCCCAATAGAAAAGGCGGGGCTCTTATTGGACCCGACTCATTTTTGCGCCCTTTTCTTACTCTCTGTGCAGTAGAAGAATGCGCTTTCCATCCTAACCGGCTAGACGCATTTGCCTTAGCAAGCAAAACCATTCTCCGGGGTCTCTGCCAAACAGTAGCGATCCATTGCAAACTCGACAGGGAGGCTATGCTGAAATGGACAATCACGATCGATGAGCAGCACTATATAGGCTATTCAACCAACATGATTCAACAGGCAAGTCATATAATGGATTTTGATAAAGTTGGATTTGTAGAAGTCAATCTAACGGGCAATCCCGCTACCACAGTTGTTTTATTTCTTCATGAGAACGTAAATAAAACGTTTTTTACAGCCTTTTCAACCAATGAAGCCCTGGGCTTTTGGGCAGAAATGACCGATCAAGAATAAAGAGATGACGAACATCGGAGCCATTAGAGCGTAATTATTCTCTAAATTTTCCAAAAGCAAGCGTTAAACTATCCCACCACATCGAATCAACTCAATCGGCTATCATCGAACGGTATAAATGAGCCTTATCTTTGCTTTTTAGTTTGTAGTCTATAAAGCGTTCCTTTGGTGAAATTCTCCGTCTTTCTCGCTGTTACTTTTTGCTTATTCTGCCAAACCAAGCTGCTGGCTCAGAAAAAAAACGAGAGCTATCAACTTCATATTAACCGAGCCTCTTCGCCCGTTACAATCGATGGTCTGATTGAAGAACCAGCCTGGCAGGCTGCCGAAGTCGCTACCGATTTCTGGATGGTCCTCCCCATGGACACCAGCCGCGCCCGCGTTCGTACCGATGTGCGGATGACCTACGACGATCATAACATTTACCTGAGTGCTATTTGCTACCACGGCTACGTTGAAGGTCCCTACATGGTCGAATCGCTCCGGCGCGACTGGTCGTTTGTTAAAAATGACAATTTCATTTTTTTCATGGATACCTTCGACGACCAGACCAATGGGTTTACGTTTGGCACCAATGCCGCCGGAGCCCAATGGGACGGGTTGTTGTATGAAGGTGGCAAGGCCAATCTAAGCTGGGATAACAAATGGTACTCCGTTGTCAAGAATTACGCTGACCGTTACGTACTTGAATTGGCCATCCCGTTCAAGACGATCCGGTACAAAAAAGGGATTACCCGCTGGGGCATCAACTTTAGTCGACAGGATTTAAAAACGACCGAAAAATCGTCCTGGACACCGATTCAACGACAATTTCCGACGGCTTCGCTGGCTTTAACAGGGGTACTCGTTTGGGATCAAGCGCCCCCACAGCCCGGCCCTAATATTTCCATCATCCCCTACGCGCTCACGGGCATCACCCGAGATTACCAGAACAACACCCCGACCAACAGCCGTTTCGATGCCGGTCTGGATGCTAAAGTCGCCGTTACTTCATCACTCAATCTGGACCTGACCGTAAACCCCGACTTCTCCCAGGTCGATGTTGACCAACAGGTAACGAATCTGGATCGGTATGAGCTGTTCTTCCCCGAGAAACGGCAGTTTTTCCTGGAAAACGGTGATCAGTTTACCAACTTCGGTTACGCAACCATCCGCCCGTTTTTCAGCCGACGGATTGGACTCGGCGGGGTACCCATCCGCTTTGGAGCCCGACTCAGTGGCAAGCTTAACAAAGACTGGCGTATGGGCATTATGGACATGCAGACGGGGCGGGTGGACGATACGGGCTTACCGGCGCAGAACTTCGCAGTGGTAGCCCTGCAACGGCGAATCTTTGCCCGGTCGAACATTGGGCTGATGTTCGTTAATAAAGAATCGCTTTCCTACCAGCCTGAGGCCAACAAGCCCCTGTACTCACGCTACAACCGCAACTTCGGGCTCGAATACAATCTGGCATCGGCCAATAACCTTTGGACGGGAAAAGCCTTGTACGTTAAATCGTTTAGCCCGGACCAATCGGGCGACGATGCCGTCTATGCAGGCAATCTGCAATACACAAGCCGCCGATGGCTCATTGGCGGTCAGGTCGAGTCGGTCGGTAAGAATTATACGGCTGAAGCAGGGTACGTACCACGCCGGGGTTATGAGCGCGGTATGGCTACACTTGGCTACACCTTCCTGCCAACGGGGAGCAGTGTCTTGAACCACGGGCCGCTGCTTTCCTCTACCTATTTTTTCGACCCGGCCTGGAAGCAAAGTGACAACGAAAGTTACCTAAGTTACGCCATTACCTTCCGTAATCGAAGCGTTTTTACGGCCTGGGTAGCGACCGATTACGTTCGTCTCTTACAACCGTTTGATCCGACTAATACCGGCCGGGAAACACTAGCCACTGGCACTGAACATTACTGGACAGCCTGGGGTACTGATTTTGACTCCAAACCCCAAAGTGTATTCACCTATGGGTTTTCAAGTCGTTACGGTGGTTACTATGCCAATGGCACCCGGCTGAATCTAACGGCCGATCTGGGGTATCGCATACAGCCCTATGTGAGTCTGGCAGCTAGCCTGAGCTACAACGATATTCGACTGCCGCAACCCTGGGGACAAACTACGTTCTGGCTAATCAGCCCCCGTTTCGACCTCACCCTCACCAATACGCTCTACCTAACCACCTTTGTTCAGTACAATGAGCAACAGAAGAACATGAACGTGAACGCCCGTATTCAGTGGCGGTATAAGCCCGCATCCGATTTTTTCCTAGTGTATACAGACAATTATTTACCTAATTCAGCACAAATTGGGCAGGATATACCGGGCTTCTTTTCGGTAAAAAATCGGGCGTTGGTGCTGAAGTGGACTTACTGGTGGAACTTGTAGGGGTCGAGTTTTAAACAAACTGAATTTGTGGTAGTTAATCTGGCAATTGCTCAAAAGCGAAGCTTAAACAACTACACTAAATTTCAGTCAACGTTATGAAAGCCCTGTTGCGTATTTTCCCAGTAGCCCTGGTGGCCTTGTTTCTTACATTCTTTCTGACCAGTTGCGAAGCAATTGGTGATATTTTTAAAGCTGGTGCCTGGACGGGCGCTATTCTTGTTATTGCCGGTATCGGTGTGGTTATCTGGCTTATATCGAAGCTGTTTGGTGGAGGCAGTAGATAACACTTTCCAAATTATTTAAAATCAAAAAGCTCACCGTCACCATCGGCGAGCTTTTTTTGATTTTAAATAATTTGCCTGCTCGGCCGCGATGCAATCGCGGCCGAGCAGGCAAATTATTTACTGAGCTACCAATTCCAGCAGTCCATCGCGCTGAAGAACGGCACGCTGACGTTCGCTCAGGTCGTCGGAGGCTTTCATGAGTGGCAAGCGGACTTCTGCCGAAATCAGGCCAATAATCTCCATGATATTTTTAACCCCTACTGGGTTACCTTCTTCATACAGCAATGGGTCGATTCGTAGGAAATGACCAAGCTCTTTCCGGGCAAAGGCAAAATCGCCCTGCAAAGCCGCTTCAATCAATCCGCAGAATCGCGCCGGAAACGCATTGGCAATCACCGACATAACGCCTACTCCACCAATACTGATGATGGGTACGCCCTGTACGTCGTCGCCCGAAATGAGCAGAAAATCATCAGGTTTGTCGCGAACGATTTCCATGCACTGCTCAATCACACACGACGCTTCTTTTACGCCAATGATGTTTGGATGCTGCGCGAGTTCGACAATCGTCTCAGCCGACATATTAATCCCAGTTCGGAAGGGTATATTATATAGAATAACCGGCACTGGGCAGGCATCAGCAATACGGGTAAAATGCTCGATTACCCCGCGTTTTCCCGGTTTATTATAGTAAGGGCAAACCGACAGGATAGCATCTACGCCCTCAAAGTCAATATCCTTCATTCCCGCTACGACATCGGCGGTCACATTGCCCCCAACACCGTATACGATCGGCAGTTTCTTCGGATTGTTCTCCTTCAGGTATTGCAGCAACTGGGCTTTTTCCTTCTTGGTTACCGTTGGCGATTCACCGGTGGTGCCCTGAAGGACAACATAACGCACTCCTCCATCGGAGATGTGTTGGATAACGCGGCCAAAACCGTCGAAATCAATAGAGTGGTCGGCATTGAAAGGTGTCACGATAGCAACACCGACCCCGTGGAATTTAGTATCCATTCTCGGAAACAGAATTTTAGAACTGCAAAGGTACGGGAATTTACTTGTGAAACTTTACTGACGAAAAGTTCTAATCCGGCAACCTTATATAATGGCCATTACATTCAAAGCGATCTGTTGGGTAGTTTACAGATCTCTCAGTTCCAATAGTCCTAGAATTCCAGCATCGCCAGGAATTCATCTTCACTGATCATAGGCACATTCAGTTTCTGTGCTTTTTCGACTTTAGACGGCCCCGCATTTTCGCCCACGATCAGATAATTCAGTTTTTTTGATACACCACTCAAGAGCTTACCACCATTGGCAGCAATACGCGCTTCGAGTTCTTCCCGGCTGAAATGGGCAAACGTGCCCGTATACAGGAACGTTTTACCTGCCAGGGTATCGCCTTCCGGCTCCACTACTTTTTTCTCACCCACAAACTGTAGGCCCGCCGTCCGCAACCGTTCAACAAAGGCACGATTTTCCTCGTCGGCAAACCAGGCCACGATACTTTCGGCAATCCGTGGACCTGTATCCGGCACGGCCAGTAATTCGTCCTGCGATGCGTTCATTATCGCATCCATCGACCCGAAGTAATCCGACAGCTTTTCAGCCGTAGTAATGCCTACATACCGAATGCCCAGCGCAAACAGCACATTAGCAAACGGCTGCGCTTTCGATCGTTCAATGGCCGTCAGGATATTTTCGACGGTCTTTTCACGGAAACTAACGATCCGCTGCTTCCCTGAATCCTCATCCACAAAGGTCTTTTGAATACCTAAGAGTTTATCAGCCGTCAATTCATACAAATCAGCAGGTGTTTCGACCAGCCCCCGGTCGATAAGCAATTCAATTTTTCCTTCACCCAGGCTTTCGATATTCATAGCCCGTCGCTGGATAAAATGCTCGAAGCGAGTCTGACGTTGGGGAGGGCAACCTCGTTCGTTGGGGCAGTAAAAGTTCGCTTCACCTTCTTTCCGCACTAAAGGAGTGCCGCAAGCCGGGCAGGTAGTTGGGTAAACAATAGGTTGACTTTGATCCGTGCGCCGGTTAAGATCAACGCCGGTGATTTTAGGGATAATCTCACCGCCTTTTTCAACGAATACAGTATCGTTGAGCATGACGCCCAGCCGCTCAATTTCGTTGGCATTATGCAAAGAAGCTCGTTTCACGGTTGTACCGGCAAGCAATACGGGGGCAAGCAATGCGACCGGCGTCACGGCTCCCGTTCGGCCAACCTGATACCGAATACCTTTCAGAACCGTACTGGCAGCCAGGGCTTTGTATTTAAAGGCAATGGCCCAGCGCGGACTTTTGGCGGTATAGCCCAGCTCACGCTGCTGATCGTAGCGATTGACTTTAATCACGATACCATCCGTACCGAGTGGCAACGTAAATCGCTTTTCTTCCCAATCGTTAATGTACTGCATCACCTCCCGGATGTCGGCACATTTTCGCCAGGTCGGCGACACATTGAACCCCCACTGTTTCAGCGCGATCAGACTTTCTTCATGCGTCTGGAACACTTCGGGTTCAGACAGAAAGGAATAGATGTAACAATCGAGCCGACGCCTGGCTACGGCGCTGGAATCCTGCTGTTTGAACGTTCCTGAAGCGGCATTACGCGGATTGGCCAGCAACGGTTCACCAATATCCTCACGCTCTTTATTGATGCGATCAAATTCCGCCAGGGGCAAAAAGCCTTCGCCCCGAACTTCGAAAAGCGCAGGGGGCATGGGACTCAGGGTCTGGGGCGAAGGGTTTGGGGCTATGGGGGCAGCGTCGCTGTCGAATGACAGGGTCAACTGCCCTTCACGCTCGGTCTTGCCTGTTGCCCGTTGCCCTCTGCCCTCTGCCCCCTGCCCCCTGCCCCCTGCGCTTAACGGTACCGTCCGAATCGTACGGATGTTCGCCGTAATATCATCACCACGAACGCCATCACCCCGGGTAGCCCCCTGCACAAGTATCCCATTTTCATAGGTCATGCTCAAAGCGACTCCATCAAATTTGAGTTCGCATATGTATTCATACGGCTGCCCATTTAGCCCTTTTTGCACCCGTTTATCAAATTCAATCAGGTCTTCTTCCGAATAGGTATTACCCAGCGATAACATGGGAAACCGGTGATAGACCGTCGCAAATTCCTTACTAATCGTTCCGCCCACTCGAGCAGTTGGGGAATCGGCCTGACGAAATTCGGGATACTGCTTTTCCAGTTCTGTCAATTCGGTCAGTAGTCGATCGAATGTAAAATCGTCTACTTCCGAAATACTATTCTGGTAGTACTGGAAATTATAATAATTCAACTGGTCGGTCAATTCGACAATGCGCTCCTGGGGATTCATAGGTATTTGGAGATTAGTTCATTGGTGGAGTGGTCAATGGATTGATTAGTTGTTTGGCTGACTAAATACAGTCACCTGGTCTACTACGCTTCTAATGACATGCTTAACTAACCAGCCAATTAACCAGGCAACCGATGAACCAATCAACCAATTGACCACTCCACCAGACAGCAATATTGGGTTTGTTTCCTCGTTCAAGCAAAAAAACTTAGTTTTACAGGATAAAAAAATTGAGTATTGGCAACGACCTTTGCTTAAGCCTTTCTTTTTCAACGATTTGATTTCTTCGAACGCAAAAACAACCATGAATCCGCCCCTGATTGCCCCTTCGCTATTGGCTGCTGACTTTGCCAATCTGCAAAAAGAGCTGGAGTTGGTAAACCGTAGCGAAGCCGATTACCTGCATTTCGATGTCATGGATGGGTTGTTCGTTCCCAATATTTCATTTGGGTTTCCTTTACTGGAAGTTGCCCGGAAATACTGTCAGAAACCGCTGGATGTTCACTTGATGATTGCCCAACCTGAACGATACCTCGAAGCCTTTGCCGAAGGGGGCGCGTCGGTTATTCATGTTCATTACGAAGCTTGTACACACCTGCACCGTACACTATCCCAGATTCGTGAACTCGGGTGCCGGGCTGGTGTTGCCCTGAATCCACATACACCCGTTAATGGGCTCGAAGATGTGCTGGAGCAGATCGATGTCGTACTCATCATGTCGGTAAATCCGGGTTTTGGAGGCCAAACATTTATTCCCCACACCCTTCAGAAAGTAGCGAAGTTAAAACAATTACTGACGGCGAATGGCTCAACAGCCCTAATCGAAATCGATGGAGGAGTAGGTGAGCAAAACGCCCAACACTTAGTGAAGGCAGGAGCCGATGTGCTGGTAGCAGGCAATTCCGTATTCCGGGCGGCCGATCCTATCGAGGCAATTCGTCAGCTAAAAGCCAGTAGTTCACCGATGATGGCCTAATCCACAACCCTATTCCGTAACGCTTAACATACTTGACGCTGTAGGCATTCATCCATGAAGAAAATATACCTAGCCCTCCTGCTCAGCTCGCTGTTCCTCCCAACGGCCTGTCGCAAATCGAACCAGAATCAATCCGAAAATTCTCCAACTGATACCACAACCATCGGTGCTCCTCCGTCGCCCGACTGGGCCAAAAACGCAACGATCTACGAAGTCAATACGCGGCAATTTTCGGCACAGGGCAACTTTAAAGCCATTGAAGCTCAACTGCCCCGGCTGAAAGAGATGGGGGTCGATATTCTCTGGCTGATGCCCATTTTCCCCATCAGTCAGGAAGGGAAACAGGGAACGTTGGGTAGCCCCTATGTAATTTCCGATTTTAAAGCCATAAACCCGGACTATGGCACAATGGCCGATTTGAAATCGCTGGTGAACCGGGCTCATGCGTTTGGTCTGCGGGTCATTCTGGACTGGGTAGCCAGCCATACCGGTCGAGACCATGTGTGGGTAAGTCAGCATCCCGACTGGTACCTGACGGCCAAAGGCAAAATGACAGCTCCTATCGATCCCGTGACGGGAAAACCCAGCAGCCTGACGGATATTATTGGCCTGAACTACGACAACCCCGAGATGCGAAAGGCCATGATGGACGCCATGCAATACTGGGTAAAAGAAGCCGATATTGATGGCTACCGCTGTAATGTGGCCGGTTTGGTGCCGGATACGTTCTGGACTGAGTTGCGACCGAAACTGGACAAAATCAAAACGGTTTTCATGCTTTCAGAATGGGAAGACGACCCTGCTCAGTTCAAAAGTGGCTTTAACATGAACTATAGCTGGAGCCTGCATAATATCATGCGGTCGATAGCTAAGGGAGAAAGCCAGGCTATTAAAATCGATTCGGTTCGCGAAGCCAATCAGAAGAAGTTTCCGCCCTGGTATTACCAGATGATTTTTACACAAAATCACGACGAGAATGCCAAAAATGGAACTCTTACGGAGTCGTTCGGTCCCGGTGCTGACGCGTTTATTGTCCTGGGCAGCACACTCGAAGGTATGCCACTGATCTACAACGGTATGGAATCCAACCTGAACAAACGTCTGGCATTTACCGAGAAAGACACCATTGCTTGGGGCAATTACGAAAAAAGCGATTTTTTTAAAACCCTGCTCACTCTGAAACACCGGAATCGGGCGTTATGGAATGGCATGGCTGGTGGAAAGGTCGTCAAAATCGAAACCGATCATGACGATAAAGTGTATGCCTTCCATCGTCAGCGCGACAGTGACCGGATTGTTGTAGTCATCAATTTGAGCAATAAACCCCAAACAGCCCGACTAATGGGCGATGACTTTACGGGCATGTATACTGAAGTTTTTAGTCATCAGCCGGTGGAATTGAAACCTGAAATTCTGGTGACGCTTAAACCCTGGGAGTATCGGGTACTGACCAACTAGATCGATTTACAAAGCAGGTTTTATGACGTACGATTGTACGGGGTAGGTTTATGCCACTCATCCATAATTCGTACATTGTAAGCCGTAAATCATTAATTTGGTCTGTTCATACTCTTCGTTTAGTAGTTATGCAAGGTTGGAGCATCTTGTCGGGCATATGGGTCGCCATGGTTATCACTATGAGCCATGGGCAAGCGACCGTTTCCCAACAACGGCCCACTAACCAACCTGTGGCTGTACAATGGGCCAGTCGGGTGGTTGGTGTATCATCAGAAAAAAAAGGGGAATCCACTGGCGAACAGTACAAAGCGTCACAGGCGTTGGGGCGGCCCAGCAAAGTTCCGGAAATGGGAGAAAACCCCTGTGCCTGGGCACCGTTTTATGCCGATGGCACTGCTGACGAATGGATTCAGGTTGGTTTTGAGAAACCCATGTCGGCCCGGCAGATTGTTGTAGCCGAGAATGTCAATCCCGGTGCGGTGGTCAAAATAATTGTGATCGACGAAAAAGGGGCTCAGCATACCGTGTATCAGGCCACCAGCGTTCAGGCTCGTCCCGACCCGCTTCTGCACATTTTCCCAAAAGATTCGGCTTATCTCTGTTCCCAGATCAAGGTAATTATCAACGGAGCCGCGCTGAAAGGGCCTAATCAGATCGATGCTATTGGCATTTCAGAAGATACCCGACCCATTACGGTCGGTATCAATATCTCCAAAGACACACCGAAAGAAATCCAGAAAGAAAACCTCGGTAAGACGGTGAACTCGCCAGGTCAGGAAGTTGCCCCGGTGATTGCACCTGATGGGCGGACATTGTATTTCACCCGGAATTTCAACAGAGCCAACACCGGCGCTTCCGATCGGCAGGATGTCTGGTACTCCACCCTCGAATCGGCCTCCAGTGGCAATCCGCCCGGTTGGAGTGAGGCTGTTAACATCGGCCCTCCGATCAATAATGCTGGCGATAACGCCATCAGCGGGCTGGGCACCGATGGCCGCACCGCTTATCTGATCAATGTCTATCGACCCGATGGGGGGATGTCCTTTGGGATTTCCAAATCCATTCGAACCAAAGCAGGCTGGTCGCAGCCCATTGAGTGCAAGATTGCCAACAACTATAATTTACACGAAAAAAACCAGCTCGAATTTTGCGTCTCACCCGACGGGAAAGCGATTATCCTGGCAGTACAGCGTAAGGACACCCGTGGCAACCGTGACCTGTACGTCTCGCTTCAAAAAGCCGACAATACCTGGACGGAACCTGTATCCTTAGGAAACGTTGTCAATACCGCCGACTTTGAAAGTTCGCCCTTTCTGGCTGCTGACGGCCGTACGCTTTATTTTACCTCCGCCGGCCATCCGGGCTATGGAAATGGCGATATTTTCGTTAGTCGCCGACAAGATGATTCCTGGGGCAACTGGAGCGAGCCTGAAAACCTCGGCCCGGCTATCAATACAGCCGAATGGGATGGATATTTTACCATCCCCGCTTCGGGCGATTTCGCCTACCTGAGTTCACGGGCTGGTTCGCTGGGCGAAGACGATATTTTTCGGCTCAAATTATATCCGGCTATCAAACCCGACCCGGTTGCTATTGTATCGGGGCAGGTGCTGGATGCCCAAAGTAAAAAGCCGGTAGCCTCTGAAGTAGCCTCAGGCTTACTGGGTGAAAATAAAGAGGTAGCAAAGGTCGATTACAACCCCGAAACAGGTGAATATAAGATGATTCTGCCCACTCAGAAAGTCTATAACCTGAAAGCCAAAAAGGAAGGTTACTTTACCACGACCGAAATGCTTGACCTGAGCAAGGATAAGCGCTTTCGCGACATCCGGCGAAACCTATACCTGGTCAAGATCGAAGCGGGTCAGAAGATCGTCATGCGGGACGTGCTTTTTCAACAAAGCCAGTTTGTTCTGATGCCCGGTGCGGATACCGAATTAGATCAGGTAGTAGCCATGATGGAGAAATACCCAGCCATGGAACTACTGATTGAAGGGCATACCGATAACCAGGGCGATTGGGAACCGAATATGAAGCTTTCGGAAGACCGGGTTCGGGTGGTTAAAGAATACCTGACAGGCAAGGGAATCGACGAAAAACGGATTCAAACCAAAGCCTGGGGACCCAGCAAACCGATTGCCAGTAACGAAACCGAAGAGAAGCGCAAACAAAACCGGCGGGTAGAATTCACGATTCTAAAACTATGAGAACCCGTAAATTCTTGTAGTTTTGCCCCAAATGTCTGTACAGTTATCTCGTAATACCTTACTCCTGCTTAGTGCTTTATTGGTGCTGGCGTTGGGGCTTCGCCTGTACCGTGTGGGTACCTACGGCATATATTTCGACGAAAAATCGACCTTACTGATTAGCCAGGGAGTTTGCCTGGAAGGAGCGAATCAGAAAGATGTGTTCAGTAAGCCTTATTTCACACCGGCCGAATTCTGGAAGCCCAAAACGCTGTCCGATTTCGTTGAGGCCAACATCCGGGGAGATATCGGCAATAGCCCTTCCTACTACGGTGTTTTAAGCCTTTGGCTCAGTATTTTTGGCTTGAGCGATACAGCTCTCCGTATGCCATCGGTCATTTTTAGTACCCTGATCGTCTGGCTGTTATTCGTTTTTGTACGACGGCACTTCCGCCCTGGCCAAGCAGGCAGACGGTCTGATTCACTTACGCTCGACTCGGTGAACACCCTGGCGTTGACCAGTGCCGCCATTGCGACCATCGAGCCGTTTTTTGTGGCCTACAGCCACATTGCCCGCAATTATTCGATGTCTTTTTTTCTGACGTTGCTGGCAACGCATCTCTTTCTGCTCATTCTGGAACGAACCCACGAGACATCCACCCGATTCGCTCGATCAAAAAACCGGTCCATTGTCTGGCTGTATCTGGCGTATGGGCTCACCTTCGTCACGGCGGTACTCTCCCATTACCTGACCGTCACCGTATTTTTATGCCACGGACTGTATGCCCTATTGTATCTGCGGAACGTACGTACCTGGGTGCTTTTTGGCGTAACAGCTCTTGTTGGCTTAGGATTAGTTTCGCTATGGTTCATCTATGGCGGAGGCACCTACACATTTTACATCCTCGAAGAGCAGAAGAATTTTTACCGAAATCTGGCCTTAACGAATCCACTGCATAATGGATTTGGGATTATTCTGCCCGCAACATTCCCCAATATTGCCACCCGAGCTGTTCCGGTTTTTTCTGATCTGTTCATCGTCACAAACGGTCTGTCGGCCGTACTGGGTGGTATCCGAAACTCGCTGCTAGCTCTTGGATTAGGAACTGCCGCTACATTGATCATGCACCGCTATTTTTCAGTACCCAAGCCGCCGACCTGGGTGTATGGGGCGGTTCCATTGCTGCTATTGGCCGGATTACCTTTTTATACGGTTCTGCCGCTTCGGCTGCTGGTGCTGTCGATTGCAATTCCGTTTATTTATCTGATCGGGCGTTTCGTCATGTACCAGACCGATACACAACAGAAACGGCTGGTTTTCCTATTGCTCCTGCTTTCGCTGGTGCCAACATTCTTCCTGTTGTTTATGGCCTGGCGGTCAGGGCATACGTATGGTATTACACAGCGCTATTCGGGTTTTTCATTTCCGTATGTCTGTATACTGGTCGCTTTAGGTATGCTACAGCTAGCCCATACCCGCTGGTGGTTTAGCGTACCCATCGCCATTGTCCTACTGATACAGGCTGGTTTTATTGAGCAGGTACTGGCTGGTATTTATGCCGACACAGCGGCCAAGTATACCCAGTTTGGTGAACCCCGGATTGCCAACCCATACTGGTCCTCAGCGCAGCAGCTTAAACAACTTTACGCTCCGGGCGATACGATTCTCTACCCCAATAAACAGCGCGTTATTTTTTCAAAGAAAAACGATATAACCTTCTCGCCCGTTTCGCTGTTCGACGCCCAGATCGTTAACCTGTATCTGCCTAAAGATGCTCAATACATCCAACGTGTCGACCCGAACGAACGGGATCGAATTGTCCTGGTAAAGGGACATTCCGATAAAAAAATTACTATTTTTGACTTTCAGGACCACAAATATCGCTACGGCGACTAGGGCCTATTGTAATGAATAGTGTAAAATGAAAAATGAGGAAGGGAGTTGGAGGATAAACTGCAACTAGCCAGACCAACAGCCGTCGATTCATTCTACAATACACATTATTCATTTATTTCATCCGCCATGACATCAACAACTGAATCAACCGATTTGCAAACGCTGCAGGGACAGCTCCGGCTAAAAATTCTGAGTCTTTACAACCAGGCCCATGCCGGTCATATTGGTTGTTCGCTGAGCTGTGTCGATATGATGATTGCTACGCTCGTCCTGCGAAAGCGAGCACAGGATACGTTTCTTTTGTCGAAAGGTCATGCGGCTGCGGCTTTATACGCCTGCCTGAATCATGTAGGCGAAATTTCGGATGACGTGCTGGCAACCTATTATCATAACGGAACTACCCTACCCGCTCACCCCGCTCCCAATCAGCACAAAGGCATTCCATTTGCAACGGGTTCACTGGGTCATGGATTACCGATTGGAGCTGGTATCGCTCAGGCCGGCAAACTTATGGGCGACGACTCTCGGGTATTTGTCCTGATGTCGGATGGTGAAACCAATGAAGGAACAACCTGGGAAGCGGCACACTTTGCCATTCAGCATCAGTTAGACAACCTGATTGTGCTGATCGACAAAAACGGCTTGCAGGGCTTTGGCTATACCGCCGAGGTAATGGGCGATACGGCTGATGTACAAATCTGGAAGGCGATCGGTTTTGAAACCATCGTCGTCGACGGACATTCAATCAATGACGTAACGGCTGCTATTGATCGGCTCACCGCGACCCCAAATGGAAAGCCGAAACTGATCATTGCCCAAACGGTAAAAGGGAAAGGCGTGTCGTATATGGAAAATCGGCTTGAATGGCACTATCTGCCCATGTCGGAGGCTCAATACGAACAGGCTAAGGCTGATGTGCAGGAACGGTATCTGGCCGCTCAGGTAGCTCAGGTTTGACCGTTCGCTCATTACCGTTTCCTATAAAACTGGCTATGGACGTAGGCAAATCAGTCTTTTGCCGTAATATTGCGGCTTAAATGAATTCGTCTGTCCCCGATTTGTTACCTACCAGCATTAAGCAACTCAATGGGCCGATTGTCGTTTTTGGAGCCAGTGGCTTCATTGGCGCCAACCTGTTTGAGCAACTCTTCCGCGTTCGCAAGGATGTGTACGCGCTGACCCACGATGCCACAAAAGCCTGGCGGCTGAAGCTTCTGGACGTACCTGCCGAAAACATCGTTCACTGCGACATTCTGTCCAATACGTCGGTACAGGATGTATTTGGCCGATTGAAGCCAAAAACGATTTTCAATCTGGCAGCGTATGGCGCCTATAGTAAGCAGAAGAATGTTGGCCTGACCTACGAGACCAACGTACTGGGTACGGTCAATATCCTCGAAAACTGCTCGCCCGATATGGTCTATATCCATGCCGGAAGTAGCTCAGAATACGGCTTTAATTGCACCGCTCCCAAAGAAACCGACCGGGTCGAACCCAATAGTCATTATGCCGTTTCGAAGGTATCGGCCGCGTATACGCTTGAATATTATGCCCGCGTTGCTCAGCTAAATACACTGAACCTGCGGCTTTATTCCATCTACGGTGGCTGGGAAGAACCCGACCGGCTCATTCCCCGATTGGTTGAAGAAAACCGAAAAGGTCAGTTGCCTCCACTGGTATCGCCCGACATTAGCCGTGACTTTGTGTATATCGACGATTGCGTGGGTGCCTTTGTACAGGCTGCCCTGCGGGTTAATCCTGCTATTCGGGGGCGGTCGTATAATATTGCTACTGGTCAAAAAACGACCATGCGCGAACTGGTCGATGTAGCCCGGCAAACCTTTGGGCTTACGCAGGAGCCGGTCTGGGGCAGTATGAACAATCGGAACTGGGATCTGGCCGAATGGTACGGCGATCCATCGGCGGCCGAAGCGGATCTGGGCTGGAAAGCGACCACCCCCCTCGCCGACGGCCTACGCCAGACCGCCGACTGGCAGGTAAGTCATGAATACGAGAGTCGCGTTATACCAGCTTTTCAGACACCAACGCTCAATCCGGTTATTTCGCCCATCATAGCGTGTTATAAAGACGCGCAGGCGATTCCGTACATGTATGAGCGACTGGTCAAAACCTTCAACGAGATGAAGGTGCGGTACGAAATTATTTTCGTAAACGACAACTCGCCCGACAATACCGACGAAGTGCTGGCCGAAATCTGTGGTAAAGACCCGAACGTTATTGCCATAAAACATTCCCGCAACTTTGGGTCGCAAGCGGCCTTTTTGAGTGGTATGGAAATCTCGACCGGCGATGCGGTTGTGCTGATGGATGGCGATTTACAGGACCCGCCCGAAATCATTCCGAAGTTTTACGAGAAATGGCAGCAAGGTTTCGATGTTGCTTATGGCGTTCGTATCCAGCGCGAAATGCCCGCTCATGTCCACTTTTTCTACAAGCAGTTTTATCGGCTATTCAAACGGACCGCGTATATCAACATACCGGTCGATGCGGGTGATTTTTCGATGATCGACCGGAAGGTGGTGCGCGAGCTGGTTAATCTGCCCGAAACCGAACAATTCCTGCGGGGTTTACGGGCCTGGGTTGGCTTCAAACAAACGGGTGTGGATTACGTCCGGCCCGAACGGATGTTTGGCGTTTCGACCAACAACTGGACAAAAAATATCTGGTGGGCCAAGAAGGCCATTTTCTCGTTCAGCTTTGCCCCGCTGGAATTGATGACCTATGCAGGCTTTGTACTGACAGGACTGTCCATGCTGGGCATTCTCTGGCAGATTATATCCCGACTGCTAAATTTCGACCCCAATACGCCTTATGGCTTATCGACCGTTATTGTATTAGTGATGTTTTTTGGTGGTATCAACCTGCTGGGTATTTCATTCCTGGGTGAGTACATCAGCAAGATTTTTGAAGAGACTAAAAAACGTCCGAAATTTATCCGAACGCTGGTTCGCAAAGGCGACCGCATTTACAATACGCCGGATAAGATTTCGGCTTTAATTACGGAACGCAACCGATAAGGTATACCGTTGGTGACGCTCCTTGTGCAAGTAGGTGCCTGAAACAGATACTAATGCTTTTAATAATGCAGTTCATCCTGGCTGCCCATAAACGTTCATGAGAAAAGAATTTTCAGCCGCCATCGAGCGCATTGCCCGGGAAGACGAAAAAATCATATTCATCACGGGCGACCTGGGGTACAGTGCCCTCGAAAACGTAGCTGATGCCATAGGCCCCCGTTTCATCAATGCTGGCGTGGCAGAGCAAAACATGGTGGGCGTGGCCGCAGGGATGGCCTATAAAGGGTATAAAGTATTTTGTTACAGCATTGCCCCATTTGTGGTTTATCGGTGCCTTGAGCAGTTTCGTAATGATGTTTGTCTGCACCGGATGCCCGTCTTTCTGGTCGGCAATGGGGGTGGTTATGGTTATGGCATCATGGGTAGCACGCACCACGCCATCGAAGACCTGGCTTGTCTGAGTAGCCTTCAGAATGTGAACACATACATTCCGGCCTTTGCCGACGAAGTGTCGCCGATGCTCGACCAGATTGTAGCCGAAGGTCGCCCGACGTATCTGCGTCTGGGCGCTGGCCCTAACACACCCGATGGGGCTCATACCTACGGGTCGTTCAAACACATTGTGCAGAGTCCAGCCTCGGTTGGTACGGTGGTTGCGCTCGGCCCCGTTGCCGCCAATGTACTGACCGCCCTACAGGATAGCCTTCTAGCAAACCAGTTTGATGTGTTTACTGCTACCAACCTACCACTCGATTTACCGGCTGACTTAGCGCACAAATGGGCGGGCAAACCGATGCTCGTTGTGGAAGAGCATGTGTCGGTCGGCGGACTGGCTCAGCAGCTATCCGTCAAGCTGCTGGCTGATGGGGCTGCGCCGAGCCACTTCGTCAGTTTGTCGGCCAAAGGGTATCCTAACGGTCTTTACGGCGATCAGAAATATCACCAGCAATTGTCAGGGCTCGATCCGGTCAATATTGCCCGGCAGTTAGCTTCGTTTACAAACTAGTAGTCTGATCCATTGGTCACTTTATCCAATACCCCACAAACTCAGCAAAAAGGCTACGGGCTCGTTGCCGGTTTAGTAGCGGGTGGGCTTGTTTTACTTCCAGTCGTTATCTTCTGGCTCTTTTGGGATAGCTACGCCGTCAGTGTACCTAAGTGGGATGACCATGTCCTTAGGGCTTTCTTAGTCAATTTTGACAAAGAAGCATCACTTACTGGAAAGCTGTTCGAGTTTTATCGGCAGCACAACGAACACCGGATTGTCTACGATCGGATAATTACCTGGCTGGATTACAACCTGTTTGGCAAGTTCAGTTATCGTCATCTGATGCTGGTTGGCAATCTGAGTTTACTAGGGCTAATCGCTATTTTTGGGCTCGTCCTTGGCCGCTCGACAAGCCTGTCAGGTAAAAACGCGAAAGTACAGATTGCCTCTACACTAACGGATTACCTGATCTATCTTCCCCCGGTGGCTTTTCTACTGCTCAACCTGTCGCAGTGGGAAAATATGTTTTGGGGTATGGCTGCCCTCCAGAATTTCACCGTACTACTCTGGGTATTCTGGACGATCTATCAACTGGCGTTTTCGCAACGACTGTGGCCTGCTCTACTCCTGGCTACAGCCGCTACGCTAACCAGTGGGAACGGGTTGCTGGTCTGGCCTGTTGGTTTTGCCATCCTGCTACTCCAACAACTGTTGGAAAAACGCCCGAACCGAAATGCACTACTCATCTGGTCAGCCAGTGCGGTCTTGTTGATTGGTCTTTATTTTCTGAACTACCAAAAACCGCCTGGAAACCCTCCTATTCGGGGTTCTTTTTTTGACTTGATTAAAGGTTGGCTTGCTTTCAATGGCGCAGCAGCCGAAGCCTTCCCCATTGGACCAGGTTTTGCCAAATGCCTGATCATAGGCAGTATAGCTACGGTTCTGGCACTGGGCAGTTGGGTGTATCTGCTGGAGAAAGGGCTTGTCAGGAAACAGTTTCCATCGTTTAGTTATTTCTTTTTTGGCACTACAGCATTTCTGCTGGGCACAGCCACTACCGTAGCCTGGTCACGGGTGGGTTTTGGATTGCATCTGTTGATTACCAGCCGTTACAAAATCTATTCGCTGCTTCTGTTAGCCCTTGTCTATTGCTTTGTGATTGTACAACAGCGCAGATCGGGTCGATTATTGGCCATGATACTGGGATTGGTATTCAGTGCGGGGTTGATGGCTAGTTCGTACCTGACCTATCTGAGCGATACCCTTTACTGGCGGCACTGGCTAACCACGCACCAGTTTAACTGGACGCATAATGCCAATAATACCACCATTAGCATCGACTCAGCTTCCAGCCATTATACGGATCTGGCACCGGCCTTTTACGATACGACTCTGCCAACCTTGTTTGGGCTGGCGACAAAACCAGTGGTACCCATTCAGGTTACAAAAGAATCGAACGGATATACGATCCAAAATACAACCTTACCCGCTCAGGGAATCCGGGATGAAGGACCTTATCTGGTAGCCCGGTCTGAGGTTCGCTCCTATTTGTTTCCTATTCGGCAGATGCAGCGGTCCGTACAGGCAGCTCATTTTCTGCCGACCAATTTGTATACCACTGGCTTTACGGCTAATGTGCCCACCGAAGAAATGATAGCAGGTTCGTACCAGTTATTTATTTTGGCGATTCCGAACGGTAAAGCCGATCTATATCCGACAGGCCAAACGATTGAATCAGCCGGTCCACCCGAAACAACTCTGAAAAAAAATTGGTAATTCGTTCTAAAATGTTTCAGGTTCCGAGTTTGCTGACGCATTAGGATTTCATGCACCACTAACCTGAATCCCAAACTTGAAACTCGACTAATTTAGTTTTATGCAGACAAACGCTCCAGTAACTACACAACCCACACGACCCGCTCTGAACCATCTGCTCCAATTGGATGGAGTCCGGTTCATTGCGGTTGCTTTAGTGTTGTTCGACCACTGGACGATGGAGCATATCCAGCTACCCGTTGGCGCACTTGGTGCGTTAGGCGTAACTATTTTCTTTGTGCTGAGCGGCTTCCTGATCACCCGGATTCTGCTATCAAGTAAAGATAAACTCAGCAACCAGCCTCACGGTGGCCTGGGTAAATACCTAAAAACATTCTACATCCGCCGAACCATTCGGATTTTCCCGGTCTATTACCTGACGCTGTTCGTACTGGCGCTTGTCAATGAGCCCCCCGTTCGTCAAAAATTTGCCTGGCTAGCGCTATATGCTACCAATATTTACATGGCCCTTTACCATACCTGGATGGGCACGGTCGATCACTTATGGTCATTAGCCGTCGAAGAGCAGGTATATCTTTGCCTACCCCTGCTACTGTTTTTCATTCCCCGTCGGTATGTGCCCATTACAGCGCTCTGCATGATTGTGGGAAGCGTTGGACTCCGGTATGTACTTTATCGGGCAAACCTGCCCTGGTTCATCGGCTACGTATCAACACCCACCTGTCTCGACTCCTTCGGTCTGGGCGCTATTATGGCGTATGGCTGGCTGTACCGTCGCGACCTGTTCAACAAAGTCTTTCAGTCGTCGGTCTGGGTTTGGCTTAGTTTAGCCGGGTTTATTGGCGTGGGGCTGTTAAACCAATGGATTTCGATCGATTCGCCACGTGGTTATCACAATATCATGTCGGATGTATGGGAACGGCTGGCCGCTTCGATCTTTGGCTTTTTCCTCATCGGCCGATCTGTACTGGGTTTTGGTGGCGTCATGAAGTGGGTGTTGGAGAATCGAGTCAGTCAATACATGGGTCGAATTAGTTACGGGTTGTATCTGTACCACAACTTTATTTTCAACGTATATCATACCCAGCCTACTCATTTTACGGTTCGTTCCTGGCGTCGAATCACCGATATACTGCCGGTGCTGAACAGCTCGTATTTTTTCCAATTCTCCTACTTCGTTTTCCTGACCGTTTTACTGGCTACGGTTTCCTGGTATCTGATCGAAAAGCCGATTAATAGTCTAAAGGATAAATTTTCCTATTAATTCTCCTGAATGGTCTCTTCAGAAGGTAACCGTTGGCTAACTACCTACGTTTAGCCACTAACTATTTCTATATTTGCAGTATTGATAGGATATGAACTATCGGGTTGGCAATGTCTGTTGGTCCAACTTATTTCAAACCTGTTGGCAAACGACAGACGTATCGCCAACGCCAAAGTACACTGAATGAGCCTCCTGCTGTCTATTGTAATGCCGGCTTACAACGAAGAAGAAGTCATCGAAACGGTTGTAAAGCTGTGGACCGATCTGTTGACCGACCAATTTCCTACCGAAAATACCCGTCTGATCGTTGTCAATGACGGGTCGCGCGATAAGACCGGCGCTATCTTAGACCAAATCCAGAGTCGATACCCCAAGTTGATGGTTGTTCATCAGCCAAACGGTGGGCATGGCAATGCAGTGGTGAATGGGTACCGACAAGCTGTGGCGCTGGATTCGGAATATGTCTTCCAGACTGATAGCGACGACCAGTTTGTCACTGAGGATTTTGCTAAACTGTGGGCCAAACGGAATGAATCACCCTTTATTCTGGGATACCGGGAAGAACGGTACGATGCACTAGCCCGTCTGATTATCACGAGAATCCTTCGCTGGAGTATCGCTTTTATCTACGGAACCTACATTATGGACAGCAATATTCCATTCCGGCTTATTCGGGGCTCGTTCCTGCGGAAATTGTTAGCCCAGCTTCCTAGCCCAACTCCGTTTGCGCCTAATATTTTTCTGGCTGTGATGGCCAAAAAAGCCGGTTACAATACCTTCGATATTCCAATCACGCATAAAGAACGACTAACGGGTACGGTTTCAATCTTAAAATGGAAGCTCCTGAAAGTGTGTATTCAGAGTTTTAAAGAATTAGCGCAGTTCCGCTTTGAACTGGGCGGCAAAGTTAAAGAACTCAAAAAACCCGAGCCCGTTACGGCGTAATAAGGAATGATGAATGATAAATGATGAATGATATAAGTCCACTTCGTGCTTGTGTCTATCATTTATCATTCATCATCGCTCCGGCGACCCGGTCATCATTTTATTCTCAACAATGAATTACAAGTATGTTATTATAGGCTCCGGCCCTACTGGCCTGGGAGCTGCTTACCGCCTGAAAGAACTGGGAATTACCGACTTCATCGTCTTAGAGAAAGAAGCCCGGATCGGTGGTCTATCCAAAAGTTTTGTTGATGAAAAAGGCTTCACCTGGGATGTAGGTGGCCATGTGCAGTTCTCTCATTACAAGTACTTCGACGACCTGATGCACAAGGCATTGGGCGAAGAGGGCTGGCTCAGTCACCAACGCGAATCCTGGGTCTGGATCGAAGGCCGATTTGTTCCTTACCCGTTCCAGAACAACATCAAGTACCTCACTCCCGAAACCATGTGGAAATGCCTGGAAGGCATTATTCACAACTATAAGTTCCCCACCAATACCAAACCGGCTAACTTCCGCGAGTGGATTCTGGCCACGTTTGGCCCTGGCCTGGCCGACACATTCATGTTCCCCTACAACTTTAAAGTATGGGCGTATCCGCCGGAGGATATGAACGCCGTATGGGTGGGCGAACGAGTAGCGGTTACTGATCTGCAACGGGTCACCAAAAATATCATCTTTAATCAGGACGATTTTTCGTGGGGTCCTAACAGTACGTTTAAATTCCCTAAACACGGGGGTACGGGTGGTATTTGGGAAGCTGTCGGCGATCTGGTTGGCCGGGAGAATATCAAGCTAAACACCGCCGTTGAGAAAGTAATTGGTCCCGAAAAGAAGCTCGTCCTCTCGAATGGCGAGGAGATTCAGTACGAATACCTGATGAGTACCATGCCGCTCGATCTGTTCACCCAGCGCGTGGAAGGGCTTGCTCCTGAAACGGTCCAAACAGCGCAGGGCCTGAAACACTCTTCGACCAACGTAGTAGGTGTGGGTCTGAAAGGCAAGCCGAAAGAGAGCCTGAAAACCATGTGCTGGATGTATTTTCCGGAATACAACAGTCCATATTACCGCGTGACGGTCTTCTCCAACTACAGCCCTAACAACGTTCCTGACATCAACCAGAACTGGTCGCTGATGACCGAAACCAGCGAATCGTCGGCCAAGCCGGTCAACCGCGAAACCCTGATCGACGATACCATCCGGGCGTTGATCGAAGACCAGTTGATTGAATCGGCCGACGATGTGATTTCTACCTTCCATATGGCCTTCGATTATGGCTACCCAACCCCGTCGGTGGAACGGGATGGTATTCTGAAGGCCGTTCTACCCAAACTGGAAGCGTTCGACATCTACTCAAGAGGTCGGTTTGGGGCCTGGAAGTACGAAGTTAGTAATCAGGATCACTCGCTGATGCAGGGAGTCGAATGGGCCAACCGGGTAGCGGCCAATATCCCCGAGCTAACGTTGCCATTCCCCGAAACCGCTAACGCGATGTGGGGGAAATAAAAAAGTTATAAAGTTGTAGGGTTATAGGCCGGGCCACCGGGCGGTTGTAAAGTGATTTCAATACGAAACACACCTTTATAACTCTATAACCCTATAACTTTATAACTCAATAACTTTTTGAATGAAACGAAACATCTGGATTGGTGTCGGTGCGGTATTGGTGCTGGTGATAGGCTGGTGGGTCTATCGGCAGTTCGTTCCGGCGACACGTACAGTTGGTTCGTTGATTCCGCCGGGCTCGCTAATGATTCTGACGAGCGGCCACCTGCAGGATACCCTTTCGGCGCGGCAACTACGGACGGAAATGTCGCTCCGGCAAATTCCCGTTTTCGATGAAGCCCGTCGGCGAGTGGACCGTTTTTTGTACGCTACCGCCGATTCGGCAACGGTTATCAAGTTTATATCGGGCCGAGCGGTTCGGTATTCACTCCATTCCATTTCGAAATCAACCCTTGACTTCATCTTTTATATTCCGATTACGGAAAAAGATGAGCCTTTTCTGCGCCGACTTACTACGCCTGATCCGCGCCAGTATCGGGTACTCAGTCATACATTTTCTGGTGAAAAAATACTCGATTTGGTATCCCGGATGAATGAGCCGATCGGCTCGTTTATTCTCACCGATGGATTTCTGGTTGGAAGCGTATCGGGCATTCTGATTGAAAATGTAGCCAAACGGATGCATCAATCACTTAAGCTGGCTCAAGCCGAACCCGATTTCCGGGTCGACTCAGACCATTTGGCGAGGGTATCGGTTCGCCCGGAAGTGCTTCAGGACCTGTTCAGCAATGTAGGTTCTTTAGTTCGTCTGTTTCTGCCCGAGGAGTTAAACTTACAATTCCGCCAATCGGCTTCCCGTTCGCACCTGATAGGCTATGCCGTCGATCAGATTGGCAATCGACGTGATGTGGCGGCCTTATTTGCCGATCAGACACCCCAGCGGATTCAACACGCCAATCTGATTCCGCAAACAACGGCTACGCTCTACCATATTGCCATTAGTGATGCAAAGCGGTTTGGCCGTTCACTCAGTGGCTTACTAGGCTCTGCCTCCAGCGATTTTCTCCGGGACCGCTTCGACCAAATTAAACCAGTTGCCCAAACGCTCTATCAATCGTTAGGCAGCGACCTGTTGCTCATCCGAATGGAGTCGCCCACGGGCACCCTGCGGCAGGTTCTGATCCTAACCGGAAAAGATGGCAAAAAACTGGCAAATGCGTATCAACAGGCAGCTTTTCAGGCAGGAGCCAAATCATTATCCACGCCCAAAGACTACCTGGGCCATAAGCTCCTGCAGATTCCCATGCGCGAGTTACCGGCATCGCTATTCAGTAGTCTGTTCACTGGATTTTCGCAAAGCTGGGTCACGTTACATGGCAATTCACTGATTGTAGCCAACAGCGAGGAAGCCATGCAGGATTACCTTCAGCAGGTGCAGCGAGGGGCCGTCTGGACAGCGGATGAACGCCAGACCGAACTGTTGAGTACTACTCTACGCCCTGCTAATTTCACAGCTCTGGTTCGGCTAAACCGAGCGCCGACTACCGTCCCTACAACCTGGCCAGTAGCCTGGCAAAACCTGCTCGATCAGGTAGATCCGGCCACGGGTAGTACGAGCCTGTCCAATCTGGAAAACATGGCTTATCAGGCCAGTTATGGTAATGAAAATATTCAATCGACCGTCATTTTAGGCCGTACGACACGACGAGCCAGCCGGGCCGTTCTGAACAAATTACTTCTCCGAAAGAAAGTTGAGTTTGAAGCGCCACTTATTGCCGCCCCTATTGTAGCTGGCAATCTAAGCGATACGTCGGTCCAATTCTACGCTCAAAATGAGGCTGGAGAATTTGTACTGGTTACGCCGGGGGGTGAAAAGATTGTGCAGAGCCGTACCGATGGCCCGATTCGCAGTAACGCTTTAGCCGTTGATTTCCTGAATAACGGTCGACTGCAATACCTGTTCATGACCGATAAAACCCTGTACGTAGCCGATCCGATCCACCGCCGGAACGAAGTAGCGCTACAGGCCATTCCTCTCCCACTGGGGCTCGATCCATCGTATCTGGCCCGTCCGAGAGGAAGTCAGCAACGGAATCTGGTGGCTCTGGCCGCCCATCAGGACGGGCACATTTACGCATTGGATCGTCAGCGCCGGGCATTCATTCGTATTATGACCGCTCCGCGAAAAGGTCCGCTACAACTACCGTTTCAGGTTATGGTAACCCCAGCCGGTATGAATGTACTGGGCATTCAGGCCGATGGTACGTTGAATTATTGGCGGGAAAACGGAAGTGAATTCCCGCATTTCCCCTCGCGTATTGAACGAGCGAATGAGGAGGAACCCGAAATCAGGTTTGTAGGCCCTGCGCTGGTACCCACGGGTCAAACGCTGATTCAGACTATTGCCGATGAAGGCCAATTATTTACCATCAATACCAACGGACTTATTGCCAAACGCACTCAGTTGTATCGCCCTGTTCGGCGCGGGTCGTTCCGGCTTTTTCCTGATGAAGAGCAAACCAACTGGCTACTTATTCGGGCTGCCGACACAGAGGTTACGATATTGGATCAACGTGGCCAACGGATGTTCGATGTTCGGGCTTTACAGTCTGAGCGTAACAACGTGCGGTATCACCGGCTCGGTGCGGGCGTTGAACTCATTAGTGTGCAATCGGGTGGGTTTACGACTCTGTATGACCTGAATGGCCGGATCATCGGCGAACGGCCAATACCCGGTGATTTTCCAGTAGTTTTGCAGTTCGACGAACGGACAAACGAGTTATACATCTTAAGCGGAGTCAAAAAGGCCGTTCAGTTATTCAGTATTAGATTGAGGTGAATACTTCCTCACGCCCCATCATGCGTGTATTACGTTACGTTATTTTGATTGTTGCCATTCTCCTCTGGGGGGGCGGGCTTTCTACAACGCTCTCACGGTGGTTATACAGCATCGGCGTTATTGTTGACGATTATCGCTTTGGCGATTTGTACCGATTATCGGCTCTACCCCAGTTTAAGGTAGCTCAACCCACTTGTCCACCGTCGAATCGATCAAGCGACACGGCCTCAACACAGTTATATCTGATTGGCGATAGCTTTTCGGAACCTCAGCGCTTGGGTCAGTCCGATTTTCGGGTGAGCCATTATCAACGGGTGGGCTGGGATAACCAGCAACGCATCCAGCTTGACCCGTCAAAACGAAATGTATTACTGATTGAAACGGTAGAACGCCATGTCCGGGATCATTTTGCCAAACACATTACCGAATTTGTGGTCGTATCGGATACCGTAAAGAATCCCATCCCGAAACCCACAGCATGGCAGCGAATGAGTACGGAACTCCACCGTACCGATGTAGAAGAGCGACTGGAATCGGCTCTGTTTAGCGGTGACTGGGCTTTCTGGTTCAAGGAATTGAAAGCCAGTCTGACATTAGCATGGTTCGACCGGGCCAATGCCAGCGTTAGTCTGTCCCGAGATCATCAGCATATTTTTTTACACAGCGATACCGATACGGCCAATCGATTAAACTCTTCCTTTTCCAGACTGACGGATCGGGAAGTGAATACGCTGGTAGACAGCATTAACTCTGTAGCGAAGCAATACCAGCAACTGGGTTTTGATGCGGTTTATCTATCGCTTATCCCAAATAAAGCGACCATTCTGGAGCAACAACGTTCGGATTATAACCATTTGATTGAGCGTATTCAGAATCATCCAAAGCTAGTTGTACCTACGATCAACACTTTTGATCGCTTTAAGCAGGCTCCCCAATCGCCTTACCTGAAAAGCGATACCCACTGGAACTGCGAAGGTCGGGCGATCTGGCTGGACCTTATACGCCAGAAGCTACATATATAATCAAGTTGGCGTTAAATAGAACTGCCCGAAAGTTTAAAACTTTCGGGCAGTTCTATTTAACGCCTTAGCTCGTCCGCGATTGCATCGCGGATGTATGAGGTTCGCGTCTTAGACGCGGGTTTCGAGCATCCGCGATGCAATCGCGGACGAGCATGGGAGCATGAGAATAAGAGTAGTAAGATCAACTTACGTTAAATTAGCGCCCTGTTGATTTCTCCATTTGCTCAGGGTACCGAGCGCCGATCACTTCAATCTGAGCCGAAGCGTCTTCAATCTCCTGAAGTTCATGGGCTGTGAGTTGAATGGCGGCAGCACCGTTATTTTCGGTAAGCCGATGCAGTTTCGTAGTACCAGGGATGGGCACAATCCACGGTTTTTGTGCCAGCACCCAGGCCAGGGCAATCTGAGCAGGCGTCGCATTATGCCGGGTTGCAAACGCGTTCAGCAAATCCAGCAACGCCTTGTTGGCAACGCGGGCTTCTTCGGTGTAGCGGGGCAAAATAGTACGGATGTCACCCTCGGCAAACTGCGTATTTTCATCAATTTTACCCGTCAGGAAACCTTTTCCCAGCGGGCTATAAGCAACTAACCCGATACCTAGTTCGTCAATGGTTGGAATAATTTCTTTCTCGTGCTGGCGTGTCCAGAGGGAATATTCGCTCTGAAGGGCCGTAACGGGTTGAACAGCATGTGCCCGACGAATGGTCTGCGCTCCTGCTTCCGATAGTCCGAAGTGCTTTACTTTTCCTTCCTGAATTAGGTCTTGTACCGTACCAGCCACCTCTTCAATCGGCACCTCAGGGTCTACCCGATGCTGATAAAATAGGTCAATGACATCGACCCGCAGGCGTTTCAGCGAGGCTTCAGCCACTTTTCGGATACGTTCCGGGCGGCTGTTGAGACCATCCAGTCGGTTCCCTTCATCATCGATGTTAAACCCAAATTTGGTAGCGATGACCACTTGCCCTTTGAACGGCTCCAGGGCTTCACCCACCAGTTCTTCATTGGCAAAGGGGCCATATACTTCCGCCGTATCGAAGAAGGTAACGCCCTGTTCGACGGCCGCCCGAATTACCTTGATCATGTCAGTCTTATCAGCAGCCGGGCCATAACCGAAGCTCATGCCCATACATCCCAACCCAATAGCTGATACTTCTAATCCTCTTTTGCCCAGGTTCCTTTTTGGCATTGTTGTGCTCATATACTTAATGCGATTTAATGATAAACAAACCTACAGCAGGTATGGATAGAAAAATAACAAAATACAAGTAAGAACTTACGAAAATCAAACATGTCGAAATTTCATAGGGCTTAGCTGTACATGCTTTTTGAAGAAGTTATTAAAATGGGTGACTTCAGTGAATCCTAATGAAAAGGCGATTTCGGAAACACTCCAGGTGCTGTGTTTCAGCAGAATTTTCGATTCCTGCAAAATACGCTCCGTAATGAGTTGTGAGGTTGTTTTTTGAGTAGCTTCCTTCACCGCCCGGTTTAAATGATTGACATGGACGTTGAGTTGGCTGGCAAACTCAGAGGCCGAGCGAAAGCTTATTTGTCGGTGGCTATCGTCGACCGGAAACTGTCGCTCCAAAAGCTCCAGAAACAGCGTTGTGATGCGTTGTGCCGCATTGATCGGCTGCTTATCGAAGGACGAAGTCGGTTGCATTTTCAAGGCAAAATGCAACAGCTCAAAAACCAGATTTCGCAGCACGTCATATTTATGAATGTAGTCGGATTGAATCTCTGTAAACATCCGTTCGTAAATTCCCGTAACTTGCCCTACCTGCTCATCGGTCAGTTCAAAAATGTGTGTCCCATTCGGCTGGAAAACGGCATACTGGTTCAGATTACCGAACTGGTTAAAAAATTGATGATTAAATATACAGAAAAAGCCACCGCTTATCTGATCGGTATGCTCCCATTTATAGGGAATATGTGGATTTGAAAACGACAAGGCTTGTTTTTGAACATCAATCACTTTATCGGCATAATGAACCTTCCCAGGCCCAATCACCAGCATGATTTTATAATAATCGCGCCGTTTGTAAGGTACGGGTCGGGCTTTTTCGCCCACAAACGGATCTAACGGAAATACATTAAAATGGCCAAGCTCATTCCGAATCGAATCGGGCATCCAGCGGAAGGCCGCCCCTTCAAATTTTCGTTTGTAAAGTTCTTCAAGTGTTTCAATCTTATTCATAAGACCTGATTACAAATTTCAAATAGACTATACACTCAATAGTGACTGGCAGTAGACCGGAGCTTGGTTTATAAGATCCCCTCCTACAATCGGCTCATTACCTTTTGTCAGATCAACACAAAACGGATTTTTCGTAGATGTACAAACGTAATTGATCGTCGAATCAGTATACAACACAATTCAAACATTAAACTACGAAATTCAAATAAGCATTAGTAAAGTTTGCCATAATTGGTTGCCGCCAACTTGTTAATAAATCCTAACAAACGTTAAAAAAGGTACGCCGGTCAAAAAGTAAAAATACCTTTAGCCTATTCTGATTTTTCCTATAAAATCTATGCAGCATTTACGTATACTTCTGTTCTGTTTTATAGCGCTGAGTGCGACCGGCCAGCGTGTATTGGATAAATTTGATATACATACCTGGACTCCCTCTTATAGGCTAATTACTCCCCAGGGCTGGACATCCGAGCGCCTTCCAATTCCGATTGACTTTGCCCCTGCAATACCATACAAGGGAGTAGAAGACCTGCGTTTTACTCCTGGCTGGGGCAAACAAACCAGCGAAGAGTATTGGTCGTATGCGTTTTTATGGTGGCTAGAAGGCAATCCCACGATTAATGCGGCCAGTTTACAGAGCCACTTAACGGCATATTATTCAGGTTTGGTAGCCAACAATGTAACTAGCCGAAAAATCCTTCCAAGTAGAACTACACCGACAACTGTTTCCATCAAAAAGGAGAAGACTACACCTGCAGAAAACGACCGATACACAGGCTCCATCACTATGCTGGACTATATGCGTCAAAGCCCTATAACGTTGCACTGCCAGATTCAGGTTACGAAATGTAAAGAACAGAAACGAACGGCTGTTTTCTTTGAGCTATCGCCCAAACCTGCTGAGCATAAAATCTGGCAACAATTACATACGATCCAGCGCAATTTTCTATGCACGAAAAAGTAAACAACCGCAGGTTTAGATTTCTTATCTAAATAGCTTTGGCCAATCACTATACAATTTTGACTCAATAATTTTGGACGATCCTAAACGCATTGTACAACAAGGATATGACCAGCTAGGCAGCTCTTACCGGGCTTTTTTTGAGAAGGCGGATTCAGAACGTTATCTGGACTGGCTGACCAATTTTGTACATCACCTTCCTTCAGATAGCAACGTACTGGAACTTGGTTGTGCCGATGGTATCCCGACTGCGAGATACCTGAGTCAGCACGCTGATTATCTGGGTATCGATATTTCCCAAAAACAAATTGAGTTGGCTCGCCATAATGTTCCTCAGGCTAATTTCGAGGTCGCGGATATGGCAACTCTCTCCTTTCCAGAAGAAACGTTTAATGGGATTGTGGCCTTATATTCCATTATTCACCTCCCCTTACCTGAGCAGCCTCCTTTGTTCAAGGCTGTTTATCGATGGCTCAAACCGGGGGGCTACTTTCTATGTATTGTAGGTGCTGGCGAGTGGACAGGCACCGAATCGGACTGGGTTGAACCAGGTACCCGGATGTATTGGAGTCATGCCGATGCGCCAACTTACCAGACCTGGGTTGTGGATACAGGATTTACTGTAGCAGAGAGTTTCTTTGTTCCGGAAGGCAACGGAGGTCACACCTATTTTCTACTGAAAAAGTAAATACCAGATTATTTTTTCAGGCCAATGCTGGCCGGGTTAAGGTACGGAAGCTGGTAGTTGGGCGCTGCATGATCCAACTGTTCTGGATTTAAGTAATTGACTTCTGTTTATCCCGGTTTACTAGACCGTTTTTTGCAAAAACGCCCAAAATAATCGCCCCTTCTTGTGTTGTTACGTAACAATTCACATCTTTACAGTGTGATTTACTCACAACAGCATGACGCACAAAGAGATTGACAAAATGATACAAGCTAGTGAATTGTAGCTAGCGAATGCCCGTAAAAACCTTCGACAGATTCTTGAAAACGACGAGGCACGGGGACAAGAAATAAAATGGTCTAAGATGCTTATCGGGCACAAAGATCTCCTTGAGGTGCTCAGGAATCTCAAGGCCGACGATGAGTAAAGTAGAGTGGACAATCCTCCCTCCTTCTTCTATATACTTAAACCAAAAAGGACATGGTAGCAAACGAAAAGGTTTCCTTAGCAAAAATGGATGAGGAGCTAAAACAGGCAGAGGCCGTTTTTGCAGAAACGCTGGCTTACCTCCAAAAAAATGGAATAAAACTCCCTGATTCGCTTATTGATACGAGTGATTGGCTGACTATAAAGCGTTATGCTGAGAAGTATAATGTTTCGACAAATGTCGTAAGCAACTGGGTAGCAAGAGGCATTATACCGGCTGATTGTATGCGGGTAGTGCCCGAATTGAATGATCTTAGGCTCATTAAGGATCGAGCCTATAAATAAAACCGTGCTAGTCACTGTTGTGATTACAAACCCTACTGTGCCAGGTAAGATAAGCGCGAATTATCTAGCTGTACCCTGAAGCCCGTCTAGTCGACCAGATAAGGCAGGTAGGGCTCCAGTTTATTGGTATCTCGAAAGGCCGAGACTTGATTTAACTGGTTGTTGAAGGCATCGTAGCGAAGTTCGACGTAGAAATCGCGCAAGCTATAGAGTAGAAAAATATTGTCGCCCTCGTAGCGGTTGGCCAGAATGTCGCCAGCAAAATAAAGCGTGTCGAGTTGCTGCTCGGCGGGGAGTTTGGTAAAATCGGTGGGTTGCATAAACAAACGGGGTTGACAAGCGAAATAAGCAAAAGTCGGGCGGCTCACCAAATCGACTTAGCGGCTTTATATAATACAAGTCAAACAACATAGATTATACTTACAATACAATCCTATCTAAAGTAGCTTGTTTCAGGCAGTTCCATACTACAACTAGCACACGGATTATTATGATAAAAGCTGTGTCAATCATAAAAATCATAACAATCCGTACGGTCCGCCGTTGAGGTTCTATTTATAATTCATGAGGGAAAAGTAGCTAACTGATTCAAATCAAGTCGGTTGCTGTGACAAGTCATAGGCTGTCGACTAGAATCAGGCTTGTTTTGCCAAACTAACAAGCCGTTTGCTTCCATGAAAACCATTTTGGTACCCACCGACCTAAGTCCCATTACCATCTATGCGCTCGACGTAGCTGCCGAATTAGCCCGCACCTACCAAGCCGAAATCATTCTGATGCATACGGTATTGTACGACGTTACCTCGTTAGAAATAGCTGATAGCGTTACGGGTATTTCTCTGGATATGGGTCCACTCTATGAAGAAGCCTGGAACGAAGCCGAAAAATCGCTTCGCAAATTGATTCATAATCCAGCCTATGCGGATGTTAGCATCAAACCAGTACTAGGAACCAACATGGAGGGGCTTATTAATTGCATTAATGAGCAACAGGCCGATCTAATTGTACTGGCTTCGAAAGGGGCTTCTGGACTGCTGGAATGGATCGAAGGATCGCATGCCGAACTCATTACCCGGTTTGCCACCTGCCCGGTACTGGTTGTTAAAGAACCAATAGCTCAGTTCAATCCCCAGGAGATTGTTTTTGGTATCGATCTGGATGAGGAACTGAAAAAGCCACACCTGTTTCCGTTCCGACTCGATGATCAGTTTTGCCGACAATATGTTTATGTGCTAACCCCTACCGATAGCCGCCTGCCCGAAGGTATTCGAGAATGGGTCGCCGACTTCACCGCAGCCAACGACATCGACCATTACAATCTTAAAATTGTCCACGATCATACCGTACCCGATGGCATTCTGGATTACACTCAGTCTATTCATGCCGACCTTATCGTGTTGTATACGCACGGATACACAGGCCTACGGCACTGGATACAGGGCAGCGTAGCCGAAGATGTCTTAAATCACTCCAACATCCCGGTCTTAATCATGCGGGCTTAATTGCCCGTGCTCACACCAGCTTTACTTCTTTTCCTGACTTTGCTGCGGCATAAATTGCTTCGACAATTCGGATGTCACGAAGGCCTTCCTCACCTGGTACTAGCATCGGCTTTTTTGCCATGATGGCGGCTGCATCGTCGTCCATCTGCATGGCCTGTTGCGACGGCACCTCATAAGGATGATCAAAACGACCGCCATTGCTCCAAATACCTTTTTGACCATTATAACCCGAATAAGGCTCCACACGTAATGTCCCTTTTGAACCGGTAACATCCAGGTGATTCATATTCATACCATAGCTGGTTTGTAAGGATGCTCGGGCTCCGCTCGGAAAAACAAGTTGAACCAAGGAAGTTTCGTCCAGTCCATTTTTATAAACGTTTGGGCGGGTAGTATACTGCTGGGCTGTTACGGCAATAGGTTCTTCGCCTGTAGCCAGTCGAGCACCCTGCACCACGTACACACCCATATCGTACATAACGCCCCCGCCCATCTCTTTTTTCTGTTTCCAGTGATCGGTACGCGAGTCATAATAAGCAGCCGAACAACTCACCATCAGTACGTTACCAATCTTTCCGCCCCGTAGCGCCTTCGTCCACTCCTGCGTATTGGGTTCGTGGTGCAGCCGGTAGCCGATGGCCAGCGATACTTTGTTTTTCGCACAGGCATCAATCATGTTCTGGCATTCCTTCGCCGTCACCGCCATTGGCTTTTCGCACCAGACATGCTTACCGGCTTTGGCCGCCCGAACCACGTACTCTTCGTGCATCGACGGTGGCAGCACCACATACACCACATCGATGTCGGGATTGTTGGCAATCTGGTCGAAGGTCTGGTACGAGTAAATGTTCTTGTCGGGAATGTTGTATTGTTTCTTCCACTTCTCGGCCTTTTCGGGCGTGCCGGTCACAATACCAGCCAGATAACAGTTCTTCGTTTTTTGCAGCGCCGGTGCCAGCAAGTCGGTGCTGTAATAGCCCAGCCCGACCAGGGCAACCCCCAGTCGATCTTTAGCAGGTCGGGTGGTGGCCCAAAGGGCGTTTGGAGCAATAGTTGTGGCTATGCCGGTAATCCCAACAGTATGAAGAAATGTTCTGCGCGAAGTCATGATTTTTCAGGTTTGTTATTTCAATGATTAACGTTTCCTATTTCAGGGTGGATGGCGTATAGATTGCCCATGTCAATCAGCCTGAAACTTTGAAACTTTATCAGACAAACTCAAAAAGTTTTCTGTTCTAACTATGGAACCTCCTAATTTTGTCGCATGTCTAAAAAAGTCAATATCGGGTTGGTGCAGATGAGTTGCTCGGCGGATGTCGAAGCCAATATTCAGAAAGCCATCGACCACATTCGGGAAGCAGCCCAAAAAGGGGCTCAGATCGTTTGTTTGCAGGAACTGTTCACCTCGCTATACTTCTGCGACGTAGAAGATCACCATAATTTCAGTCTGGCCGAAGCTATTCCAGGTCCTACCACCGAACGATTGGGTAAGCTGGCTGGCGAATTGGGCGTGGTCATCATAGCCTCCCTGTTTGAAAAACGGGCTCAGGGATTATACCACAACACCACAGCCGTTTTGGATGCCGATGGGTCGTATCTGGGCAAGTACCGGAAAATGCACATTCCCGACGATCCGGGTTATTACGAAAAATTCTACTTTACGCCCGGCGATTTGGGCTATAAAGTGTTCGATACCAAGTTTGCCCGAATTGGCGTATTGATCTGCTGGGATCAATGGTATCCCGAAGCGGCTCGTATCACCTCGCTGATGGGTGCCGAAATTCTGTTTTATCCAACAGCCATTGGCTGGGATACGAATGAACCCGATCCGAAACAAAACGAGGAGCAGTACAACGCCTGGCAGACCATCCAGCGCAGTCATGCCATTGCCAATGGTGTACACGTTGTATCGGTGAACCGGGTGGGTCGCGAGGCCGATCAGCAGTTCTGGGGTGGTTCGTTTGTGGCTAATCCGTTCGGTTCGCTCTTGTATCTGGCCCCCCACGATCAGGAACTAGTTCACGTACAAACGGTCGATCTGGCACTGTCCGAAAAATACCGAACCACCTGGCCCTACTTCCGCGACCGACGCATCGACTCCTATCAACCCATCACAAAACGATACATTGATTGATGTATGAAGTATGATGTATGATATAGAATGTAAAAGGCACCTATATCATACATCATACTTCATACATCCTACATCCCTTATGAGACTTGGTATTGAAATTGGCGGAACAAAGCTTCAGTTGTTCACAAGCGATGATAGCCGTCAGATAACGCAGCGCTTCCGACTGGCAATTGACCCCTCGAAAGGTGCCGAGGGTATTCTGGCACAAATTGCCTCGACTATTGACCAGATTGATCTCCCCATCGAATCGATTGGTGTAGGTTTTGGTGGTCCAGTCGACTGGCAAACAGGCCGCATTGCTACCTCGCATCAGATCGGTGGCTGGTCCGGCTTTGACCTGGGCGACTGGCTCCGGCAACAGGCACCCGGTGCGCAGGTGCGGGTAGAAAACGATGCCAATGTAGCCGCCCTGGGTGAAGCTCTTCGTGGAGTGGCCACCGGATTTCAGAACGTATTTTATGTAACGCTGGGCAGCGGTGTCGGGGGCGGCATGGTTGTCGACCGTAAGCTATATCACGGCGCGCTACCCGGCGAAGCGGAAATCGGTCATCTGTGGCTGGTTCCTCCCAGCGAATCGAGCGACGGACAAACCATTGAACAAACCGTGTCGGGTTGGGCCGTCGATCAGCAAATTCGAAGTTTGCTGCCACAATTACCCGCTGATTCGTACCTGAAACAGGCCGTACAGCAGGCGCATGACAGCGGTACCGTTGGCAAAGAAGCCCGGTTTTTACACCCTGCCTACGAAGCCAGCGACCCAGTAGCTAAGATGCTGATCGAACAGATTGGCTCGGTGGTTGCACTGGGTCTATCGCACGTTGTTCACCTGTTTCACCCCGATGCCATTGTACTGGGTGGAGGTATTTCACTCATTGGCGAACCGTTACGGGCGGCTGTTCGGCAGTCTCTTCCCCGCTTTGTGATGAAAGCCTTCCACCCCGCCCCTATCGTTTTACTGGCTAAACTCGGCGAAGACGCTGTACCCGTTGGCGCAATAGAGTTAATGAATAATGGATAAAGTAGAATGGATAATTATTCTCAGTGTCCATCATTCATTATCCATTCTACTTTATTAATTATTCATTCCTTATACCATGAACCAGACGTATTTCAAAAATTACCTTGACCGGCAAAAAGAAGCGTACGATGCGATCCCCATCGACAAAGTTGAACACCTGATCAACCTGATCAAGAAATGCTGGGAAGACGACCGGCAGCTCTTTGCGTTCGGCAATGGAGGCAGTGCTTCCAATGTCTCGCATTTCATCACCGATCTCGGCAAAAGTGCGTCCGACCGGATGGGTAAGCGTTTCCGGTGTATGTCGCTCAACGAGAGTATTTCCTGGATCACCGCCCTCGGCAACGATTATGCCTATGAGGATGTCTACATGCGGCAACTCGAAAATTACGCCCGTCCCGGTGATCTGGTTCTAACCCTGAGCGTTAGCGGCAACTCGCCCAATGTGGTCAAAGCGGTAGAGTGGGCCAATGAGCATGGACTAACCACGATAGCCTTAGTGGGTGGCAAAGGTGGTAAGCTGGCCGATCTGGCACACGAATCCATCATCGTTCAGGATAGCCACTACGGCCGGGTCGAAGACGCTCAGATGACCATCTGCCACATGCTCTGCTATGGGTTCATTGAGAGTTAGTCAATCTGTTTAAAATGCTTCGGAGATGTTTACGTAGAAGCCGTGGGTATGATTGCCCACGGCGGCATCGAATCGAACGTTGACATGCTCTTTTCGGCTGATCATAAAGCGTAAACCAGCTCCGCCAGTCGGTTTTAGATCGCTGATGCTAAATTCGTTGGGTTTGTGTGCCACATCGCCAACACCCGCAAAAACAACCCCGCCAAACCGCCCAATGAGCCGCTGGCGTAACTCAGCCTGAAGAATGACGGCATTGTTGTCCCGGTAACGACCATTATAGTAACCCCGCAATAACGACGACCCACCCAGTGTAGCCGCTTGCTTAAAGGGAACCTCACCCACGTTTAGATTCACATAAAATTGGCCAGCCAGAACCGTTCTGGGCGATAACGAATGATAATGCCGAATGTCGAAGAGGTAATTGGTAAAGTCAAACTCAGAGCCCATCCATTTTTCATAGTCCATAAACGACACATCGGCATACCAGCCCCGAACGGGCGAGTAGATATTGTCGCGGGTATCGACAATACTGGCAATGCCCACCCCATTCACAACGCTGCCCAGGCCACCAATGAGTGTTTGTGCGGGCAATTGCCGATCTGTTGACCGATTAACGTCGAACGTTTTAAAATACTGCTGCTGCACCCCCACAAACCAGCCCGGCTTTACTTTCCGCAGGAATCGATTGTAGGCACGAAGACTCTTGTAGGAAATCAACTCTTCCTGGCTTTCGGTCGTTCCTGGTCCAATCCCATAATAAAGTTCGGGGAAGTCGGCGTAGAGGAAAAATCCCCGAATCAGGTATTTTTCATGCGCAGTGAAAATGGTGTAGGTCGGTTCAACTACGGTCTGTGCGTTTTGTGTGTGGATGACCGCAAAATCCAGGTTTGAGGTGCGGGCCGTACTATCTGTCCGAAACAGAAAAACCCCCAGAGCACCATAGGCGATATGGGTCTCGGGTGTATAGAACACAACGGGCAGTGGAATAAAATGAAAGCGGTGCTGACCTTCTTTTCCGTGGGTGGTATCGGCTAAAAGCTGCCGCTGACTGTAGTCATAAGTCCGTAAAAGAGGCCGCCCCACACTGATAAACGACAGAAAAAACAAGCTAACCCAGCAAAAATAGGTACGCATCGAAAAGAAATATTCCAAAGTTTGTTGACTGTATCTCCTAAATCATTCCGCTAAAATCACCCTTCTCCGAGGCTCATAAACAGCTATTTAGGCTACACGAAATTTACAAATAAATAACATCAGCGCTGAACCATTAACCGGATTTTAACCTATACCCCTCAACGCTAGTTTAGTCTATTATCATCTGTAATCGTCTTCTTATTCGTACCTTTGCGGCCATTTTATAGTACCTATGTCCATTTTCACACCCAATCCAGTCAACGATATTGTTTGGTCAATTGCCTGGAAATCGTCCGTATTTCGCCGGAAATTTGCGATTGGCGTCATTAGCCTACTCGCTTTATTAGCTACGTTTCCCTACTTTTTTGCAACCATCGAACGACATAGCGGCCCTGTTTTGAACGACTGGCTCCTCAGCCGAATTCCGCCTGTGGATGTGTCGATTATTATTTTTCTGGTAATATGGGCAACGGCCATACTCTTAGTTGTCCGTGTACGACGCAGCCCGGCCTTATTTATGATGTTCGTCTACAGCTATGTGATCATCAGCTTATCTCGTATGGTTAGCATCAATGTAATGCCACTGGACCCTCCTATCGGCCTGATTCCTATGGTCGACCCAATCACCAATGCGTTTTATGGGAAAGTGTATATCACCAAAGACCTGTTTTACTCCGGTCACACGTCAACTATTTTCCTGATGTTTCTGTGCTTCCGTCGGCGATGGGATCGGATTATTGCCCTGATTGGCTCGCTGATTGTAGGGGCTTTACTACTTGTCCAACACGTCCATTATACGATCGACGTGCTATGCGCGTTTGCGTTTACCTATCCGTTATATCGACTAGGCAAATGGTTGGCCCTTAGCGGCTGGAACGATGCAGGTAAATCAGTGGCGAACACCGGGAACTGATTTTTCGAATTTTATGAATCGCTGCTTGAGATCGTTAAGCAGCGATTTTTTTATTGTCTCCTCTTCAATAAAACTGTACTCGATACTATTGAAGACAAAGTTTTTAATATCCTGATAGGAAATTTGTTTGTAGCGCTTGGCCAAAAGAACATATTGGTCGGTCAAATTTGTTCGCAATACACCAGCATCGTCCGACGAAATCACAATAGGAACATTAAATTCTTTATACAGGCTGATGGGATGTTTATCGTCCTTAACTTTTAGAATAAATTCGTTGCTGAATAAATTAATCTCAACGGCAATTTTTTTCTGACTCATATACCGTAACAGCTCATAACAATTTGTCTCATACGGCATATCAACACCATGCCCAATTCGATTGGCACCGGCTAAATAGACGGCCGAACTGATATGCCAGGTTAGGTCTTCCGGTTTTACCATCCCCAGTGTCAGTTCTCCCGCATGTAACGTGTATTTAACGGAAGGATATTTTGCGTGGCAAAACCTGAACATCAGCATGTGTAGCCAGTAATCGCGCATAGAGATTTCGTTATCTTCAGGAGCGGCAATATTGACCCCGACAACTAGCGGACTATTGACGGCGGCTTCAAACGCCACGATCATATTTTTGAACACTTCCACCGGTTCTACCGTGCGGACCACGTAGCTCTGGTAACGCATGATAAACTGAGCATCATCAATTTTCAGGCTGGAATGCAGGCGATTAAGCGTCTCTTTGTTAAACGTAACGGCGCAGTCAACTACATTTTTTATCTGTATGGCCGTGTATAGTGAATCCAGCAATGTCAAACAGAGAGTGGTGTCGTTTTTCGACTGTCCGTCTCTCAGTTTTTTGTCAAAACCTGCTAATTCTGTTAACTCTTTGGAGCAAGGCGCATTGACAAATAATGTCTCTATATAACTGACATTTTCCTTTTTAGCGCGGTTCTTAATTTCCAGTAACCCCTTATCGACTTCGGCTCGACTGGCAACGCCAAAACCTGAGAACGTTTCAAAAAATAATTTATCGGATGGGTAGTCGACATGGTTATAATCTTTGACCGACCATTTTTGAAAAAGTTTCTGCTTATACTCAGAAAAAGTACCTTCCTGTTTCAACGTCGAAAAGCTAACCCAATCATCGCCATCTGGTTTTTTCTCCGAAACTTTTAACGTTTTTCGATTGATGAAATAATTGTTGGCAACGACATAATCGATGTAGGTTTCGGTATAAATAGAACCGCTATAATGATGATGTAAATCGCCACCTTTCGGCATTTGCGCAAAAAACGCGGTTAATAGGGCATCGTTATTCCGAATTTTCTCAAAATAATCGCTTACCGTTTGCCCGAACGTGGTGAGTGAGATAAAAAAGAAGAACAAACAAATTCGTAATCGTGCGATCATCAACAACTAGTTTCTGTACTGTTTTAAGGAAAAAGCACGGTTAACGTACCGACCAGTAACGCCAGACCGAAAATAATAAGCAACCCGATCAGTATTGTTCTTAACAGACTACCGGGCCGCTCTGAATTTGAATTTGCCATATGATTATAACTATCTATCGATAGAAATGAACAAAAGTCATCTACTTCTCAGCTATATCGATTTGTTTAATCGATCAATATATCACTGCTTTACACCTTGATAATACCCTTTTATTAATGACTTAATGCCGACCATTTGATCACTGGTAAAATCATTTCGATAGATTCGCTCAAATACAGCCGCTTTAATTTCACCTACAGACCAGTTTGGGTGTTGCTTTCCAAGCTGTTGCTCTACCATTCGCTGACCAATATCGGCCATCTCAAAACCCATTTGAAACCGCTCCCTATCCGATTTATTCATAATAAAATCAGCGTACAGTCGTCTTACATGTTCAGGTGTATCATTCATCCGCCGAAAATTCCGAAATCATTTAATTGCAACGTTCTGATCCAACTTTCTATATATAGCGTATCTAAAGTTGGATAGTCATGCAGTATATTTCTTATATCGTCTATCTGTTGCTGACTATATAATTGCTGAACCCATAACAATTTAGCAACAATTAAATCTTCAGGTGAAATTACCCAACAATTAATCGTGGCCAAGATTTCTTTTCGCTGTCGTCGCTCAAACTCCGTTTGCTGAAAAGCATCATTTTTTCGAATGATGAAATCTATCTTCATACCCGACTTCCAGTCAATGATATTAAACATACCTCTCCGACTCACTTCAGCTTCTGCACTTTCATAATGGAAATAACATTCCCGATGAAAGAATATATCGGCAAAAGCCGGAAAATTATCAGAACGAAGTTCGATAACAATATCAATATCGCGGGTATATCTCGGAATCGAATAGGCATTTAAGGCAACACTACCTGAAAGCATATAGTCAATTCCACGCTCCTCTAGCGCCGTACTAATAAATTTCAATAACTCTTCCATACACCGTTTACAACGGAATATTGCCGTGTTTTTTCTTTGGCATACTAGCCACTTTGTTTTCCAGCATCTGGAAGGCCCGGATTAGTTTCTGGCGAGTCTGGTCGGGCATGATCACTTCATCGATATAGCCCCGGTGAGCAGCCCGATACGGATTGGCAAACTTCTCGGTATAGTCCTGCACCTTTTCCTGCAACTTGGCCTGTGGGTCTTCGGCTTCGGCAATTTCCCGTTTGAAAATAATCTCAGCGGCTCCACTGGCGCCCATCACGGCAATCTCGGCCGATGGCCAGGCGTAGTTCAGGTCGGCACCGATGTGTTTGGAATTCATCACATCATAGGCCCCCCCGTAGGCTTTACGGGTAATGACCGTTACGCGCGGTACGGTTGCTTCGCAAAAGGCAAAAAGTAGTTTGGCCCCGTTGGTAATGATCCCGTTCCACTCCTGATCAGTGCCCGGCAGGAAACCGGGAACATCTTCGAGTACCAACAGCGGGATGTTGAAACAGTCGCAGAAACGGACAAACCGGGCCGCTTTGGTACTGGCATGAATATCCAATACACCCGCCAATACCGCCGGTTGGTTACCCACAACACCAATGCTCCGACCGGCTATTCTGGCAAATCCAACGACTATATTTTCGGCAAAAGCCTTGTGCACTTCAAAGAAGCTACCGGCATCGACCAGTTCCTCAATTACCTCCCGCATGTCGTACGGCTGGTTCGGATTGTCGGGAATGATTGAATTTAACCCTGCCCGAGTTTCCTCAGAAGCTTCGTAGGCAAGCACCGGTGGCTCATCTTCGCAGTTTTGCGGTATGTAGCTCAGTAACTGTTTGATATTCTGGATACAGGCCAGTTCATTTTCGCAGGCAAAGTGCGTCACACCGGATTTAGTGCTGTGGGTGCTAGCCCCTCCCAGCTCTTCAGCCGTTACGGTTTCGTGTGTAACCGTTTTCACCACGTTCGGGCCGGTCACGAACATATAGCTCGTGTTTTCAACCATGAAAATAAAATCCGTGATAGCCGGGCTATATACAGCACCACCCGCACAGGGGCCCATAATGGCCGATAGTTGAGGGATTACCCCCGACGCTTTGGTATTCCGGTAAAAAATATCCGCGTAGCCCGCCAGCGACAACACCCCCTCCTGAATCCGGGCACCTCCTGAGTCGTTCAGCCCAATGACGGGGGCACCATTCTGCATCGCCAGGTCCATGATCTTACAGATTTTTTCGGCATGGGTTTCCGACAGGGCTCCGCCAAATACGGTAAAATCCTGCGCAAATACATAGACCAGGCGCCCATTGACTGTACCGTATCCGGTTACGACTCCATCACCGAGGTAGTGCTCTTTGTCAAGACCGAAGTCGCGGGTGCGGTGCATCACGAACTTACCAATCTCCTCGAACGAGCCCTCATCCACCAGCAATGCGATACGCTCACGGGCGGTAAGCTTGCCTTTTTTATGTTGTGCATCAATGCGTTTCTGACCGCCACCCTGCTCGGCTTCCGCATTTTTCTGCGCTAGAACGTCAACTTTGGATGGCTTGGCGGTTGAGGAGAGATTAGACTCGGAACGGGTTTCAGTTTGCATGAGGTTAGTAGTCTCGACATCAAGGACGAACAAAGTTAATTTTTCTTGCGGATTCCAACGGTTCAAATTGTTTTTGTATCCTTACCCCAGCCTAAACATGTACACCATGCATCGACTTCTATCTGCCATACTGTTGACGACGGGCTGTCTGCTTCTGGATGGCTGTCAGCCCTATTACGCCCCTAAACCACCGGCCACCGGCGACACCTACCGCCCCGTTTATGCAGCTTACTCCGACATTCGGACAGTTCAGGCGTTGGGGCCTCAGCCACTCAAAAATGTGGGCAAAATTTATGTAAAGGACAACTATCTGTACATCAATGAGGTGGGAAGCGGCATTCATATCGTCGACAACCGAAACCCCGAAAAGCCCGTTCAGGTCTCGTTTATTGGCATTTTAGGTAATGAGGAGCTAGCTATTAAAGACAGTATCCTCTACGCCGATAACGTCACGGATCTGGTGGCGCTTAACATCGCCAATCCACTCAATGTGCGGCTGGTGAAGCGAGTCGAAAATGTCTTTGATTATTCGGCTTTTCCACTAGCTACCAACGTACGCTTTGAATGCGCTGACCCAAATAAAGGGGCTGTCATTCGCTGGGAAAAAGCCGACCTCGATAATCCACAATGCTACCGGTAACATGTATTGTTTAAGGTTTCATGTTCAGAGCTAATGTGCGGTCTAACCACTCCACTACCTGAAACTTGAAACAGCCACTCCCAAAACTTCCCTTATGAAAACTTCTTTTTACACGCTTTTGATCTGGCTGACCACCTTATTGGCTGCCTGTAGCAGCAAAGACTCCGTTTCGCCCGGAACAGGGGTTGGTGGCTCTACAGCCCGATTCACCATCAGCGGCAATACGCTCTATACCATTAGCAACACGGCGCTGCAAGCCTATGATATTTCGGAAAGCGGCAACCCCAAAAAAGGCGCAAACACCAAACTTGGATTTGGTGTCGAAACGATTTTCCCATACCGAAACAACCTGTTTGTCGGCACCCAAACGGGCATGTACATTTACGACATCAGCCAACCGAACGCACCCAAACAGGCCGGTCTCTACACGCACATCCTCAGTTGCGACCCGGTGGTAGCGCAGGGCAATTTTGCCTACGTTACCCTTCGGAGCGGGACCAACTGCCGCAATCAATCGGTGTCGGTCAATAGCCTGGATGTCATCGACATCAGTAACGTAGCGACTCCCAAACTGTTACGAAGTTATCAAATGACCAATCCGCGTGGGCTTGGCGCCGACAGTACCCTGTTGTTTGTGGGCGAAGGGGATTATGGCTTACGAGTGATGGACATTAGCAATCCGCTCGATGTGAAAGAGCTGGAATACTTTTACAATACCAAGACCTACGATGTTATTCCAACGCAAAAACGCCTGATCGTCACGGGTCCAAAAGGAATCTACCAATATAGCTATGCCGATTTCAGCCAGTTAAAACTGCTTAGCCAACTCCCGGTCGAGCCATGAAGAACATTTACACCAGCGTCCTTTGCTGCCTGTCAATATTGGGTTGGCTACAGGCTTCGGCTCAATGGCTTAGTCCAACACCTGCGTACACAAACTCACCCAGCCCGCTCCCAAAATGGGTTGTCAAGTTCGCTCCGTTAAGTCTGCTCGACCTCAGCAGTACGGTGCAGTTTGCTATTGAGCGAACGATTGGTCAGCAACAAAGTCTGCAACTCGAAGCAGGGTATGGCACTCAGCGTATGAATCTATGGCAGCGATCCGATAATACCAACAGCCGATACAGTCAGTATGAGGTCTGGCGCGGACGAGCGGAGTGGCGGTATTACTGGCGTCGGTTTCAGGCTCCTGTTGGTTCCTACTTTGCTGTGGAAGGGCTTTATAAACAGGAAAATGCCTTCGAGAACGGCACGGTGGGTATGGGCCTTAATGCGCCAACGGGACAATATGAGTATTATCAACTGTATTCACTTCCGGTCTCCAAGGCAGTCTGGGCATTGACACTCAAAGTTGGGCGGCAATTTCCTTTACCGTTCAACAACCGATTTGTGGCTGACTTCTATGGTGGATTGGGTATTCGGAACCGAGCGATTAACCGGTCTGACCGACCTGATGGGTATCTGTTTTATGCATCCAGCGGCTCCATAGTCGATCCATTTACAAGGACGTCAAATCCGTATTCTTTTTTGAGCGTTTCCTACGGGGTTAAGATCGGGTATACGTTTTAGATATTGGCTACCTATCGAGTGATTGTCTTTCGTAATGGCTGAAATTGGCGTTTCTTTGCAATAAACTGCGACCAACTCCGCTTGAAAAACCGATTTACTTTTTTACTACTGATCGGGCTTCTACCCATTTGGGCAGTTGCTCAACCCATCGGCGGACACCGTGTCTTTTCGTTCCTAGATTTACCTACTCACGCGCGCGTGGCGGCACTAGGTGGACAAGTAGCTACGGCCATAAGTCCTGATGGTTCGTATTATCTGAACAATCCCGCCCTGGCCGATTCACTACCAGCGAATCAACTGGCCATCAGTTTGATGCCGTATCTGGCAGCGGCCAAATATTACACGCTTCAGTACGGCCTTCCGATTCAGTCGCAGGGAAAATGGGCGGTAGGCTTACAATACCTCAGTTATGGGCAGTTTGCGCTAACCGACCCAGTTGGTAATACACTAGGCACCTTTACGGCCAATGATTACGCCCTGAGTCTCACCCATGCCCGTACTGAGGGGAATTTCACGTTCGGCGCTACGCTAAAAGCCGTTGGGTCCAGCATCGAAATGTATTCTGCCTTTGGGATTCTGGCTGATCTGGGAGCTGTTTGGCGGCATCCGAAAAAAGATCTGGCCTTCGGAATGGTAGCTAAAAACTTCGGTTATCTGGTTAAAAATTACGGTACGCTGGATGCCGATTTACCCTTCGATTTGCAAGCTGGCGTCACCCTGAAACCCGAACACGCTCCTATCCGGCTCACCCTGACCGCTCATCATCTACAACGCTTTGATATTAGCTACAACGACCCCAATCTGAACGTACGCTACGACCTGAGCGGTAATCCGATCCCACAAACTACGAGCGTCACGGAAAAGATAGCCCGTCACCTGAGTGTCGGAGCCGAACTCCTGGTTCATCGGAATGTGCACCTGCTGGTTGGCTACAATCATCAGAAACAGCAGGAAGGCAAACTTACGACGGGTGGTGCAGGCGTAGGCTTTTCGTTTGGCATTTCGGTGCAGGCCAAAAGCTTCCAGCTAACGTATGGCCATTTTTCCTCCGTTCCTACCGCAGGTACTAGTCAACTATCCCTCCGCATCGACCTGGCACGACTGATGAAGTAAACAAAGGACATAAATGAAATAAGTAGTTTCATTTTCTGGCATAAACTCCTTATTTTTCATCCACTGAACAACCAGAGCAACTCAATATGATCGCGGAAGAAATTCAAAAACGTATCTATACCGTAGACGAATACCTAGAGTTGGAAAAGACCTCCGAGGTAAAGCACGAGTTTGTAGATGGAATCTTAGTTGAGATGCCTGGAGAATCCAAAAAAGCCAATGAAATTGGCGGAAACATTTATTTAGCTTTACGACTAGCATTAAAAGGAAAGCCATTTAAGGTATATAACCACGATGTCAAACTTCGCACCATACCCGGTAGAAAATACCGCGACCCCGACATTATGGTCGTTCCTGTAGACGATACTGATGATACACATTTCGCACATAAAGCCATCCTCACGGTTGAGTTAACCTCCGAAAACTCTTCTGGCGTCGATCACGACCAAAAATTTCACGAGTACATCGCTATGTCCTCTATAGAAGGCTATTTGATTGTCTCTCAGGAAGAGCCACTGGTCGAAGTGTACCAGCGTACCGGCACCAAATGGGAATATGCTTTCTACACCGACCTCACTGATTCATTTACACTCCGTTCGCTTGGCATTTCCATGCAAGTGAGTAATGTGTATGAGGGAGTTTTTTGATTTTATTAGTCCAACTATCGACTTTTCGTTCTGAAATCATTTTGAACGTTTATTTCATCAGCGGACTTGGAGCTGATAAGCGAATTTTCCAGAAGTTAGTCTTACCGGGGTTTCTAAAGCCAGTCTACTTAGATTGGCTTGCTCCACATCTTGATGAGTCGTTACCTGCTTATGCACGTAGAATGAGTGATGCAATTGATACCACACAGCCCTTTTATTTAATCGGAGTTTCTTTTGGTGGAATGATCGCTACAGAAATCAGTAAGCTGGTCAAATCACAAAAAACTATTCTTATATCAAGTATTTCTACCACTAATCAACTCCCCTGGTACTATATATTCTTGGGTAGCATATCCATCGACCGCCTTATACCAGCTTCATTTTTAACATTAGCAACCCCACTTACCTACTGGATTTTTGGCGCAACGGATTTGTTCACAAAACAATTATTGAAGCAAATCCTGAAGGATACTGATAAACGCTTTATCAAATGGGCGCTTCGCGCGATTCTAAGTTGGAGAAATTCTATCAGACCAACTGAACTAATCCAGATACACGGCACCCGAGACAGAATACTACCTATTCGATTCACCAGACCAACTGTAATAGTGCCAGATGGTGGCCATTTGATGGTTTACGCCCAGAGTGATATAATTTCAAATGTCTTGGCCACCCAATTAACAAAATCAAGTTAGTCAATTGGGTGGCCATATACTAATACCTAAGTGAAGCCGCAAGCTATATCTTTTTCACTCAAAACCGTCCGATGCGCCGTTGCAGAGCATCCCGTGTCAGGGTAATCAGGTGTCCAATCGGTTTTCCTGCACGATAGGTGACAACACGTAAGTTGATTGGACCATCGGGCAGGTCGATGGGTTGGGTGTATTTATTGGAAAACTGGTCGGGCATGGTATCATCGATGGTGTAGTAGATATCGAGGCCAGGGGCTTCGCTGGCGAGCTCAAGCCGGAGCTTACCGTCTTTCATACTCGTCCGCACGATGGCGTCGTAAATAGCCCGCGAGTAGTTGACCTGGGCCACATCGGCCCGGTCGAAGTGGGCTTCGGTCCGCTCCACAAAATTGGCCCAGTTCTTTACCTCTTTCGGTGACCAGAACACTTCCGACAGCGCCCAGCCTCGTGGATAAGTCATGTATTCGGCATACCGCAAGGTTGGTATTTGTTCCGTCCAAAGGTTACCCTGTCCACCCAGAATGTACTTGGCATCGACGCCATCGGGTACCGGATCGAAGCTATAGCTTTTTTGCATACGCAGACTAGCGTAAATCGGCGGATCGACAGATGGGTCACCCTGTGTGTAATCCAGATAAGCAAAGGTAGATGGCGTCATGACCACATTATGGCCCGCCTGTGCCGCTTCGATACCGCCTTTGATCCCCCGCCAGCTCATGACAGTTGCGCCCGGCGAAATACCGCCTTCCAGAATTTCGTCCCAGCCCAGCAGTTTTTTGCCTTTGGCGGTCAGAATTTTTTCAACCCGACTCATGAAATAGCCCTGCAAATCTTCTACGTGCCGGATATTCAATTGTTTCATCAACGCCTGACAGCCGGGATCATTGGCCCAATACCCTTTGTAACACTCATCACCCCCAACGTGAATGTACGGATTAGGGAAGAGCGTGGCCACTTCGGTAAAGACCTTATCCAGAAACGCATATACGTTCTCATCGGACGGATTCAATGTGTTCTCTACCTTCATCTTAAAGGTTCCGTTGCCATACCACTCCGAAAACGCCGTACCAGGATTTACACTCACCTGCTGTTTGGTACAACTCAATTCAGGATAAGCTGCCAGAGCCGCCATGCTATGACCGGGCACATCAATTTCAGGAACAATGGTCACGTTACGAGCCTGTGCATAAGCCACTATTTCCCGTATGTCGTCCTGCGAATAAAAGCCACCAACGGGAGTTGGTTCGCCGGGTTTGGGTTCCGCCCGATCACCGAAATGTCCCGCCCGTGCTACCCGCCAGGCACCTACCTGCGTTAGTTTAGGCAGTGATTTAATCTCAATTCGCCAGCCATTGTCGTCGGTCAGATGCCAGTGGAGCGTGTTGAATTTCAGCTTAGCCAGCTGGTCGATGTATTGTTTGACCTCGTCTTTTGTGAAGAAATTACGGCTTACATCGAGCATAATACCCCGCCAGCCAAACCGTGGGTAATCCGTAACCTTAACCGCAGGTAGCGACCAGGTTTTGGTAACAGCGGTTTTACTTTCAATTTCTTTCGGCAATAACTGTGTCAGGGTTTGCATTCCATAGAATAGTCCTGCCGGACGATTGGCTGTAATGACAACCCCTTTCGGCGACGCATCAAGCATATAACCTTCAGCGCCAAGCTGGGTATTGGGCGTAGCGTTCAGGTTCAGTTGAATTTTACCCGCTTTTCCCTGTTTTGCCGACAAGGCAAAGCCCGTTGGGCCGTTCAATCGCTGGCTAAGCATGTCAGCAACGGCCTTCGCTTCAGGTTGATTATACTCTACTGACGTTGATTTCGCCAGGGTAAACAAACCGGTTTGAGGCTGTACGCTAACCGGTTGGGGAATTAAATGAATAGGAGTTTGCCCGTAAGCTGCGGTAATACAAAACGCTAAAAAGAGAATCCGACAGAAATTCATGCGAAAACTGATTAATGATTTCAGGAGAAAGCCAGTTAGTCGAAGTTTTTAATCATGGTTACTTAAACTCCTATTTTTTCCGTAGCATTGGCACAATTTTAAAATTCCTGTGTTTCTAGAAAAAGCGCTATTAGTATTCCGCTTTTGTTTTTGTCAATGACCCACTCGCTGAAAGACCTTACTCCCCGGCAGATTGTTGCCGAACTTGATCAATACATTATTGGCCAGCACGATGCCAAACGTAACGTGGCCATTGCCCTGCGTAACCGTTGGCGTCGAATGAATAGCAGCGCGGATATGCAGCGTGAAATCACGCCCAATAATATCCTGATGATTGGCGCTACGGGTGTCGGAAAAACCGAGATTGCCCGTCGGCTGGCTAAAATCGCGGATGCGCCCTTTATTAAAGTCGAAGCATCCAAATTTACCGAAGTCGGTTATGTGGGCCGCGATGTCGAAAGTATGGTGCGCGATCTGGTCGAACAATCCATCAATATGGTGCGGGCGGCCAAGAAAGAAGCCGTGCAGGTGAAAGCCCAGCAACAGGTTGAAGAAACCATTCTGGACATTCTGATTCCGCCTGTCAAACCAGCCAACGGCCAGCTAGGGTTCGAAAATACCCCTAAAGACCCCGACGCCGAACTCAATGAGCGAACCCGTGAACGTTTCCGTGAGAAGATCCGCTCGGGCGAAATGGACGACCGCAAAATCGACATCGACGTGCAACAAAGTCAGACGCCCAACATTGGTGTCATGGGCGGTACCGTCGATGATTTATCGATGATGAATATCCAGGAGATGATTGGCAATATGATGCCCAAACGCGGTAAAAAACGCAAAGTAAGCATTGCCGAAGCCCGCAAAATCCTGCTGGAAGAAGAGGCCGCCAAACTCATCGACATGGACGAGGTGAAAGAAGAAGCCATCCGAAAAGCTGAAGATGCCGGTATTATTTTCATCGACGAAATCGACAAAGTAGCTTCGGCTCGTTCCGGTAACGGCGGTGGTGGCCCTGATGTCAGCCGCGAAGGGGTGCAACGCGATCTGCTACCGATTGTAGAAGGGAGTGCGGTGAATACCAAGTACGGTGTTATTCATACCGATCATATTCTGTTCATTGCGGCCGGTGCTTTCCACGTGGCCAAACCCAGCGATCTGATTCCTGAGTTACAGGGCCGCTTTCCGATTCGTGTCGAGTTGCAAAGCCTGTCGGAAGATGATTTCTACCAGATTCTGAAGGAGCCCAAAAATGCTCTGACCAAACAGTATGAAGCGATGCTGGCGGCTGAAGAGGTGGAGCTTGGTTTCCAGGACGACGCCCTGCGCGAACTGGCCCGCATTGCTTTCGAAGTCAACAGCGAGGTTGAGAATATCGGTGCCCGTCGATTACAAACCGTCCTGAGCCACCTTATGAACGATTTCATGTTCGACATTCCCGATGTGATCGGTGCCAATGCGAAAGTTGTGGTTACGAAAGAACTGGTTAGTCAAAAACTGAATGGTCTGGTCAAAAACCGGGACCTGAGTCAGTTTATTCTCTAATGTTGCCGGACTGGCGTTATAGCCTCTTGTTCACGCTACGAACTACCTGCTCAATCGCCCGATCCACGTCAGCTCGTTTACGGTCAGGTGGATCGAAGCGATTGAAGGGGTGAAGTTCGAGCACAAAGGTTTCCTCAACCTGTTCGTCATCGATGGGTGTATAGAGTTTATAGCCTGCCAGTTTAATCGGGATCAGGCCATGTTGGTGCTTAAATCGGGACAGTATATACGCCAGCAGCTCTTCGACCTCAAGTGTTGATCTGTTCTCAGCGGGTACAAAGCGTACGTAGGCATGGTTCCGGTCAACAATTGTTTGTTCGTTGGGTGAAAAGTGCCCTTCGCAACTGGAAAACGTCCGGACAATACCCGTTCGATTCAGCGCGTCGACCAGTGGGCGTATTTTTGGTTCGATCTCGTTCATCAGGGTTCACCGTCCAGCAACGCTACTTCGTCGGCCTCATCCATACGATGATGGCTCTTTCTCTGATCTTTTTGCCATAACCATCCCAGGTAGCCAACGGCAATCAACGCCATCACACCCGATACGGCAAATGCGGCATCGACACCTGATTCACCTATTACATGATTGAGCAGCCAGCCCGCTCCTACTGCCCCAAGGCCGATGCCCGCTTCAAGGGCGATGTACATAGTAGCCATTGCTCGCCCACGTGTGTGCTCGTCACTCAGATCCGCCGTCCAGGCTTGCACGGTAGGCGAGTTCATGCCCCACGACATCCCGTAGAAAATAGCGGCTGTCCAGAACAGTACCGGCGAATCGACCATCACCAGCAAAGCCATCGAAATGGCCAGGATAATCGTCGAAATAAACAGCACGGGGATTCGACCATAGCGATCCGACGACTTGCTAAACAAAATTCGAACGGCTAGTGAAGCCACCGTGTAGACCGTAAAAAACAAGCCTTTATTCGTAATGCCTAAAGAACCGCTCAAGGTAGAAATCACCGTGAGTACGGCACCTGAGGAAAACGATTGCAGCAACAGAACCAGAAACGGCGGAATAGCCTGTCTGTCAAAAATCTCATCTTTTTTCAGTCGAAGCAGACCAAACCGAAAGCGTTGCGTTGTCGCCAGGGTTTCGGGCATACGCAATAGAATACCAATGGAAAGCAGGGCAAAAGCCGATGATGTCCAGAACATGATATTCATCGAAAAATCAGTAGCCAGCCAACTTCCGATGGCGGGCCCAAGCGACATGCCCATCGCGGTAAATAGTCCCAGCATCCCCATGGCTTCGCCCCGACGATTGGCCGGAACCACATCGGCCACATACGCCGAAGTAGCCGTTGGCTTGGTCCCCGTCGAAAAGCCGTGAATCAACCGAAGTGTCAAAAAGCCCCACACAGTTAGCAGATAGGGATACAGCAGTCCGCAGACAAAGCATACGACCGACCCAAAGGCCATCACCGGCACCCGACCAATCGTATCAGTCAGTTTGCCACTAAATGGTCTTGACACACCAGCGGTTAAGGTAAACAGCGCAATGATCAATCCGACATACTCCTTCCCGCCCAGCTTCGCCAGGTAAGCCGGTAGCTCGGGAATCATCATCGAAAAACTGGCTGAGAACAGGAAGTTACTGACCGACAGTAACCAGAACGAGAGCGTATACAGCGAGGAACCTCGCGACGTTTGGGAGGTAGATAATGAACGAACAGTCAAAACGAGTTGAGTTGGTTCGCTCAAATTTACGATTCTTTTTCTAAACGGCTGATTGGTTGACTGGTTAATTGGTTTATTGGTTCATTAGTTGGCTAGTTGGTTGCAGTGGTACCCTGCCCCCAATGAACCAGCCAACCAATAAACTAATTAACCAATCAACCAATTCATTTCGGTTCGGGCGTACTGTTTCCTCCATCGACAACAAACCGCCACTGGCCGTTACGCTGGCGTTTCCAGACGGTCACATAAACCCCAAACTGCGTTTTCTTCTTGCCAGACTCCTCTCGTCGGGTCAGCATCCATTGACCGAACGTATAGCCCAGATCGCCTGCCTGCGAGGCATCGGCTTTGAGAACCTGCCAGGTCAGCACGCTCCCATCTACAGGCATACGACTCATTTGCGCCCGTAGCGAATCGAAGCCGACCGTCGGAGCCGCTCCATCGTTGAGCTTAATCACCTCATCGGCAGCATAGGTTGTAAAGGCTTTAGCCATGCCCTGTCTTTCAGACAATTGACTGAAATTCTGGTCAGCTTCCCGAATCTCATCGATGGCCACTTGTCGTTTGGCGGCTGCCGGATTCATGGCTCGCGGGCTATCGGCACTCGTCCGGCACGAGGTTAGCCAGGTCATCATCACGAGAAGAGATAATACGTACTTCATTATGGGTAGGTAGCTATTTTGGCTAAATTTGCGGCATCCATTGACTGTATAATGCATAATGAACAATGTACAATTGTAGTGCCAAAAACCAGCACTATATAGCCTAATTCATTATCCATTTATCATTATTCATTGTTCATTATTGCTCTCGACCATGTCTCGTAATTTAAAAATTGGGATTTTCCTTACCGTTTCTATCCTGCTGACGACGTTCACGTTTTACTTCTGGCAAGTTTTCAAAAGCCCAAACTTACAGGTTAGAGACAACGACAAAACCTTTGCCCTTCTGATTCCGCGCGGCTCCACGTTTGAGTCGGTCATGGACACGCTCAAAACCCATAAGGTGATCAACGACGAAACCTCGTTCCGGTTCCTGGCCAAATTGATGAAATACCCCGAATTGGTTAAGGAAGGCCGGTACGAAATAAAGCCGAACATGGGCAACCGCGACGCGCTGGTTAAACTCCGCAGTGGTAATCAGGATGCTATGCCCGTCACGTTCAATAGCATGCGGCAGAAATCGGACCTGATTCAGCGATTAGGCAGCAAATTCGAATTTGGCTCCGAAGCACTGGGCAAGCTCCTGAACGATCCGGCCACCTGTGATAAATACGGGTTCGACACCACGACCATCGTCTGCATGTTTTTGCCCAACACCTACGAAATGTTCTGGACCATCAAACCCGAAGCGCTGCTGGAACGGATGGGCTCCGAATACAAGAAATTCTGGACACCCGAACGCCAGGAGAAAGCCAAAGCGTTGGGTATGACCCAAACGCAGGTACAGGTACTGGCTTCGATCGTAGCGGCCGAAACCAACAAACGCGATGAACAACCCCGTGTGGCTGGTGTGTACCTGAATCGCTTGAAAAAAGGCATGAAGCTCGAAGCCGACCCAACGGTCATTTTTGCCCTGCGCGATTTTACCATCCGTCGGTTACTCAATAAGCAGCTCACCATCGATTCGCCCTACAACACCTATCGGCATACCGGATTACCTCCCGGACCGATCAACCTGCCTGCGCCTGCTACCATCGATGCTGTGCTAAATGCCGAGCAACACGACTACCTCTATTTTGTGGTCGATGCCCGATTCAATGGGTATCACACCTTCTCGAAAACGATGGCAGAACACCTGGCCAACGCCCGCCTGTATCAACAGGCCCTCACCCGCATGAAGATTATGAAATAACCTATGATTACCCACGACATTACGAATATCCGGGTGCGTTATTACGACACCGATCAGATGGGCATTGTATATTATGGCAATTACGCCCGTTATTACGAAATCGGACGCGTTGAAGCACTTCGTTTCCTTGGGCTTACATACAAAAAAATGGAAGAAGACGGCATTTCGATGCCCGTCTACGACCTGAATTCGCGCTTTATTCGACCAGCCAAATACGATGATCTGCTGACCATTCGGGTGACCATTCCACAAATGCCCAAAACCCGGTTGATGTTCAATTACGAGATTTTCAATCAGGATGGGCAACTATTAAATACAGGCCAGACAACGCTCGTTTTTGTACGTTCGGATACAGGTCGCCCGTGTGCAGCGCCCCCCGAGTTAGTCGAGGCTACTAAACCTTTCTTTGAACAATAGTTGTCAATCAGTAGTAACTAACTTGTAGTCAGCCATATCGGGTATAATCCGCTGGACGCTATTGACTATCGGCTGCTGACTAACGACTTTTACGCTATGTTCGACAAGCTATTGGGTTTTAAGGCGTTGAAAGGGGTTCGAGCTTGGCTACTCGATCATCATCCGTTCAACTCTAAAAGCACCTGGTATTCGTTTTTGAAACGGATGGCGGCACAGATCGTTGATAATGACACCAGCGAACGTGCCGCATCCGTATCGTACAGCCTTATTCTGGCCGTTTTTCCAACGATCATTTTCTTTTTTACGCTAATACCCTACATCCCGATCCCGGATCTTGAAGAGCAAGTTATGGGGTTTCTGCAAGGGGTTTTACCGGGCGATACGTTCAGCACAGTCGATACAACCATACGAGATATTATCAATCGACCTCGAAGTGGGGTGTTGTCGTTAGGCTTCTTCCTGGCGCTGTATTCGGCTACCAGTGGCTTAGTTGCCCTGATGCAGGCGTTCAACTCATCCTATCATTCGGCTGAGCGACGTAGCTTCCTCAAAATTCGCGCCATAGCTATCGGATTAACGTTTACGTTGGCCTTTGCGCTGATTTTAGCGGTGGTCGTTCTGATTATTGGCGGTATTGTGAGCGACTATCTGCTCCATTTTGGCTTCTTCAACAACGTCATTTTTGTGAATTTGCTCACTATTGGGCGGTACCTGGTCGTGTTTGCCGTGTTTATGGGCGCGATCTCGATGATCTACCGATTCGGTCCGAACGTCAACATGAAGTGGATATTTATTATGCCAGGGGCTGTTACCGCGTCGGTACTTATCGTTCTGATTACGCTCGGCTTTTCCTTCTATGTTGCCAATTTTGGGTCATACAACAAAGTGTATGGGTCGATCGGTACGCTGATCGCGCTAATGATCTGGATCAACCTGATTTCGCTGGTGCTCATTTTAGGGTTTGAAATGAATGTGGCGCTCTATAATCTCGAAGGTGATAAGCACCCGAGTGTAGCCGCTAAAACAACAAACGCCACCTCGAACACTTGAGGTGACGTTTGTAAAACCTAACCCATAAATGTAAAAGCACACGCGCTTTCCTGGCACCAAAATTGGCACGGGGTTGTCACGTGTTCGGGTAAGGAAAGGGCGAAAAGCGTGCCAATTTTCCACTGCCTCTGAAATAAACGGATTAATAGCGTTGCTAAACGAGTTAATGACCGATGACAACTAAGATCGTCTATAGGTTATGCGCTCATTGCCAACCACTTCCGCACTAACCAATTCATTGCAAAAAAATTTATATTGCGGTCATACATCCGCCTGCGTAACGGTCATTTGCACCTGCTATAATCATCTGGATTACGTTTGGCATGCCCTGCAATCCGTTGTCGATCAAACGTATCCTTCTATTGAACTGATCATTATTGATAATGGAAGTACAGACGGCTCCGTTGAACAAATAAATTTATTCATTGAGCAACACCCTTCTGCGCGATTTATCAGAAACACAACGAATCTGGGCCTGAATCGAGCCTTCAATCAGGGGTTAAGCCATGCAAAAGGAAGTTATATTATCGATCTTTCGGCTGATGATGTGCTGTTGCCGGATCGGATTGCCAAACAGGTGGCCTTATTCGAGCAATTGCCCGATTCCTACGGCGTGGTGTTTTCCAACGCAGCGTTCATCGATGCAACCGGCAAACAAATGGGTACTCATTATCCAATCGATGGCAAAGGACATACGCCCCGTTCGATACCAACTGGTGATGTGTTTGAGGCTGTTTTGTCCAGTTATTTCATCTGCACACCGACAATGCTGATTCGCCGTGCTGTGCTTGATAGGTTGGGCGGTTACGCCGAAGCGCTCAGTTATGAAGATTTTGATTTTTGGGTTCGTTCAGCAAGATTGTATCAGTATGCTTATCTCGATGAGGTATTGACGCTGAAACGACAATTGCCCCATTCGTTGTCAAGGCAAATCATACAACGCCACAACGAGTTATTACCTTCTACGCTGGTTGTCTGCCTGAAAGCGTTTGACTTGTGCCAAACCCCGGCTGAGTTCGACGCCTTAGCTAGCCGACTCAGTACCTTTATCCGAAAAGCCTTTTACGCAGAACAATTTACGCTAGCTCTACAATTTAGTAGCCTGCTGAACCAGATTACAAAGCCAGACTTGCTTACCCGATGTATAGTTGGCCTCTCGCATATGCATCTACCGATCAACTGCGTTTACCGTCTGTATCGTGAAAGAAGGCGAAACCCGTTTAGGTGGTTTGTGGTTAATAGTAAGTAGTTAGCTAATCCACTTTCCCATGTCTTGCGAATTTATTAAGCTTTATCCGAAAAATCCTGATCCCCGCCGGATTGCGCATATTGTGAATGCGTTGCGTGATGGAGCCGTCATTATTTACCCAACCGACACCATCTACGGAATGGGGTGCGACATCCATAACGCGCGGGCCGTTGAGCGAGTAGCACGCATTAAAGGCATCAAACCTACCAAGAACGACTTTTCGTTTATTTGCTACGATCTGAGCCACATTGCCGATTACGCCCGGGTAAGTAATCAGGCCTTTAAATTGATGAAGAGTTTGCTGCCCGGTCCATACACATTTATCCTTCAGGCAACCAATCAAGTACCTAAATTACTGAATACCAACAAAAAAACGGTAGGTATTCGTGTTCCGGACAACGACATTCCCCGCCAGATTGTTCATGAACTGGGCAATCCGATAATCACCACCTCTATTCGTGACGAAGACGAAATTATTGAATATTCAACCGACCCTGAATTGATCTTTGAAAAATTCCAGCATCAGGTGGATATTGTTATTGATGGAGGCTATGGGGGCAACATTCCTTCGACAATTGTGGATGCTACGAACGATGATTTTTCTATTGTACGGCAAGGCTTAGGCGAATTAGCGCTTTGAAAAGTTACAAATAGCCATTATACTTGCACTGTAGGGTTGATTCTACTACAGCGTTCGCGCGTTGTCGGCAAGGTTATTGCTCCAATCCAAAAACAGGGTGAATACTGATTACGCCAGGGGGTTGCCCATCTAGTTAAAAAACCATTGTCAAAATCATTTCACAGTATGCGCTTTTCCTTGGCCGCGCTCTCTCTGCTGGCTCTTTATTCCCTTACCAATTGTACCTCTTCGTCGAAAGAAGAGTCATCACACACTGGAAAACTTACCGCCGAAGCCTCTGCTAAGCCCGTTGCCGATTCGTCGAAAACGCCAGCGCCCGAACCGGTGGCCTCAACCCGTAGTGGCGTCAGCACGGGCGATTCTACACTCGACTCGCTAACCTATGCTCCCACCGGAGCCATTCTACCTGGCAAACGCATTTTCGCTTACTACGGTAACCCACATTCCAAAAAAATGGGAATATTGGGTAAGTATGAAAAAGATGAAATGCTCCAGCGGCTCGACAAGGAAATTGCGAACTGGCAAAAGGCCGATCCGGCAACGCCCATACAACCTGCTCTACACCTGGTAGCGATCTCCGCTCAGGGTGCTCCGGGTAAAGATGGTGGCTATCGGCTTCGGATGTCGGACAAAACCATTAAGAAAGTCATCAAATGGGGGAACGAGCACAAATCCATCGTATTCCTGGATATTCAACGTGGCCATGCTCCGCTGGGTGGCGAAATGGAGTACCTGAAAAAGTACCTGAAGCTCCCCTTCGTTCACCTGGGCATCGATCCTGAGTTTTCGATGGTAACGGGTCATAAACCCGGTACAAAAATTGGCAGCTACGATGCCGCCGATGTAAACCAGGCTGTTCAGTTTCTGAGCAAAGTCGTGAAGGAAAACAACCTGCCTCCCAAAGTACTGGTCGTTCACCGCTTCACACAGGGGATGATCAAGAATTATAAGAACATCAAACTGGATCCCAATGTGCAGATCGTGATGGATATGGATGGCTGGGGCCCTCCCGTGCTGAAAAAAGACTCCTACCACGATTATATTCAGAAAGAGCCGGTTCAGTACACAGGTTTCAAGCTGTTTTATGATAATGACTTCCGCAAGCCCGGTTCGCGCATCATGACACCCGAAGAAGTGTTGGCCCTGACGCCAAAGCCGATGTATATTCAGTATCAATAAGATCAATAGCTCCATCAACAGAAAAGGCTGCTCGACTGGGCAGCCTTTTCTGTTGAGAAAAAATCAATACAGGGGGACGGCGTAAATTAGGTTGTTCGATAATTTAGTTGAAGTGCCTTGTCTGGTTTGCGTACTCACCTCTTCAAATTGCATCACATACCGATCACCTGCTTGGGCCTGTTTGGATAGTCGCGCTAACGATTCAACGCCTGTCCAGTTTAAATAATCAACGCGCCGTGTTCCTCGTACTAAACTGATAATTACCTGCTCGATTAGAACATCTGATTTTAGCTGAGGGAACAGTTGCCTACTTTCCTTTGTAAGACTCCCCTGTAATTGAATCGTTTGTGTAGTGGTCGAAATTCCTTTTTTCAGGTCAACAGGTCTACCGTCAGCGGTTATTATTACGGTATAGTCTGGCTCCTGAGCTATCGACTGTGCCAACGATACCCCAGCATTAAGAATAAGCCATACAGATGTAAAAAAGCATAAAGTGCGCATCCGTCCAGTATTTTAAGTGGAACATATCCCCAAAAACGCATTAAGTGTACTAATTGGTATAGGGCTGGCACAATAAAACTATATTTCTAGTTTTTATCTAGCACTGAAATACAACTTCCCGAAAACGCTTATTCAAACTATACCAATCAGACTGTATAAACTTTTGAAAATAAGTTTAAAATGAGCGTTTTTGAGATTCCTCCCTGCGACTACGTGTCCCGGTCGGAATGACAAAAATTGCTTTTCAAGGAAAGTTAAAAACAGCTTCAACAAAAAAGCGTCCCAGCCATTGGCCGGGACGCTTCTAAAAGAGATATTTCAAATCTACTAGCGATTTTCAACCAGTGCCTTAAACTCATCAACCGTGATGTCCTGAGTAGTCAGGGTCAGTTGGGTTTTGGCGTAGTCGATCACTTTGTCATCGTACACCCGGTTGAAGGTATTGGTGTAGTTCTGACCGTTATTTTTCTCATCCATCAGGTAGTTGCGGGCAATGCGGTCGATGGTTTGGTTCATCTCCTCATCGTCCGAACTGGCAAAGCCAAATTGCTCGCGCACCATTTGACGGGTCGCTTCCATCACTTCCTCGAAATCAACTTTGATATCAGCTTTATCGGCAATTTTATTCTTGATGAGTTGCAGTTTCACCGATTTAGTGAAATCGTCATACTGCTCGTCAATCTGCTCTGGGGTGAACTTTCCTTCGTTTACTTCCATCAACCAGTTTTTCAGGAACTCGTCGGGCAGCAGGATCGGTGTATTGTCGAGCAGTGTTTTCTCAATGTCCAGACGCAGCAACTGAGTAGCCTCACGTCCATAATTGCTCCGAATGATTTCGGCTACTTTGGCCCGGAACTGTTCTTCGTCTGATACGGCATTGGCACCCAGAACTTTATCAAAAAACTCCTGATTCAACTCAGCGGGTTCATGGCGGGTAATATCGTCGATTTCGAAGGTAAATTCGCCGGTCAGGTTAGCTACTTCATCGACTTTAGCGCCCGTTGCGTTGGCACGTGCTTTCTCATCCGGGAAAGCCTGCTCCATTACAAACGTTACTATGTCTCCTTTTTTCTTACCGACAAACTGCCCTTTAGCATCCTCAGCCATTTTAGCCATTGGGAACGCGGTTTTGGCCGAGAATTCCGTAGCCCCTTCAGAGGCAGATACTTGTTTCAGTTCACCGTAAATGGTGTCGCCATCACCCACTTCTTCACCATGTGCATGGGTGTGGAAACGCTGTTGCAAGTCGGCAATCGTCGAATTGATTTCAGCCTCACCAGCCTGAATTTCGTATTGGTTGACACTCGGCAGGTCATTGAAATCAATATCAAACTCCGAAGCCAGCCCCAGCGTGTAGCTAAACGCAAAATCCGTCTGGTTGTCCCAATCGATGGCATCAGCCTCGTCCCGATTCGGAATAGGGTCGCCAACTACCTGTAATTTATTGTCACGGATATACTGGCTAACGGTTTTGCTCAGCATCGAGTTGATTTCATCCACCAGAATGCTCTTGCCATACATTTTCTGTACGAGCGAAGCCGGTACGTGTCCAGGACGGAATCCTTTGAGTTGAACTTTCCGACCGTAGTCTTTCAGTTTTTTATCGACTTCTGGTTTATAGTCAGCAGGGGTTAGCGTAATCTTGAGCGAAGCGTTGGTATCGCTGGCTTTTTCGAGCGTAATATCCACGGGTATATCGGTTTAAAAATAAAAGAGCGAAAGAGTGAAAGTCAGAAAGAGTGAGTCATTTACAGACAAACGCTCTTTCACTCTTTCATTCTTTCGCTTTTATTGTACGGGCGGAGGGACTCGAACCCACACACCTTGCGGCACCAGATCCTAAGTCTGGCACGTCTACCAATTTCGCCACGCCCGCAGGTAGTTAATGGATAATGTTTACTGAATAACAAATACGTAAATCGCAGTCATTATTCAGTATGCATTCCCATTATGCATTGTTTTTGGGACTGCAAAGGTAGTAAAAAAAATCAATAGATCAAATGCATTGGCAGAAGGTTTTATTTTTAGTTAACACTGGCTCGTTTTTCGAGGAATATTTTGTTATCTTGGTAGTACGAGTACAACCTAAAGGCCATTACCCACAACAAAGCCATTTATGACAAACGCTATCGAGCATCGACCCAGCGCGGAGCCAGTTATCGATCTGGAGCTGGAACGACAGGAAATCCTGAAACGTTATCGTCGATTGTTGCGTGCCGCAAAACCCATGCTCAAAGGCGACGACGCCAAGCTGATAAAGAAGGCGTTCAATACTTCCGCCGAAGCGCATAAGAATATGCGTAGGCGATCAGGAGAGCCCTATATATACCATCCGCTGGCCGTAGCCCAGATTGCCGTTGAAGAAATTGGACTAGGAACTACCAGTATTGTAGCCGCCCTTCTCCACGATGTTGTTGAAGATACCGATACCACCATTGCCGACATCGACCGGGCGTTTGGCCCCAAGGTGGCCCGTATCATCGATGGCCTGACCAAGATTTCGGGCTATTTTGAATATGGTACGTCGCAGCAGGCCGAGAATTTCCGGAAAATGCTCCTGACGTTGTCCGATGACGTTCGGGTCATTCTAATCAAGCTGGCCGACCGACTGCACAACATGCGCACGCTGGACTCTATGCCCCGCGATAAGCAATTGAAAATTGCGTCCGAAACAATCTATATCTACGCCCCCCTCGCCCACCGACTGGGGCTGTACACGATCAAATCAGAGCTGGAAGACCTGTATCTGAAGCACGTTGAACCGGAAGCCTATAAAGATATTGCCCGAAAATTACGCGAAACCCGTCTGGCCCGTGATCGGTTTATTGGTCGTTTCATCGAACCGATCGAGAAAGATCTGGCCGAAACAGGGCTTAAATACGTGGTTAAAGGCCGGCCCAAGTCCATCTATTCGATCTGGAACAAACTGAGTAAGTCTAAAAAGCCGTTCGAAGAAATATACGATCTATTTGCGGTTCGTATTATTCTTAACGTACCGCAGGATGAAGAAAAAGCAGCCTGCTGGCGAGCGTATTCGATCGTTACTGACCACTACAAACCCAATCCCGACCGGCTAAAAGACTGGATTAGCACCCCCCGCGCCAACGGCTATGAGTCGCTGCATACGACCGTGATGAGCAAGCAGGGACAGTGGGTAGAGGTGCAGATTCGTACCGAGCGGATGAACGAAATTGCCGAGAAAGGCTACGCAGCCCACTGGAAATATAAAGGCAACGACACTCAAACCGGAGCAGGGATCGAAGCCTGGATCAGTCAGGTACGCGACATGATCGAATCGGCAGGTAGTGATGGGAAAAAAGCGGCTATCGAGTTCGTCGACGACTTCAGAAGTAATCTGTACAGCGAAGAGGTTTTTGTGTTTACCCCCAAAGGCGAATTACAGGTATTGCAACGTGGAGCTACGGCCCTCGATTTTGCCTTCAGTATTCATACCCAGATTGGGGCTCGCTGTATGGCAGCCAAGGTCAATAATACCCTTGTTCCGCTGAGTTATGTCCTGCAAAATGGCGACCAGGTAGAAGTGATTACCTCCAACCGACAGAAGCCCAATGAAGACTGGCTGCGGTTTGTGGTTACCTCCAAAGCCAAAACCAAGATTAAGGATTTAATCAAGGAAGAAAATAAGCGCTACGTGACGGATGGCCGGGATATGGTCAGTAAGAAACTCCGCTTATTAAAGGTGGACATGACTAATGAGGTCATTAACCAGTTACGAGCCTATTTTGGCTCAAAAACATCCGATGATTTCTTCTATCGGGTTGGCAAAGGGCACATCGATGTGGCGGAGCTGAAGAAATTCAAAGCCGATAAGGAAGCCAAAGAAAATCGGACCAATAAACTGAATACCGACGCGCTACCCGATGCCAAAGCATTCGTTAAGGAACTGAAGAAGATCCACGGCGAACGAGCCGATGCCGACATGCTGCTCATTGGCGAAGACATGGACCGGATCGATTACACGCTGGCCAAATGCTGCAATCCGATTTCTGGCGACGATGTGTTCGGTTTTGTAACTATCAATGAAGGGATAAAAATTCACCGGGTCACTTGTCCCAACGCCGTCGAACTGATGTCGAACCACGGCAACCGGATCATCAAGGCGAAGTGGACATCCCAGAAAGAACTGGCCTTCCTGGCGGGGTTACGCATTACAGGAACCGACCGGGTGGGGCTGATCAACGACGTAACCCGAGTGATCAGTAATGAGTTGCACATCAACATGCGCTCGGTAGCCATCGACTCGAAGGATGGCATCTTTGAAGGGAACATCAAACTTTACGTCCATGATACCGAACACCTCGAAACCCTGATGCGCAAACTAGAGCGGGTACCGGGTGTGTTTGAGGTCATTCGCTTCGACTCCTAGCGATTTCAGGTTTCAGGTTTAACGTTTCAGACGTCTTCCACCTATTGAAACTTTGAACCTGAAACTTGAAACCTAGAACGATAAACCTCTACCTTTGCACCTTAAACTAATCGGAACCGGATATGCCTGCGCCGAATCAATCTAATTTAGACGCGGCTCAGTCGATTTTTCGGGCTTACCTCGAACGGAAAGGCCTGCGAAAAACCCCTGAGCGCTTCGCTATACTCGAAGAGATTTACAACCGGCAAGACCACTTCGACGTGGACGAGTTATACATCTCGATGAAAAACAAGAAATACCGGGTGAGCCGGGCTACGGTTTACAATACCCTGGACGTACTGGTTGACTGCGACTTAGTGACGAAACATCAATTTGGTCGAAACCTGGCCCAGTACGAAAAATCGTATGGGTATCGCCAGCACGACCATCTGATCTGTACGGACTGCCATAAGGTCATGGAGTTTTGTGACCCACGCGTTCAGAATATACAGAATATGGTGGGTGATATGCTGAAATTTAACGTCATGCACCACTCGCTGATTTTTTACGGTTCCTGTACCCGCGACTTTTGCGAAAATCGTCAGGAAGCCGAAAAAGACGCTCAGGGCGTTCAGGTACCTGTAGAAGAATAAATGCTGAATACGGGAAATGTGAATCGCTGGTATCCGTTAATTCCCATAGGAGGAGACCTAAACGGTTTGATTAACGGAATGCCAATAAACCGAAGTGTGAAAGTTTACGTTTCGAGCGATTTACGATAACTGTCTAATTAGTAACAATAAAGCTACCTGGAGCTTGGTTATGAATCCATACGAAACGTTAGTAGATTTTATTCTCACCCATGTAAAACCAGAGGCAATCCTCCAGTTTAGAGCTTCGGAAGAGATGCATGACCACTTTTATAGTTTATTGGAAAAGGAAAAAAGTGGAACAACTACACGGGAAGAAACGGACCTGATCAACGACTTTATGAATGTAGAGCATATTATGCGGTTGGCAAAAGCCAAAGTGAAACAGCATGCCCACCAATAATATCCCTATCACCGCTACCGTTCGTAAACGTGTCGCCCAGCGAGCCTCTTACTACTGCGAGTATTGCCTAGCTCAAGACGACAACTCATTTATTGGCTTCGAAGTAGACCATATTATAAGCCGTAAACATAACGGCTCCAATGACGAACATAATTTGGCATATGCCTGCCCCGATTGTAATCGAAATAAAGGAACGGATATTGCCTCTATCGATTGGGATGATCAGCAAATTGTCCGTTTTTTTAACCCTAGAACCGACATCTGGGCTGAACACTTTAGATTAGTCAGTGGATTTATTGAGCCGCTCACTGGGATCGGAAAAGTTACCGTTACCATCTTTCGATTTAACGACAAAATACGACTACCAGATCGGGGCATTTTTTAAATTACTAAACAATGATCGATGTTTTATTAGGCCTCCAGTGGGGCGACGAAGGAAAGGGCAAAATTGTAGACGTACTGGCCCCAAAATATCAGGTGGTTGCCCGATTTCAGGGTGGACCTAACGCCGGACATACGCTTGAATTTAACGGCCTGAAGCACGTATTGCACCAGATTCCGTCGGGTATCTTCCGCGACGACATTCTCAATATCATTGGCAATGGCGTGGTGCTCGACCCTATTGTCTTCAAAAAAGAAATCGATGGGCTGGCAAAATATAACCTGGCCTTAACCCAGAACTTACAGATTTCCCGGAAGGCTTCTATCATTCTGCCCACGCACCGGCTGCTGGACGCTGCCTATGAACAAGCCAAAGGTGAGTCAAAAATTGGATCGACCTTACGCGGTATTGGCCCCACGTATCAGGACAAAGTGGCCCGTCAGGGTTTACGGGTTGGGGACATTCAATCGCCTAATTTTCGGGCTAAATACGACAAGCTGGTAGCTATTCATAAAATCATTCTGGACCAGAATAACTTCGACTATGCGGCTGTACTCCCCCAGGCTGAAGAGGAATTTTTCGGTGCCGTGGAGTTCATGAAGCAGTTCAAACTTACTGATAGTGAATATACAGTAAACGAAGCGTTGGCGGAAGGCAAAAAAGTACTGGCCGAAGGCGCTCAGGGCTCACTGCTCGATATTGACTTCGGTTCGTATCCATTCGTAACCTCGTCCAGCACCATGACGGCAGGAGCCTGCACAGGCCTTGGCGTGGCTCCCGGCCAGATCGGTGAAGTATACGGAATCTTCAAGGCCTATTGCACCCGCGTCGGTAGTGGTCCGTTTCCAACCGAACTCTCGGACGAAACCGGCGAACGCATTCGTCAGGAAGGGCGCGAGTTTGGCGCGACAACAGGACGCCCTCGCCGGACTGGCTGGCTCGATCTGCCTGCGCTCAAGTATGCCATTATGATTAACGGCGTGACGCAATTGGTCATGATGAAAGTCGACGTGCTGAATATTTTCGACGAGATCAAGGTTTGTACCCACTATCAACTGCCCGACGGTACCACCACGGAGCAACTGCCCTACGATCTTTGCGACACAGATGTAACGCCCGTTTACAAAGCATTTAAAGGCTGGCAGACTGACTTGACCAATATTCGTTCCTTTAGCGACGTGCCCGAAGCGCTGGCCGACTACGTTTATTTCCTGGAAGACACACTGGGCTTACCCATCAATTTCATATCAACCAGCCCTGATCGGGAAGCGATCATTCACCGGCAGGCTGTAATTGCTTAAGGTACTCTCTACGTTTATGATCCCGGCAAGGCGATTCACAAAACTCCCTGCCGGGATTATAGCAATAATCTATCTGTCCATTCTGCGCCATGTCAGTAACCGATTTTTACCGGACCTTCTATCAAACTGACCAGTTATATCGACTGGCCGATGAATTGTGGGAGCCATCCAGACCGGCTGAGGTAGTGGTTGCTGACAATCCAGACGCTACCCTGGTAGAAGTCGATTTACTGGCCGAACTGGATGTTCTGGCAACGAGTGGAAAATCCGTAAGGGTAGAACAGGTAGTTATTGAAGAGTTGCAACCAGCCGAAGAACCCGTCAGATTTCCAACGGAACCAATAGCACAAATGCCGGAGGTTTTGCCGGATCCTGCCCCGCGCCCTAAAGTCCCCCCAGTGGTTCCTCCTGTTCAGCAAAAGCCACAGGTGCCCCTGTTGAATCATAAGGTGCTGCTCCTGGCCGATGAAGAACTGGACCCCAGTAATCTGCTGTTTCTGGAAAAAATTCTGAAAGCCGTTAATCTGAATATTGAAGGGGTTGATCTGCTGAATCTGCACGGCGTAAAAGACCTGAACTTTGCGGAGTTGCTGCGGGGTAAATACATCAATCACTTTATCACCTTTGGCGTACCCTTCGAGCGAATTAATCTCGACATTATGATGGACCGCTATTCGCCCGTTCGCTTCGAGGGTATTACGTTCCTGATGGCCGATTCGTTACCGACTATCGAAGCCGACCAGAACCTCAAAAAACGTCTTTGGACAGCTCTGCAACGGGTATTTTTGCGCTAACGGCTCAGTCGCTTCAATTTTTTTACAACAGCTTTGACCTGATCGAATTCGGCTGGCCGGAGGTCATCGGCCCCTTTATAATGGTCTTCAAAAAAATCAATGTAAGTCTGGATGGTCGTCCCATCCGGCGATGCATACTGCGTATTGGCTCCCCGCTGAATCAGTAAGAGACAGGTATCCCAATAGCCAAAGGCAGATGCAAAAAGCAAGGGTGTATAGTCTTTTGTATTTCTGTCGTAAGTACCTACCATCATACAATCGGCCCCGCGATCCAGGAGGAGCCGAACTTTATCGATCGAATCTTCACCTCCTGAACGAATGGCTTCATAAAGGATGGGAACCCCATTGCTGCCAATAGCATTCGGGTCGGCTCCGTGATCAAGAAAGAACTTTAGCATGTCAGGAGTAGCGTTCCAGACCGATGCGGCATGGGTCGATACACGAGCTGGGTTTGTACTATTGATCGTTGCCCCGGCTTGCAGTAGAAGCTCCATTATCTGCTTTGTTTTTTCCCAATCATTCGAATATTGGCTATAGTGCGTCGCTATATAATCAAGTATGTTTTGTTCACCCTCCGTATCCAGATCATTGATTTGTGGCACGGGTTCCTGCAACAGCGTTGCTACTTTATCGACATCCTGATCGAAACTGGCAGCCAGTAATTTCTTAAGTGTAGGGTCCGAAAAATACTTTGAGCCATCGTAGTCGGATTGTGAATAGGTAATTGCGTTAACAACTTTTTTCAGTCCAGAACCTACGTTATTCAGCAACATGATCGCAAAGGGCAGCATGATCATGGAAAAAGCCACGTATTTTGCCCAGGCAAAGGGAATCAGATTAAGTACCAGTAAAACACCCAGCACGATACGGGCTAGTAGTTCAAAAGCCTCACCGATACCTCGCCCAGCCGCTTCGCCCCCCTTCGTCGGAGAAAGCAACGAGCCGATGACCAGAATCCCTAGAATCGCGATAGCAATCCAATTGATAACCGTAATGTATTTCAGCATAGCTGTGCGTTTCGTTTCAGTGAGCTTTATGGCTTGTTTTGACCCTATGGATTCCATATGTTTTCTTCTAAGCAGACGGATAACTGGTTAACGCCAATAAATCCTGATTCGCGGTTAGCCAGCTACCAGCCATTTCCAGATAGCCCCAAACGACTCCCCAATTGACCAGACAGATAGTAGCAGAAATACAGCCCCTATTCCTGAAAATACATACACCATCAAGTAATCACCTGCCAACTGAACCCTCTCAGGTTTTGCTGTATCGTAATATAGAGTCACCTCTTCACCAATGGAATAAGCAGGTGGATTACGCCCTTCCGAACTATGAAACACCAGCTCACGGCCATCCTGTGTGTGGTAGCGAATGGAAGGGGCGACTGGATATTCGCGCGGCTTCATCCGATGCATACCAATCACAATCCCTTTGGTCATGATACCCTTTTTGATCAATTGTTGATGATCATAATAGAGGTAAACGGCGATACTAATCAGCAGCAAGCCGATTAGAAAAAAGAGGGAAATTAACAGATCAGCCACGGGGAGTTTCATGAGTTGTACAACCAGAGCATACGACATGCGGAAACCGTATGGGTATTCTACACTACGAAACTGGTTGAAAACGCAGATTAAGTCCAGAGACAGTCAACAACTGGTGGCTTTGAGCTAACAGTTCACAGAAAACACTTCATTGAAAGCAATGCCAGGTTACGGCTTCTGATGAAATTAATTCTCCGTCTGTCCAGAATGATTTGCATTCATACGGTACTATTTCCGTATTTACAGCCGTTTTCTGTTTAACAACCTGATCCGGCCAGCCTATCCGATTGCCCGGCTTCGATAATGACGCTTTTTCAACGATTTCAGTCTTTTTTTTCCCGTAATACGCTCATTCCTGCGACGCTCCCTCCCGCTTCGCTGGTACCAGCACCCGTTTTAAGTCCGATTAACAAGGAACCGCTCAACGAGTCCCCTGCTTACTCGATTCCGGCAGTACCAGTTCCGGCCGATCCCCTGCCCCACTGGCTGGCCGACGAAGAAAGTTTACGCGACGAAGGGGTCCTGTTCGGCCTGTCGGATGCGCGACCAGACAGTAAACTCGCTCAGATTCGGGCTTATTTTGGGCAATTGACGGCTCCGCTGGAAGAAGCCGTTGAGCAGTACACCGAAAAAATCGGCGAACTCAACCTGTTCATCGAACAACGCGAAAACCGTCTAACGGCTCTTCGCGACCAGCTCGATACATTACGGAACAAACAGCCGATCCCCAATAACCTGTTTCGAAACTGCTTTAGCCTGGTACTTTCTCTGGCTCTGTGCGTCGGAAATTACTACCTAATCGACGAAACACTGCGCCCTGCCTTTGTCAATCGTTGGATTACCATTGGTGTATTTCTGGCGGGTATGTTCAACCTGGCAGGTCGTACCTCATTTTTCTACGAAACAGGTACTAGGCTAACGGTTCGTCGGCTTCTGGAAGAGGTTGGCCTACCCCTGGCAACCTCCGTTTTCATCTTTATACAAGCGCTTCAAAGCCAGTCTTTGAACAAGTCTGTCGGCTTGTTCATCTTTGTTTTTTTCCTGTTTTTACTGGCGGGCAAACTGCTACTGAACACGTTATCAGCCATCCAGACCGATCTCTCGGTTATTCAGCAAAATCGTCAGTTAGCTATCCAAAAAGCGCAAAATATAGCCGTCTGGGAGGCCGATATTGAACGGCTTACGCAGGAGATCGACGCCTTTCGGATGCAGAAGTGGCCAATCGTGACAACTCTGAATCATGTCGAAACTAATCTGACTCGTTTGAACACTCAGCGCGATGGCTTTGTTCATCTATTTATAAGCGAGTTTGAACTGGCCCGCAGCCTTCGGGATCGGCTCTCCGAACAACAGCGAAGCCGAATTATTAATTATGAATGATAGATGATAAAAATCTACTTAACCAGATAGAATCCCAATTCAGTGAATTGTTATAGTTGATTACGCATCAATGTAAAACGCTATAAATCAATGGCTCTTCATTCTGGTTTTCTTTATCTGAATTGCAAAATGCATCATTCATAATTTATCATTCATCATTAATTATGGAGCCAACGAATAATCCCGACTTTCAACATGGGTATACAAGCGGTGTTGAGGGCGTAAATCGGGAAACATACGAAGGATATTTATCGAGCCAGATTAACACCGATTGGCTAACGGAGCGCATTCAGGAAAAGCGTACCGAACTGGCCAATACCGAGCAACGACTGGCTGAAACCACCGAAGCAAACCGTACGGCCTTTGCCGAACTGCAAAACCATACGTTGCAGGTAGAACGGTTGGATAAACAGGTGAAACAGCGCGAAGCTGATCGGCAGGCGCTCGAAGCCGACCGCGAAGCCTTACGTGAACGGCGTACCAAAGCCGCTCCCGATTACTCGCTGCTGGCCGGAATTCTGTTTCTGATTGCAGGTATTTCCTTCCTGGCGGGCGATTTGATCATCTCCCACGAAATTGTTGCCTACGCGCTCAACATTCGTAATACGAACGAAGCCTGGGCCTTTGCTGTCGGGTTGGCGATGGTATCGATTCTGCTGAAGCCTGCCTACGACCGTCTGATTGAAAAGCCCTACCAGGAAAACCCAGAGCAAAATGAGCGTAAATACAGCCGATTTAAGATGGCTCTGGCCGTATTCGCCGTACTGACACTGGCCGTGCTGGGCTGGTTCCGGTATGAAGCCTATCGAACCGATCAGCTCAAAGCCGCCATCAACAAATCGATTCGGCAGTTGCAGGTGAACCCCGATCCGACGGCCGCTACTCAGTCGCTCAGTCCATCGGCCATGCATCAGATCGAGAAACAACTGAATGAGTCGAGTGAGTTGAATCTGGCGCTGGTCAATAGTCCCTGGGCGTTGTTGTCGTTTGTCCTGAGTGGCATTCTGTTCGCCATAGCAGGGGCTGTCTGTTTGGGTATTGCCCTGCCGGTTCTGTCGGCGTTCTGGTTTCGATGGTTGCAGGCCGATATTAAGCTCTGGAAGCTACGACGGCGGATAAAACGGGTGACAAATGAGTTGGCCCCTTTAGATGCCCAGTTAGCCGAGCAACGGACACAGCAGAATGTACTTCAGCATAATTTGGAGCTGCTCCCCTCGCTTACCGAGCTGAAAGCCCAACGGCAGACACTGAACGCCGAACTGGCCGAACTTCTGGCCGAACTCAAACTAGCTCAAACCGACAGTCGAATCAGCAATTTCAACGACGGCTATGGGCAGGGCGAAGCTACGCGCACGGGACTGACCGAAGAAGAGCAACAGCAGTTACGTAAAGAAATGCTTACGCTTCAAAACGGTAGCCGTAAGCGGGTTGAAGAACCCCGAATCAACGGGAATCAGCCCGCTAATGGAACAAATGGCAAAACCAATGGTATGCGACCGTACCAGACCATTCGAAAATTCCTTTCGGACGAGAATCTTTAACTAGCTTTTGTGCTTCATCACAACCTCTCTTCTGTGTTAATCTTGAAGGGGTTGGGGTGAAGCATAAAAGCTAGTTAAATTAGGTATTCGTATTTTCTGATAGTTTTAGCTGATCACCACGCCTGCCAGTAGGCCGCCTAAAATCAGCAGGTAAGGTGGGGTCTTGGTGTACAGTAGCATCAGAATTGTCAATACAACCACGACCACCGAAGGCCAATGGGGAGCCATGGGTTCGAACAGCGCAATGGCGGCCGCTGCCGTAAGTCCGGTACTAGCAGCATTGATACCCGCCAGCGACGCTCGTACTACCCGATAACGCTTAAGCTGTTCCCAGAACCGATACACAAAAAAGATCAGGAAGGTGCCGGGCAGGAAAATCCCTACTGTAGACACCAGGCTACCCCAAAGCTGCCCATGCCAGCCTGTTCCCCGCATCGATAAAGCCCCAATGTACGAGGCAAACGAAAACACCGGTCCTGGCATAGCCTGTACAAGGCCCAGTCCCGACAGGAATTCCTCATGCGTCAGGTAATGCTTAAACGCCACAAACTCGTTATAGAGCATTGGCGTCAGCACTTGCCCCCCGCCGAAAACGATACTGCCGTTCCGGTAGAAGTTCTCGAACAGTCGTACGGGTAGCGAACGGGTAAATGCCCCCAGCAACGCAGCGGTAATAAAAACGCCCATCCACAGAAAAAAATTAGCCCACTGCACGCGCAGGGGCTCTTTTTCCATTCGCTGTTGCTTTTCGTACGTGAGAGCCGTTGTCAGTCCCCCAACGGCAATTACTATGGGCGTCATTACGGGCGAGTGAAACACATAAGCTGCCAGGGCGGCCGTGAGTGCCAGCGCCAGACTGACTTTATCATGAATCACCTTCTGGCCAATCCGATACCCGGCAACAACCATGAACCCGACCGCCATGGGTTGGATAAAACGGGTAAAATGCAGCGAAAGCTGATGCCGTTCGAGGTAATAAATACCGATACCGGCGGCTGTCATAACACTGGCAGCAGGCAGTATCCAAATCAGCAGAGTTAGGTAAGCCAGGTTTGGCCCCCCGATTTTAAACCCTAAGGCCGTAATGGTTTGCGTCGACGTAGGGCCGGGCAACACCTGCCCTAACGCGTTCATTTCCAGCAGTTCTTCTTCTGTCAGGTATCTCCGCTTTTTCACCAGCCTCTCAAAAAACATAGCCAGATGCACCTGAGGCCCCCCAAACGTTGTACACGCCAGAATCAACACATCTTTTAGAAAGATGATGTAGCGTATTCGCCGTACTGGTTGATGAGCGGTCAGGTAAGGGAGCATCACAGAGGAGGTCATTGATGGTCAATTGCAGTCAGGCATAGTCAGAAATAGATGCTTATCTACAACTCTTGACCATTTCTGACCAAGCCTGACTACAATTGACTATTTTTTCTTCAACCCCAGCTCCATCAGGCGCTCGTCAAGGAATTCCCCCGCTGTCATGTCGACGTAAAGCTTGGGATGTTGCGCATCAATGCAGCTATTCAGACTGGTAAGGTCCATATCAGCGCGGGGGTGCATGAAGAACGGAATCGAGTAGCGCGACTGGTTCATCTTCTCACGGGGAGGGTTTACCACCTGATGGATCGTTGATTTCAGTTTGTGATTGGTCAGTCGGTCGAGCATATCACCTACATTGACCACCACCTGATCAGGCAAGGCCGTAATGCCAATCCATTTGCCATCCCTACGCAACACTTCCAGGCCATCGGCCGAGGCTCCCATGAGCAGTGTAATTAGGTTAATATCGCCATGCGCGGCTGCCCGGACTGCTCCTTCCGGTGTAGTTTCGGGATCGAGCGGGAAATAGTGTAGTGCCCGCAGAATGCTGTCGCCGTTCCGAACTTTGTCGTCGAAATAGGTTTCCGGCAATTCCAGATAAAGCGCGATGGCCCGAAGAAGTTGTTTTCCAGCATTTTCCAGTGTGGAGTACGCTTCCTGTGTGGTGTCACCAAATTCGGGATCTTCCTCCGGGAAGACATTGGCAGGCATGTCGCCTTCCGGCTCTGGCTGACCAACGTGATAAAACTCCTTTAAATCGGCAACTTTAAATCCTTTGGCGGTTTCTTTTCCTTTGCCAACATAGCCACGCTGGCCATTCAGTTCGGGATGTTCGTATTTTTGTTTAACGCTGTCGGGCAGCGAAAAGAATTTCTGGGTCGAATCGTACAGGCGCTTGACCAGGGCATCGCTTAAGCCGTGATTACGGATAGCAACAAAACCGATCTGATTGAAAGCCCGGCCTAAATCCTGGACAAATTTGGCCTTACGTTCGGGATCGCCTGAGGTGAAATCCGCCAGATCTAATGACGGGATTTCATTGTATAATTCTTCGGTTAACATAGACTAAATCAATTTGTACAAAAATACAAAAGTTTAAAGGCTAGTCACAGCGTTATAAAGGTATAGAGTCATAAAGTTATAAAGTTAACTGACGCATTTATATGAGTTTCGTCAGTCACCTCTACAACCTTATGACTCTACAACTTTATAACTTAGAAGGTTACGCGAAATTCTTCGCCACTTTGTTCCAGTCCACTACGTTCCAGAAGGCCGTAACATAATCAGGACGGCGATTTTGGTATTTCAGGTAATAGGCGTGCTCCCACACATCAAGGCCCAATACGGGTGTTCCTTTTTTCTCCGCTAAGGCCATCAGCGGGTTGTCCTGGTTAGGGGTTGAGACGATTTCGACATCGTTTCCGTTTTTGATCAGCCACACCCAGCCCGAGCCAAATCGAGCGGTTGCCGCTTTTCCCCATTCGGTTTTAAAGTTATCGAACGATGTGTATTTTTTGTTGATAGCTTCAGCGAGGGGCCCTTTTGGCGCACCACCTGCATTTGGCCCCATGATGTTCCAGAAGAATGTATGATTCCAATGGCCACCCGCATTATTCCGAACGGCGGCCGGAGTGCTAGCATTTACGCTTTTTACCAGCGCGTCGATACTCATTTTCGCCATGTCGGTTCCGGCAACAGCTTTGTTCAGGTTATCCACATAGGCTTTATGGTGTTTGCCATGGTGAATTTCCATCGTCATTTTATCGATATGCGGTTCGAGCGCATCGGTCGGATAAGGCAGCGCGGGTAAGGTAAACGGGCCTTCTGCCTGCGTGGGCGACAATCCAAAGGAGCGAAAAGCGATCAGCCCGGCCGATGCACCAAAAGCCAGTTTTAAAAACTCGGAGCGATTCATGCGAATGATTGGTTTTGGGAAAACAAAAAGCGTTTGATGAACAAACCTGTTTTCGGAGCAGATGTTCATCAAACGCAAATAAACGACATTTTTACCTCTAAGGCTATGTCCTTACCGTTATGTTTTCAACCTGTAGAGCCGACGATCATCACTTATCAGCCCTCCTATTCGTAGGCGATCCGGCTCAGGATGCTTCGACCCAGTGTGATCTCATCAGCATATTCCAGATCGCCCCCAATCGGAACCCCACGGGCAATGGTCGAGATTTTCAGATTGAACGGCTTCAGTTTCTTCTGAAGATAAAACGCCGTTGTATCTCCTTCCATCGTCGGACTGATGGCCAGAATGATCTCCCGTACCTGTTCACGTTCAGAACCACGCAAACGTTCCATCAACGACTCAATCTGTAAGTCGCTGGGGCCAATGCCTTCCACGGGCGAAATAATACCCCCAAGAACATGATACAAGCCTTTATACTGCGCTGTGTTTTCAATGGCCAGTACATCACGGGTATCTTCCACCACACAAATCAATGACTGATCACGTTTGTGGCTGGCACAAATCGTACACAGATCGTTGTCCGACAGGTTATGGCATTTCTGGCAATATTTGACGTTAGCCCGCATCGCCGTCAGGCTCTGGGCAAGCAATTCGGTTTGATCTTCGTCGCGTTTGAGCAAATGGAGTACAAGCCGAAGAGCCGTTTTCTTCCCGATACCCGGCAGCTTCGACACTTCATTCACCGCGTCTTCGATAAGTTTGGATGGATACTCCAAGAGAATTATGAATTATGAATGAGTGAATGATAGAATGACTGAATGAATCGTGCGGCAGCTATTCTATCATTCACTCATTCTATCATTCAAAATTAATTTAGGACTTCCGCTGAGATGCCCCGGCGGCAGATTTCGTTCCGCATCGGGACCAGTTCGTCCCAGGAACCATTTTTGACCGTACACTTGCCTTTATAATGGATCAGTAACGTACACTGCTCGGCCTGCTCGGGCGTATGCTTGCACACATCAATCAGTGTTTCGATAACATGATCGAACGTATTTATATCATCGTTGAAAACGACGAGGTTATGCACGTCAGTTTCAATCACTTCGTCGAGTACATCGACATCCGTCGACCAGTCGTTTTCTTCAAAAGGTTGCATGGGAGCGAAAAGCGTATTTACTTAGCAAATTTACAAAAAAACGGCCACTTTTGAAAGTCGTTCCTGTATTCAAAAAACCTGAATCGGGGCCGAAAAGTTGCCAGAATTAGGCTCCCTGTCTCACAATTTGTACCGCGTTTGCGGACCGTTTCGTAAATTTCCTTCATGAACACAACGCTTGCTTTAGTTATCCTGATTGTCTATTTCGGTGTACTCATTGCCGTTTCGTTTTATACCGCCCGTGGAGCCGATACCAATACCTTTTTCACGGCCAACCGGCAATCGCCCTGGTGGCTGGTGGCTTTCGGTATGATCGGCACGTCGCTGTCGGGCGTTACGTTCATTTCAGTGCCGGGTGCGGTGGGCAAAATTGGGTTTTCGTATTTTCAGGTCGTGCTGGGCTACATCGTCGGCTATTTTGTGATTGGCTCCGTACTGATGCCGCTCTACTACCGACTGAACCTGATTTCGATTTACGGTTACCTCGAAAAACGCTTTGGCTTCTGGTCGTATAAAACCGGGGCTGGGTTCTTTCTGCTTTCCCGAACGGTCGGCTCGGCGGTGCGACTCTACGTAGCGGCCGGGGTACTTCAATTGGCCTTGTTCAATTCGCTGGGCATTCCGTTTAGTGTTTCGGTCCTGATCACCATCGGACTCATCTGGATTTATACCTTCAAAGGGGGTGTAAAAACCATCATCGTTACCGATACCCTGCAAACGGTGTTTCTGGTCACCGCCGTTATTTTAACCATCATTCTGATCTCACGCGAGTTGGGGTTATCCTTCAGCGGACTCATCAAAACCGTGAATGACAGTTCAATGTCGCAGATTTTCTACTGGGAGGGCAACGACCCCAAGAACTTCTTCAAGCAGTTTATTTCGGGTGCTTTCATTGCCATTGTGATGACGGGTCTCGATCAGGATTTGATGCAGAAAAACCTGACCTGCAAAAACATAGGGGAAGCCCAGAAAAATATGTTCTGGTTTACGGTTACGCTGGTCTTTGTGAATTTTATGTTTCTATCGCTGGGGGTGCTGCTCTATGTTTATGCACAACGTGAGGGGATTCCTATTCCGGAACGCACTGACGATTTATACCCAACATTAGCGCTGAATAACCTCGGTCTTATGGTGGCTATTACGTTTTTGCTGGGCATTACAGCCGCTACCTACGCCAGTGCCGACTCAGCCCTGACTGCGCTGACGACTTCGTTCTGTGTAGATTTTATGAACGTCGAGAAACGTCCCGAAGCCGAACGGTCGCGAATCAAGCACATTGTCCATATTGGTTTCTCGCTGCTCTTTTATGTGGTGATCATTGTGTTCCGCCAACTGAACAGCAAAGAAGTCATCACGGCTGTTTTCGACATTGCCGGATACACCTACGGGCCTTTGCTGGGCTTGTATGCGTTCGGCATTTTTAGTAAACGTCCGGTCATCGATGGGTTTGTTCCGTTCATTTGCCTTGCTTCGCCCGTATTAACCTACATTATCAATGAAAATTCAGCAGCCTGGTTTGGCGGCTATCAGTTTGGTTTCGAACGGTTATTATTGAATGGTCTGATCACCTTTTTAGGGCTGCTGGCCGTTTCGAAGCCAGTCCAAGAGGAAAAGTCTGTAGCGGTCTAAATGGCCCTTTTACCTTTACGTTATGAAATTAGTTTTCAGTCTATCCTTCCTATTCCTGACTGGTTGCCTGTCTGCCAGCGCCCAGTTATGCTTCTCGCCCGAACGTCCGCAAATTGGGCAGGTCGTGTCATTTACGTATACTCCTACGGCATCGCTGGCTCAGGACAGCACACTGGAAGGGCGTTATGTACGCTACGGAGCTCCATCGGTGATGCACATTAGCCGCCCAACTACGGTTACGCTGGTTCGTCAGGGGCGCGATTATGTGGGCGAATTGTTCATCCCTAAAAAAGATGTGACGGGTACGATGCTGTATTTTCGAAACAGCAAACAGCCCCAGCGCACCGATCTGAACAACGGGCAGTTCTATGTCGTTCCGGTTTATGATGCGGCTGGTCGGATTGTCCCACACGTGACGGGGGGGCAGGCATCGGTATTCACCAGAAGTCATTTTATAAATGAAACGACTGTACGGCCCGATCCAAACTGGGTCGTAACCTTGTACGAACACGAACTGGCCATGAATCCCGACCTGCGTCCGCTGTACTGGTCCGATCACCTGGCAGCACTCATCAAGCAGCGAAAACCCGGTTATGGTCCGAAAGTCAAGGCGGCTATAGAAGCGTACCTGGCATCGCGCCCAACACCCACGGTTGCCGAACTGACCGATGCCTCGCGCTTATACGAAAGCATGGGCGATTTCCAAAAAGTGGCGGCTTTGCGCGAACGCCAGAAGACGACCGATCCAGCCGGTTTACTCATGCAGAAAGATCGCGCCATTGCCGTCCGAAACGAAGCCGACTGGACACGCAAAAAAGCGGCCTACGAAGCCTTCGTCAAGGATTACCCAACCTCGGCGCAGTTGCCTGATCTGGCAGCCGTTATGCTCAATAGTTACTTTAAAAATAACGACATAAAGGGATTAATCGCCTTTGCTGAAAAGCAACCAGCCTCTCAAACGGATGTCCTGGTTCTGAACACCATTGCCAACCAACTGGCCGAAGAACGTCGGTCCTTGCCCGAAGCAGAGCAGTTGATCAAACATGCCCTGACAGTACTGAATAGCCAAACAAAACCCCGTTATGCACCCAGCAGTTGGGAGACTGACAAGCAAACCCGACTTCGGCAATTAACGAATACCTACGCCCGAACGCTCGATCAGCAGGGAAAAGCCGCGGAAGCCTTTACGACTTACCAGTCGGTGGTCAATCCCGATGATGTCGAGAACAGTGATCCTCGAACAACGGAACGGTATTTCCTCTGCGCCCTTCGGACCAATCATGCCGCCGAAGCGTTGCCGATGGTTGAAGCGGCCATTCAGGTGGGCAAAGCAACCCCTACCCTAAAAAATACACTCCGTGACTGGTATGCCAAACAACCCGGTAACGACCTGATCAAAGCCAAAGCCTATCTGGCGAATCTGGAATCCGATATTAAGGCCGAACAACGCGATGAACTGCTGCAAAAACTGATCAACGAACCGGCTCCGGCCTTCGCCCTGACCGACTTACAAGGACGAACGATCTCGTCGTCGGCGTTTAAAGGCAAAGTGATTGTACTGGATTTCTGGGCCACCTGGTGCGGGCCATGTATTGCATCATTTCCAGCTATGCAACAGGCAAAAAACCAGTACCAGGATGATCCTAACGTCAAATTCCTGTTTGTCAATACCCGCGAAGGTGGGCCCTTATCTCGGGTGCACTCGTTCATGGAAAAACACCCCTACGATTTTACGGTACCCATCGATGGGCAGCAAAAGGTATCCAAGGCCTATAAAGTGCTGGGCATACCGACCAAGGTGGTGATTGGCCCCAACGGGCGGGTGCGATACCGAACCATTGGCTACTCCGGCGATCCCGAAGCGACTGTTAATGAATTGGCCCTGGTCGTCGAGTTGCTGAAAGAAGGAAAGTGAAGAGTCCATGCCTAATTGACAATAGAACATACATAATGGATATAAAGCCGACGGGTATTATCAACACCGGTAACGCTGAACACTATACGTGGGGAGAACAATGTGATGGCTGGCATTTGGTCAAATCCGATTCGCTGAGCATCATTCAGGAGCGAATGCCACCGGGTACTTCTGAAGTAAAGCATTATCACCAGCAGGCCCGTCAGTTTTTCTTCGTCCTTTCGGGCGAAGCCACCATGGAAATTGGAACCGAACCCTATGTGTTGAAAGCTGGCGATGGCGTTGAAATTCCACCTTTGCTGGCCCATCAAATGCGTAATGACTCGACCACTACCGATCTGTATTTCACGGTAACCTCAATGCCTAAAAGCCATGGGGATCGGGTTGTGGTGGATTGAGCATTAGTACCCCTCTTTTATAGAATTAAGAACTAAGAATCTGATTAACAGAGACTATACAACTTACTATGACCATTCGCCTTGCTACCACTGCTGATCTGCCTGCCTTGCAGGCTCTTTTGAAACGTGTGGTTCCACTCATGCACGAAACCGGAAATTTCCAGTGGGATGAGCATTATCCTAATACAGCAGTCTTTACGAAGGACATTGAAAACGATCAGTTGTGGGTTGCCGACATCGATGGCCAGATAGCGGGCGTAGCCGCTCTAACCGAAGATCAGGAGCCGGAATATGCACAGGTCGGCTTCGATCTGACTCAACGGGCTGTGGTCACCCACCGTCTGGCAGTCGATCCTGCTTTTCGGGGGCAAGGAGTGGCAGCCGCGCTTTTAGCCCAGGCCGAACAACTTGCCCTGGAGCGGGGAATTGCTTTTCTGCGCATCGACACCAACTCAGAAAACCAGTCGACGCAAAAACTTTTCCCCAAAGTGGGTTATAGCTATGCCGGAGAAATAACGCTGGGATTTCGGCCAGGTCTCCGGTTTCTGGCCTACGAAAAACGGCTGTAGTTGTGCCTTGAAAATCACAAGTGTCGACTTTGTGCGTAGCCTATCAAAACACATCTTTAAAACCACTATAGACAAACACGACTCATGCATGCCGGAAAAAACTATACCCTAAAAGAATTCTTATTCTGGACCCGCCGAACGATCTATTGGCTGCTAGGCATTAATGTAGGCATTACGCTCCTGTATGAAGTAGCTGGTTTCACCTGGATTGGGATGCCTTGGGTACCTGTTGCGTTGCTTGGTACAGCAGCCGCATTCATTGCTGGTTTTCGTAACAACGCTACCTATGCTCGTGCCTGGGAGTCGCGCCAGATTTGGGGAAGCATTATCAATAGCAGCCGTAGTCTGGGTATTATGGTTCGGGATTTTATCAGAGATCCATCCGGTTCGAATGCAGCCTCAAAGCAGATTCACCAACAACTTATTTATCGCCACATTGCCTGGCTGACAGCGCTACGATTCCAGCTACGAGACCCGCGGGTTTGGGAAAATATGGATAAGCCCTACAATACCGAGTACCGACAAAACTATAAGATCCCCGAACGGGAAGGTAATCTGGCCGATGAACTTCGGAAGTTATTACCTGCTGAAGAAGCCGATTATGTTTTGAGCAAGAAAAACCGCGCGACGCAATTGATTGGTCGTCAATCCAGTCAACTTCGTGAGTTAGCCGACAAGGGATGGATTGACAATCACCGTTATATTGAGTTGGAGCTGATGTTGAAAGAACTGTATGACCATCAGGGGAAAAGTGAACGGATCAAAAATTACCCATACCCGCGTCAGTTTGCCACCATCAGCACGCTGTTTATCCAGCTCTTTGCGGGGCTAGTACCCTTTGGGCTCTTAAAAGAATTCGACAAACTGGGGGATCATATGGTTTGGCTGACGATTCCATTTGGTGTACTGGTATCCTGGGTGTTTATGAGCCTTGAACAAGTAGGTGAAAGTACCGAAAATCCGTTTGAAGGTAGCGCCAACGATACGCCCATCACAAACATTAGCCGCACTATCGAAATCGACCTGCGCGAAATGCTCGACGAAACGGACATCCCACCGGCTCTTACTCCTGTGTATAATATCTTATTGTAATTATTCACTTAAACACCATCGGCATCCCTTCCTTCGGTACCAGAAATTTGCTTTCGGGGATAGCCTTTTCTTTCAGGGATTTCCGTAAATCATCGACGGGCTCGAATAACCCATCGTCGCCCTGTTGAAATGTTCCAAAATGGATACCTACGGCTTGCTGGGCTTTCAGATCCATAAACGCCTGAACCGCTCCCGCTGGTGATACGTGTACCGGCGCCATGAACCACTCGGGCCGATAGGAGCCAATGGGCAGTAACGCCAGTTTTATCGGGCCACCCGCCTGCTCTGCAATACGCTTGAAATGAGGACCGTAGCCGCTATCACCACAGAAATAGGTAATCCCAAAACTTGTATGGAGAAGATAGCCGCACCAGAGGGTTTCATCGCGGTCGCCCATACCCCGATTGCTAAAATGCTGTGCCTGTGTACAGGTAAGCCGGAGCTTATCATTGATCGTGAGCGTATCGTTCCAGTCGAGTTCGCGGGTTGTTCGTCCGTCAACCGATTTGGGCAGGTACGATACACCCAGTGGCGTAACAAACAACGGGTTATGCGCTTTTACCAGCTTTTTGATGGTTGGCAGATCGAGGTGGTCGTAGTGGTTGTGGCTCAGCAGAACAACATCAATCGGTGGTAGCTCCTCGAAACGAAGTCCGGGTGGGCGTTTCCGCTTGATACCCAGCCACGACGTAGGGCCTACCCGATTCGACCAGACTGGGTCGGTCAGGATGTTCAGCCCGGCTGTCTGAATCAGAAACGTAGAGTGATTGACGAATGTTAGTACCACACTATCGCCCTCGATGCGTGTAGCGGGTCGGTTGCCAACGTAAGCATCTGGTTGTTCGGGCCAGGGGCCTTTATCACGGTTGAGCAGCCATTTCAACAGGCTACCTGTTCCTCGTTCCGGCATTCCCGGATTGAAAAATTTCTTACCATCGAAATGATCCGTCACAGGGCCTTTGTACCGTGGAGCGCAGGCCGACACCAGTAGAATCACACTTGAAATGAGAATGGGGAGCAGATAATACATGCTGTCAATCTACGAATGAACCTGAATATAAATCGCATAGACTCCCGAATGTTCAAAACTTTTGGGAAGTTCGTGATTACCAAAACACTGCTTATCTTTGACTTAAACTCGTTCCTCTTTATTGACCCATAGCCTTATGTCCTCGCCAATTCGCGTTGTTTTAACGGATGACCACGAAATCATTTTAGATAGTTTATCCCTACTTCTGGGCCGAATTGACGGTGTAGAGGTCGTTGGCACCTTAAACGACAGCCGGGATGTTGTCGATTTCCTGCATGGCCACGAGGTCGATATTCTGCTTACCGACATGGATATGCCCGATCTGAACGGCATTAACCTAACGCTACAGGTTCGTCAGCATTTTCCGCAGCTTCGGGTATTGATGCTCACCGTGTCGGAAGATGCCGACCGTATTCGCGAGGCTTTCCGGGCTGGGATCTCGGGTTATGTGATGAAAAAAGCGGGTAAAGCCGAACTCGAACGGGCGATTAAAACCCTGGCTCGTGGCGAAAAATATTTCTCCGAATCGGTGATGACGCAGTTGATGGCGCTCCCGGTCGAATCGCCCCGCCCCACCGACGAGGCCCCTGCTCCACTGGTTCCTCTCACCGATCGTGAAATTGAAATCATCAAACTGGTAGCGCAGGAACTATCGACCAATGCCATCGCCGACAAACTATTCATCAGTCCCGGCACGGTTGAAACACATCGACACAACATTCTCCGCAAATTAGGCGTCAAAAACTCGATTGGCATTATCAAATATGCCGTGAAGCACGGGTTGTTGTAAGTCTCATCGCTCAAGATCTATAGCGAATCAATGCATCCACTTCTCTGAGTACGAACCTGTTTAAACTTTTCCTTTTAGAGAAAAATTAGGTGTGAATTTGTCATTCCGACCGGAGGGAGGAATCCCAAGTTTGCCTTATAGGGATGTTGAGATTCCTCCCTCCGGTCGGAATGACAAATTCACACACTTATTGATCGAACAATATAAGTTTAAACAGTCTCCACTTATTGATTTTTTATCTGAAGAGTTTCTGGATTGGTACTTTTATAAATCAATCCAGTTTAAAAGACTGACCTACTCTCTATAAAAAGATTGGTTCGGAAATCTTATATTGCCGGTTGTTCGTCCAAATTCCGTAACAAATCAACCTGACTTCATGCATTTTACGACCTGGAACCTGCTGTTTACGGGTATGGTCAGTTCGATTCTACTATTAAATTTAGTACAGTGGAACATCTATCGTGAACGGATCTATGGGCTTTACGCCGTTTATATGCTGGCCTGGCTAGTGTACTTTAGCCTTCGGCTCGATGGTGTTTCTGCTTATACCTCACTCGGTATGCAGAACTTCGTTCGGGGTACTGCTCCCATGTTGGCGTATATTGTCTATTTCGATTTTATCGATGCGCTGGTTCACCTCCGCGATACTATTCCGTTCCTATTACGGTTGTTCCGCATCGCCCGAATTATCATTCTGGTTTATATCGTCCTGATTGGAATTTTGTGCTTCGGTTATTGGAACACAACAATTTATAATATTGCCCATACCGCCATTCGACTGCTCATTATCGTATTAGCCACGTACGCTATCCCCAAAATCAATCAGCTCAAAGGCACCGTACCTCGTTACCTTGCCTTGGGGTCAAGTCTGTTGCTGTTAGGCGCTATTGCCTCCATGTTGATGTCGACCGGCGAGGTCTATAAACTAAACCCGAATTCATTCCTGTTTTCTCCCCTGAGTTACCTGGAATTTGGGATTATTGGCGAGTTAACCTGCTTTACCTTACTGCTCGGCTATCGGCAGCGACGAGGAGCTATTCAGAGCGCTATTATTGAGCAGGAACTTGCCCGCGAACGAGAACAGCACCATCGGGAACAGGTGGAAGCCGAACTGGAAAACGAAAAGCTACAGCAGCAAATGTCGGCCGTGCAAATGAAAGCGCTACGGTCGCAGATGAACCCTCATTTTCTGTATAATTCCCTGAATGCCATCCGGTTGTTTGTCCTGCAAAACGACAGCGACAATGCCGATAAATTTTTGGTGAAGTTTTCCCGACTGATGCGGCTGATTTTGGAAAACTCGCGTCAGGAATGGGTGACGCTGGCCAGTGAACTCGAGCAACTGGAGCTTTACCTCGAACTGGAACAGCTTCGATTTGACGACAAATTCGACTTTTCGGTGGAAACAGATGGCTCGATTGCCCAGGAAAGTGTCTCGATTCCGCCCATGATTATTCAGCCCTATATCGAAAACTCAATCCTGCATGGCATTGCCCATAAACCAGGCCGTGGGCATATATGTGTATGCGTCCGGCAAAACGGTGACAGCCTGCAATGCATTGTCGAAGACGATGGGGTTGGTCGCCAGAAAGCGAGTGAACTAAAGAGCAGAACCGTATCGTCGCACAAAAGTGTCGGCCTGAAAGTGACCGAAGAGCGGCTTCAGCTCATTAGTCAGCAGACCGGCAAACAAAGTGCCGTTACCATTGTCGATAAAACCAACGACGATAACCAGCCATCCGGCACCATCGTCGACATTCAACTCCCCCTGATGGCCGTTGAAGTGTAACCGTTATAAGGGCCGCGATTATTGCCTATTTTCCTTACTCTGTCGGTCCCTCTTGTTGTAAACTATTAGTCCTTTCTGTACGTTTGCGAAGTACAGAGGTGTATGCATCTATCTTCTTTTTGCCGAATCATTTATACTGAGTTGCTATGAACAAGCTCGCAAATCGACCAAAAACCGTTAATCAAAAGCGGTTGGCGGATAAAAGAAAGATACTGGAGTATCTGAAAACAGGTGATGAATCCAAGCTACCTCAAGGCGCTAAATTTGCCGCACTTATCCCCGTATCCGCTTGTAGTCCAACCTCTAAAGCCTAGGCCTGGACTTGTTTATTTATTTACCACCGATAGCGGCATCACTTACAGGTTACCTTTCTCTTCTGACTCGGAATACCTTACCGACTACCCCTTCGCCGATTCTGTTTATTCTTTTGCAATTAACTCCGTAACAGGAGAGGTTGGCAAAGCCGATACCGTATTAAAGAAACGGTAGTGTATGCATTCATGCAGGTATTTGAAGCATATCCCGAAACAATTATCACCTACATCTGTAGTAACGAAAACCATCAGGAACGCCTTAGACGTATTCTATTCGGGCGATGGTTTAGGGAGTATAGCGATAGTATAAACAATACTACTTCAAACTCTCCCATCACCCCTACGCAGCTACGGGAATCTGTACAAATACCTGGGTGCCGCCTTGCTCTCGGTTAATGATCTGACAGGTGCCACCCAATCGTTCCAGACGCGATTGAATGTTTTGCAGGCCGATACCATTTTTCGGTTTTCCCGAGGAAATTCCCTGCCCGTCGTCTTCAACAGTTAACGCTAGAATCCCATTCTGACGAGCCAGTGTAATATCGGCCTGACGCGCTTTGGCATGTTTCAGAATGTTGTTGACCAGTTCTAGTGTGATGGCGTACAATTCGTAGGCCGTTTTGCCCCGGACATCCTCACCCGACTCGCTTACTTCGAGTTGGAACTTGGTGCGATTCTGCACGTTCAGTGTGTCGGCCAGCTTGATGAGTGCAGCCTGCAATCCCTGCTTCTCTAAAATCTCAGGCATCAGGTTATGCGAAATGGCCCGAATATCGTCATATACCTCGCCCAGATGGTCCAGCAAGCGGTTGTGTTCGCGCATCTGCAGATCGTCGAAACTTTCAGTATCGAACGCTTCAAAGCGCCATTTCAGGGCCGACACTTTAGCGGCTACACTGTCGTGCAGTTCGCTGGCTACCCGCTTACGCTCGATGGTTTGCCCCCGATAGAGAGCGGCTTCAATTTCAGCGTTCTTTAGGGAGAGTTCCTGGTTTTTGCCCTTCAATTGCCGGTTGAACCAGATCACGTACCCCAGAATACCCGCAGCCGCAACCAGCAACGCAATCAGGAAATTACGGAGTTGTTCGAGTTTGTCATTTTCCAGCGACTGGATACGCGCTTCCTGCTGGACCTGTTTCAGTCGAACGCCCTGCTGTTTTTTCTCAAAATCATAGGTCATGCTGGCTACCGTCGCCTTTTGCATAGCCTCTTCATTCAGCATGGTATCGGCTTCGGCTTTGTACCATTTGTAATAGGAGAGCGCCTTCGCCGGTTGTCCCAGATGATAGTACGCTTCGGCCAACTGCCGGATGTATTCCGTCCGCTCCGGCCGCATCTCCTTCACGCCTTTCGTCCAGTCGAGCCCCACTTTTGCCGAAGCAGCCGCTTTATCATACTGCTTTAAGGCCAGATAGATCTTTCCGAAATTACTCTGGGCATTATGCTCAACCACATCCTGTGTTTTTTCAACCGTCTTCCGGTATGTTTCCTGCGCCAGTTTACTGTATTCTAGTGCCTGTTCATACTGTTTAAGCTCCAGATACAATCGTCCGGTGATGCCATATGCCCTGGCAAGCGAAGCGGGTTGGTAGGGGTCGGAATAAGCTTTAACCAACGTTAGCATCAGTGGTAACGCTTTGGCATACTGACCTTTTCGTTCCATGATTTCCGCCTGGCGACCTGTCAGAAAATGTTGCACCATCTGATCGTTTAGTCGTTGGGCCACGGTTTTAGCTTCCGTGAAGCAGGTCATCGCTTCGTCGTAGCGATTCAGTTTTATATAGACAGCCCCTAGATTCGGCAAGGTCGACCGCAAGCCTTTCCAGTCTTTTATCGACTCCTGAAGCCGTCGGGCATTCAGCCATAGGTTGATAGCCGCCACATAATTGCCTTCGCCCATTTTCATGATCGCCATTTCGTTGTAGGCCTGTGCTTCCCACTTCTGGTCATGGCCCTGCTGAAATTTTTTCAACGACTGCTCCAGCAGGGTTCGAGCCTGGGGCAGTTTGTCCATGATGTTTTCGTAAAGCTGGGCTCGTCGAAGGTAAACCTGCCCCTCCAGCGATAAATCATGAATAGCCGTAGCCATGGTCAGTGCTGTGTCCAACTGAGCGTGGGCCGATTTGGTATCGGACAGATAATCGGCTTCAATACGGGCAAGGGCCAGTCGGGCGCGAATCTCCCCTGGCTTATAGGCTACTTTTCTGGCTACCTGCATCGCCTGCATCAGTGTCTGACGAGCGAGTGAATCATACCCATTCCACCACAGGTTGGTTGCCAGTTCGTGCATCGTTTTCACGCGATTGCTATCGGCGGGCAATTTGGTTAACTGAGTCTTTAAGGAATCAATGATGGGGTTCTGCGCAACGGCCATCGTACAGGTCAGGCAGAGAAGAAAGAGGTAGCGCATAGGTGGTTAGGAATGGTCAGGAATAGTCAAAGATAGTTAGAATCGGTCAAGAATGGTTAGGTGCTATCAAAGGCAATCAAACCAATTACTGCCAAACAAATTCACCTCTAAAAGTTTGATTATCAACAACAAAAGACACCCACTAGCTCATCCCTACCCTTGACCATTCCTGACAATACCTGTCTACTCCTGACTTCCCTACAGGTTTTCCTATAGATGCAAAATATAGGTTTTTCTGAGCGGAAATCCGGGCATTTCCCGATTTCCCACCAAGGCTCCATCCGCCAACTTTGTATCAGTCAAAACGACAACAACTTTTCACCTCAAGATACATAAGAAATCATGGCAACTATTGTAAACCGCTACGTAATCCGCCACTTGTCTGGCACCAAAGCTAACCAAGTCGAAGAGTTCGACTACAAGAAGTACAACGAACTGACATTCGGGCGGGCTACCTCCAATGTGGTTCGGTTCGATCCTGAGCGCGACGCGGCCGTTTCCCGCGAACATGCCAAAATCGTTCGGGAAGCTGGCAAACAACTTGGCTTCACCATCATCGACAACAATTCCCGCAACGGCATCTTCGTCAACAAAAACCGGGTTAGCGGATCGGCAATGGTTGAACCCGGCGACGAAATTCAACTGGGTCAGGGCGGTCCTACGTTTCAGTTCGATCTGAACCCACGGCCTGCCGAACTGATGATGAGCACCCGTGTCGTCGACATCCCGGTATCGGTAAAACCTACAACCGAGTTGAGCTTCACCGAAACCGCTGCTCCTTCATCAAGCGATAACGACATGACGGTTCCGCATAAAGTAGGTCTGGGCAAACAAACCGTTGAGCGGATGATGATGACTGAGCGCCGGAAAACGAACAAGTCGGTTCTGGTAAGCGTAGCGGCCGTACTGGTTGTGCTGTCTGGTTTAGCGTACGCCTTCAAAGACAAGTTCAAACCCGAAGTTAAAACGATCACGATTCACCACCACGATTCTACTAAAGTTATTGAGCCTGTCAATAACGGCTTAACAGCCGAGCAGATTGCCGCCACCAACACCAGCAAAGTTGTGTTCATCGAGTTTGGCTACAAACTGACGCACACCCTAACGGGCGACGATATTTACCACGAATACATGCCGATCAAACTAGCAAATGGCCAGGTCGTGAACAAGGCGGTTTACATCGAAACGGCACCGGGAAAAATTGAGCCACTGCTGGGTCTGAAACGGAATGTAAGTGTCGGCAAGCCCATCGCGATGGCGGGTGCCAGTGGTTCAGGGTTCGTGGTGTCGCCACAGGGGCATATCATGACCAACCGGCACGTTGCCGCAGCCTGGAACTCCTACTATAGCTTCCCGCAAGATGCCTTCCCCGGAATTCTGCTGGTGCAGGGTGCCAAAGGATGGGAAATCAGTTCTGAACCCGTACAGGAATTCCGCTGGGTACCGGGCGAAACGCAGTTCTTCGGCAAAAAGCCAATGTCGGGTAAAATCATCGAAGGCGTAAACACCTACATGGACGTAACTTTCAACAAGAACGAACAACGTTTCCCTGCACAGGGCAAGCCGGTAGTATCGCCGAAACACGACGTAGCCATTATCAAGATCGATCTGGCCGAAACGCTGACGCCGGTTAAACTCCTCGACGCCGACAAAACGATTGCCCCTGGTCAGCCAATTACGGTAATGGGTTACCCTGGCATCTCTCCCGACGTGTATGTAGGTGAATACTCGGGCGACTTCTCGAACCGGAATCCGCAGATCGTGAAAGTGCCTGACGCAACGGTTACCCCTGGCAATATCGGCAAAGTACTGCGTGGACAGGCTTCGGGCAAGGCAGCCGCCTACTACAGTGAGTTCGGTGACTACTACCAGCTTACGGTAAACGCAACGGGTGCCGGTAACAGTGGTGGGCCAGTGTTCGACAAAGACGGCAACGCCATCGGTATCTTCTCAGCCAGCACCAGCCGCGAAGACGCTACCCGCATCACTTTCGCCATCCCCATCAAATACGGTCTCGAACTGATGGGACGCCGGCAAGTAGTTGAATAAACTGTCCTCTGTCTCCTGTCCTCCGTTTACAGTTAGCTGACGCCTGATTTACTTGCGTCAGCCAACTGTAGACAGAAAACTTTAAACTGAAAACGAATACAACCATGTCACCCGCTCATTCCTTCCTCTACCGTATCGTTGCTGGCTATCGCCTGATCGAGTTTGTCGGGGCAGGTGGCATGGGAGAAGTCTTTAAAGCCACTCATCTGGAAACGGGTCGGCTGGCAGCGGTGAAAGTGTTATACCGGCCCGAATTTGTCGCCCGGTTCCGCAACGAAGCATCGGTTCAGGCATCGGTTTCTCACCCCAACATTGCCGCCCTGTACGATTATAGCCTACTCGACGACCGTCCGGCACTGGTGATTGAATGGATTGATGGACTCTCTCTGGATGAGTTGATTCGACGGAGAGAGCGCCTGAACAACGACGAGGCTACCCGAATTATCAAACAAATTGCCACGGCCATTGCCTACCTGCACCAGATGGGCATCGTTCACCGGGATCTGAAACCATCGAATGTTCGGATTCGGCCTAATGGTCAGGTAAAACTAGTCGATTTCGGAATAGCCAAAGGGCGCTTTACTCCCCAATTGACCAAAGTAGGTCATGCCGTCGGGACCACGGAATTCATGGCTCCAGAGCAATTTCGGGGCCAGGTTGATCTGAAATCCGACATCTGGTCGCTCGGTGTATTGCTTTACGAAATGACAACGGGTCATTTACCTTTTGACGAGGCTAATCCGCTTCTGCTACGCCACCAAATTGAACGAGGGCACTATACCCGTCCTCACCTGCTAAACCCAACCCTTTCGCCCAGGCTGGCCGGTCTGATTGCCAATTGCTTACATACTAACCCGGCCAAACGCCCAGCCGCCGACGAACTGGAAAGCGAATTAGATAAACCTGTTGATCAAGGCCTTTCTGTTCAAAATATCCTTTCTTTTGTTTCATTACCCGCTTTCGAGCTGTCCGCTTCTATCCACTCCATTCGTTATTGGCTAATTGCTTTGGCAGTCGGCCTGGGAATGCTTATTTTGGTTAACAATATCCATACTGGCCCTGAAAAATCGGGGACCGATGGCCCCCATCCTCCCCCTCCACCTGTGCATTACGAGCAACTCCAGGTGGAGGTACTCAACGTAGATTACGACATTCAACTGGTGATGCCAGACGGCACAGTACAGTCCAGCGAACCATTTGTGGTCAAACGCCGACCGGGTGAGCGCCTGCCAATCACCATCCGCCATCAGGGCATCGAGCAACAGTTTACCATTGAACCCGAAGTACAACAACTATATCAGTGTTATTTCGACCGATAGCAACGACATCAGCATGAAAAATTTCTTCAAATGGCTATTCGGGCAAGACGAGCCAACAGCGCTTCCGGAAACAGCCGAATCGGAACTCCAACCACCGACTCAGGGAACTACCCCACCGGACAATGCCCCCGCGGCCGACGAAATCAACGCCGTTGTACTTTCTGACCTGGGTAATATTCGCAAGAACAATGAAGACACCGGTCTGTTTGTTCGGCTGGCCGATGAAAATCTTCGCCGGATCAAAGGGCACCTACTGCTGGTAGCCGATGGCATGGGGGGGCATCTGGCCGGGGAAGTGGCCAGTCAGATGGCGGCCGAAATCGTGAACCGGGAATATTTCCAGCACAGCGAGAACATCGAAAAAAGCCTGGGTCGATCGTTTCAGTTGGCGAACCGGCAGATTTTTGACGAAGCCCGGCTACACGATGCTTTCCGGGGTATGGGCACCACCTGCACGGCCATTGTCGTCCACGACCATCAGATCTACTTTGCCCACGTTGGCGACAGCCGGGCCTATCTGTTCAAATCAGGTCAGTTGATTCAGTTGACCCAGGATCATACCTATATTCAGGAATTGCTACGGAAGGGCGGTATAACCCCTGAAGCAGCCGCCAGCCACCCAGAGCGCAACGTACTGACGCAGGCAATGGGAACCAAAGCCGATATTCGGGTCGATCTGGGCCGTTGTATTTTGCCCTTCGATCTGGGCGACCGGCTGATGCTCTGCTCCGACGGCTTATATGAATACTGCCTGGAAGCCGACTTTATCCGGGTATTGCAACAGACTGATTTACACGATGCTGCCGACGAACTGGTTACTATGGCCAAAAGCCGGGGTGGTCACGACAACATTACGATTGTGCTGGCCGAACGCATCAACACCGATTTGGGCGCTACTCCCAAAGAAACCCGCGAATTCGATTTACCTTTCACCCGTGATGTCGAACTTCCTCAATGACTACCACCATGCAATCCCCAATGAAAGGCCGACTAATCCATCATTACCGCGTTGAATCGCTGCTGGGCGAAGGCGGAATGGGTACCGTTTATCAGGCCATTGATACGCATCTCGAACGACCTGTGGCCGTCAAGATGCTGCATACACACCTCGTCAGTCAGACCTCGTTTATGGAACGTTTCCGCAACGAAGCGCTGATTCTGGCCCGGCTCAACCATCCCAATATTGCCGTCGTTTACAATTTCCTGCAGGATGGGTCGGACTACTTCATGGCCATGGAATTTGTGGAAGGTGATAGTCTGGAAGCACTGATCCGCAAAGCAGGGGCCTTATCGGCTACGGTAGCAGCCGAAATTGTCCGACAAGGTCTTGAGGGCCTTTCTCATGCCCACCGGAAAGGTATTTTACACCGTGACATTAAGCCCGCCAACCTGATGCTAACGCCCGAAGGGACCGTGAAGCTGATGGATTTTGGCATTGCCCGCGTGATTGGCAACCAACGCCTAACGCAGGTGAACCGCATTGTGGGTACGCTGGAATATATGGCTCCCGAACTGGTACAGGGCGAAGCACCATCGGCCGCTTCCGACATCTACGCTATGGGTATTCTGCTGTATGAATTGCTCTCGGGCAAACTACCTTTTGCCAGCCGGACCGATTATGCCCTGATGCAGGCTATCGTGCAGGAAAAACCCATTGCTTTGCGCAAACTGAATCCGCAGGTTCCTAAAGAACTGGAAGCGATTGTTCACAAAGCCCTTGATAAAAATCCAGCCAAACGATTTACCGATGCCAAAGAATTTCAGAAAGCGCTCCAACCCTATTATTCGCAACTGTCGATTCTTGACCCTGCCAAACTAACACTATCAAAACCCGCCACGACTACCGATGTCTGGAATATTCAACCCGTACGAAACACGGTGTTACTGGCCGAAACCAAAGTAACACCAGCCGCCACGGAGTCGGTTATGGCGCATCCGGCTATGCGCTGGGCTTCGGATAACTGGCAAACGTTGCTGGCGGGTGGGCTTACGCTGGTGGCATTACTATTTATTAGCCTGATCGTTTTCGACCAGACCGATACGCCATCAACCACGGCGGATCAAACGAAAACGGTTGTTCCTCAACAGGAAGTAAAACCGAAGCCCAAACAACCCGAAACAACAGTAGATCAACCGACTACCGGTGTTGCACTGGCTCAGGAAACACCAGCAACTATTTCGACACCTCAGCCTGCGCAACCGAAAACCGAAACACCCGCTCCGGTTGAGAAAAAGGAGAAAATCCAGCAACCCAAAACTGTAGCTCCCAAACAATACATTGCGGGTCCGGTAGAGGTGAAAAAATCAGGCGTTAGCTCACCCGTTGCCCCAACGGAAACACCCGCCAATCCAGTTACACCGGCTGTCAAATCCGAACCGGCTCCCGAAACCGTTGCCCCCAAAACAACCACCCGGAAATCAATCGCGATTCGGCGCTTGCGGGTCAATCTGGCACTGGTGGATGGGCTGTCGTCGGATGCCGCTCAGGAAGGTCAGTCGATTCGTTTTCGGGTCACTGAACCGGTTATGAGCGATGGCGAAGTAGTCATTCAAAGCGGGGCCATTGCCTATGGCGAAGTGAGCCGCATCAAACGGGCCGACGGTGAGGTGTTCCGCAAACGGAGCTTACTGGAATTCCGAATCAACAGCGTCGAAGCCGTCAATGGTAAACGCATTGCGCTGCGGTCGGCTACCATCAGCGACGAAGCGAAAGGACAGCCCGTTATTTTTCGCTCCGGCCAAACCTTCGAAGTACGTACCAGCGACGATGTATTGAATTTTTAACCCGAACCATTTAGTCACCTCACATAACTCATCTTCCTCATGCAACTCCTTCGTTTTACCATTTTTCTTTTCGGTGTTAGTTTGCTCTCATCAGGTATGCTTCAGGCGCAAACCATCCGTCAACAATCGACCACCGAAGGGCTGAGCCTGAGCTTACAGGGGCACTACATGGGTTGGTCGTCGGATTATTTTCAGTTTCTGGACGAAAATTCGGGTTCAGGGCCGGGCATTGGTGAGCGCATTGGTTACGGTCTGAATCAACGCTACGAACTATTCGGTCAGTATGACTTTACAAGCCTGAATCCTGATAAAATAGCGGGTAAATCGTTTCATTTTTCTCATCTAACAGGGGGAGTTCGCTTCAATTTTTCGGCAACTACCCGCGCCCTACGTCCCTACGCCGAACTGGGCTATGTATACCAGACAGGTAAAGCCGACCAGGTCCTTAACGGCAATGGTGGACGGGATAACCTGATTTTTAAAGGGGGCGCTTTACATGTTGGCGCAGGTCTCCAATACTTCGTTGCCCTTCCGGTAGCCATCACCCTGAACGGCAGCTTTCAGACCCTGGGTAAGTACCCTGTATCGGTGAACGGCTTCGACCTCAATCAAAAAGCCGATGTAACGTCATTCCGCATATCGGCAGGGGTAGCGGTGTATTTGAGTGAGTTATTTTAAAACAAACTCAACTGTCCTGATTTGGCAAAGGCACCTTCGTGTTCCAGTAGCCATTGCTTTCGCCATAGGCCGCCTGCATAACCCGTCAGGGAGCCATCAGAGCCAATAATTCGGTGGCAGGGCACCACGATCCAGAGTGGATTTCGGCCGTTGGCGGCTGCCACCGCCCGAATCGCTTTCTCATCGCCAATTCGTCGCGATAGGGATAGATACGATTGTGTTGTCCCGAACGGCACATCAAGCAAGGCTTTCCAAACCGATTGCTGAAATTCGGTCCCTGCCGGATTCATTGGAAAATCAAATGTTTGCCTCGTTCCGGCAAAGTACTCCTGCAATTGCTGAACCGCCTGCTGAACCGGCTCGGCAATTGCCTGATCAGACGTAGTTTCTGACGGGGAAACATCGGTACAGGAAATTACCGACACCCCATTGGCATCGCCCGCAACGCGAACCCAACCCAATGGCGATTTAAAAACGATTGTGTCCATTATTTCGCTTTACAAAAGTTTTTTCTCCTTTCCCCATGTCTGTGTCCTCACAGACACCCGTGCGTCAGCCATACGCTACCATTCGGAGGGAGGACACAGACACGGGAAGAGTTTTGCTTTAAAGCACGTTGCGCCCTTGCGGTTTAATTTATTACACTGCTTATTTTTTCGTAAGCAATTCAGCCGCCTGGGTGTCAACCAGCCAAACGAGTTCCCCCTCCGTCGGCTTAATAACCTGCGAAGGATATTTATCCGGGTTGTACGCTCCTTTCAATACTTCTCTGAGTGGCTCTGCTTTTTTCGGTCCAGCCACCAGAAACAATATACAACTAGCCCGATTTACGATGGGGGCCGTAAGCGTAAGCCGGTACATATCCTGTTGTGTAAGGAAATAAGCTTTAGTCCAGGCCGTTTGCTCATGGACAACTTCGGTACCGGGAAACAGCGAGAGCGTATGCCCATCGTCACCCATTCCTAGTAATACCAGATCGAAACTGGGTCCAGATGTTCCAAAATACTCATGTAAAACCCGGTCATAATCGGCCGCTGCGGCATCGGGTTCCAAATCGGTTCGCCAAACGTGTATCTGCGATTCGGGTGTATAGACATGCCCAAGCAGTGTATCATAGGCCATACCGGCATTATTCTGCGGATCGTCGATCGGTACGTATCGTTCGTCACCCCAGAACACATGCAACTGCAGCCACGGAATTTGCTCAGCGTAAGGTGATTTTGCCAGCAGTTCGTGTAGGGCTTTGGGCGTACTTCCTCCCGATAAGGCAATTGTAAATCGATCCTGTTTTTTCAGAACCTCTTTGATCTGCTTGGCAATAAATTCGGCTGCCGCCTTCGCCAGATCGGCTGGGTTCTTTTTTACAATCAGTTGCATAGATTATTATTTTTTGAATTAAACACATCGGACCGCCGAAGCGGAGGCACAGAGAACACAGAGATTTTTAATTTTATCTACTCTGTGTTCTCTGTGCCTCCGCTTCGGCGGTCCGATGTGTTTAATCTTATTTATTTAGTCACCACGAAGTCTTCGCGCATAGGGGTAAAAATATCGACCAGTACACCTGCTTCGACGCAAACGGCCCCGTGCCAGACATTCGATGGAATGTAATAGGCATCGCCCTCCCGAACCGTCCGGGTTTCGTCCCCGATAGTAATGTCGAACGCTCCACTGGCCACATAACTCATTTGCGTATGATGATGACTGTGTGGAGTACCGATCCCACCCGTTTCGAAGGCCACTTTCACCATCATCAGACCCGCATCGTAGGTCATGATTTTACGCTTTACCCCTTCGCCTACCGTTTCCCACGGCAAAGCCTGATCATCCACAAAAAGAGCAGCTAGTTGGGTGGTCATACTAACAGTTTACAGTTTACAGTTTACAGTTTTCTGTTCACAGTTTACTGACGCAGCAACAATTGACACGTTAGCCAACTGTAAACTGTGAACAGAAAACTGTAAACTTTCCTTATTTCATCATCCAGTGAAACCCATCCTTCTCGACCAGTTGAGTAGCGGCTTCGGGGCCCCACGAACCTGGTGCATAGTTCGGGAAATCAGGCGTTTCGGCCTCCCAGGCATCCAGAATAGGCGTAACTACTTTCCAGGCTGCTTCGACCTGATCGGCCCGCATAAACAGCGTCGCATCGCCCGTCATTACGTCGAGCAGCAGCGTTTCGTAAGCTTCCGGCTCCTGACCAGCGTAAGCATCTTTATAGCTGAATACCATTTCGACAGGATCAATGGCCAGCGTCTGGCCGGGCCGCTTGGCCTGGAATCGTAACCGAATATCCATTCCGGGCTGGATACCGATCGTCAGCCGGTTCGATTGCCAGCTTTGCGTCGCTTCAGAGGGGAATGCGTAATACGGGGCCGGTTTGAACTGGATGGTAATGACGGTTGCTTTTTCGGGCAATGACTTACCCGTCCGCAAATAGAACGGCACATCTTCCCACCGCCAGTTATCGACAAATAGCTTGATAGCGGCAAAGGTTTCGGTGGCTGAATCAGGCTTTACACCTTCCTCCTGTCGATAGCCAGGAATAGGTTTCCCATCTTTTTCGCCGGGGCCATACTGTCCCCGAACGGCAACATCTTTTACCTCTTCGGGTTTGATGCGACGGATGGCGTTGAGCACATCCACTTTTTTGTTTCGAACCTCATTGGCATCAAACGAGATCGGTGCTTCGGTAGCTACCATACACAACACCTGAAGCAGGTGATTCTGAATCATGTCGCGTAGGGCACCGGAGCCTTCGTAATAGCCGCCACGTCCTTCCAGGCCTACCGTTTCGGCTGCCGTAATCTGCACATAATCGACATAACGGCGATTCCAGATGGGCTCAAAAAGCGAATTCGCAAAGCGGAGTGCCAGAATATTCTGTACCGTTTCTTTACCCAGATAGTGGTCGATACGATAGATCTGTTCTTCGGCAAACAATCCACCCAACAGCGCATTTAACTCCTGTGCCGTCTTCAAATCACGCCCGAACGGCTTCTCCACAACTACCCGAACTCGTTCTTTATCACCACAAAGAGCGAGCTTTCCGAGGTTTGTAGCAATGCCCGGCACCAGTTGTGGAGCCACGGCCAGATAAAACACCACATTCGCCTGAACACCCCATTCGTTCTCTTTGCCCGTGACGAAATCCGACAGCTTGGTATAGGAAGCACTATCGCCAGCATCCATCTGGAGATACGACACCGTAGGTGCAAACGACTTCCAAGCATCGTCGGGACCATTTTTCCGCCGGGAAAACGATTGAACTCCTTCGAGCAGGTGCTCCCGAAACGTCTCGTCGGTATAATTACTCCGGCCAAGTCCAACGACGGCGAACCGATCGGATAGGTACTTATCCAGATACAGATTGTAGAGAGCGGGTGTAAGTTTACGGAGATTCAAATCGCCACTGCCACCAAAAATGAACAGAATCGTAGCAGCCGGGCGCTGGTTAGTTGCAGGAATCATTAGAAAACAGATTGTTGTCTGACTGAAAGACGGTGCAAGTTACCCGCCTTCCCGTTGTCGAACAAGTTTTAGTGTGTTTGCGTGATGCAGAGGATCGGCATGACCTTTGCATTTACTCCCTCAAACCAATTCCATTAACTTTTTTGTTCATTCCGGTCACGATTATTTAATTTACCGAATTACCTTTAACGATTAAAATCAAGGTTACTTTTTACGTATACTGTACTTTTCAGGTCTTCTTATGGAGCAGGTCATTGACTTTTTCCGACGACTTACTGATACGAGCGACTGGCCACCCCGCTGGTTTTGCGGCACCTGGAGCGATTTCCACGGCTGGCTCTATATCGGCTCTGATCTGATGATCTGGCTGGCCTACATGGTCATCCCGATGATTCTGGTTCGGTATCTATTTGTTAAAAAAGGGATACCCCTACCTGGTGTTTTCTGGCTTTTCGGTGCGTTTATTCTGTTGTGCGGACTGACCCACTTGCTGGATGTCATTATTTTCTGGGTACCTATTTACCGTATTAGTGCGTTGGTCCGCTTCCTGACAGGGCTGGTTTCCATCGCTACTGTGCTGGCATTATTCAAGTATTTCAACGAAGCCGTCGGCCTGCGTACATCCAAAGAATACGAGCGGGAATTATCGTTCAGGCAACAGGCCGTTCTGGAGCTTACTCGATCAAACGAAGAATTACAGCAGTTTGCCTACGTAGCTTCGCATGATTTGCAGTCGCCCCTGAAAACCATCTCCAATTACCTGAATCTGCTAAACAACAAGTATGCACCGCAACTTACTGATGATGCCCGCAAGCTGATTACCATTTCGATGAGTGCATCTGAGCGGATGCGCACCCTGATCGACGATCTGCTCGACTTTTCGCGAGTAGGTTCCAATGTGGTCTTCGCGCGGGTTGATCTGAATAAGACCGTTGCCGAAGTACTGGAAGAACAACAGGACGAGATTCGGGCTAGTGGCGCGAAACTGGATGTAGGCTCACTTCCCACGATTACGGCCCATCCAACCGACCTTAAGCAGGTGTTTCAGAACCTGATCTCCAATAGTCTCAAATACCGGAAAGCTGGCGTGGCGCCACAAATTACGATTCGGGCTATTGATGAATCCAACCAGTTTTGCTTTGCGGTCCGGGATAATGGAATCGGTATCGAACAGCAGTATTTCGACCGGGTTTTTCAAATTTTTCAACGCCTGCATGGACGAAATGAATACTCCGGCACTGGAATCGGATTAGCAACCTGCAAAAAAGTTGTTCATATTTACGGCGGACAAATCTGGATCGAAAGTGAGCCCGGTATAGGTTCGACTTTTTACTTTACAATTCCCAAGACTATCAAAACGACGCATCATTATGCCCAAACCGATTCGGTGCATTCTATTGATTGACGACGACCCCGACGATAACTTTCTGCATCAGATTGTGATCGACGAGTCCGGTTTGTGCGATCAGGTCAGGATCACCACAACCGGTACGGAAGCCCTGCGATATCTGACCGATACCACTCATCCGAACTATATTCGCCCTGATTTTATCCTGACCGATATTAACTTACCAGGTATGAATGGGTTTGAGTTTATGGAACGGTATCAACAACTGGACGATCAAGTGAAAAGCCAGCGTGCCGTATTGATATTGACCACATCGCTCAATCCGCTCGACACCAAACGGGCGGCTCTGTTTCCGGATATTAAGGGTTATTATGCCAAACCGCTTACCGAAACCATTCTACAATCCATTGTCGATCAGCATATAAAGGAATAAGGGCGTCTGCTAACCCATCAAAACGTCTTCTGTGGTGTTGGATCGTCAAAATTCAGCACTGCAGAAGACTTTTCTTCGTATTGATAGGGACACCATCAAACTACAAGCTAATTTTGTAGCTGTTGACGAGTTGTTTTGTTCTCTAGTTCAATTCCATTTTTTACTAATCAAGATTACCAGATGAAAATTGCCATTGGCTCCGATCATGCCGGTTTCCAGTACAAAGAAGCCATCAAACAAATGCTTATCGACCTGGGTCACGACGTAATCGATAAAGGTACTTATGCGGCTACGCCTTCTGTCGATTATCCCCTGTTTATTCGTCCGGTTGCCGAAGCCGTTGCTGCGGGTGATGTTGAACGGGGGGTTGTACTGGGCGGGTCGGGCAATGGCGAAGCCATAGCCGCCAACCGGGTTCGGGGGGTTCGGTGCGGCCTGTGCTGGAATGAAGAGTCGGCCCGGTTGTGTCGGCAGCATAACGATGCCAACGTGATTTCACTGGGCGAACGCATGATGAGTCAGGAAACCGCCCTTAAACTGGTTCAGATCTGGCTCGATACGCCCTTTGAAGGTGGTCGTCACCTCGCTCGCATTCAGGAGTTGGATAATTATTGATGAATAATGAACAATGGATAATGTAAAATGGATAATTAAAGTGTGTAGAAGCTCCTTCTCCCACTCCATTATTCATTTTACATTATCCATTGTTCATTAGTTTATGCGCATTCTCTGGCAGTATCTGAGGCCTTATCGCTGGCTGGCACTGGCGGCTCTGGCGCTGGCCGGTGTTGCTCAAATCCTCGCCCTGGTCGATCCCATCATTTTCGGTAAGATCATTGACCAGTACGCCACCCATCCCGGCCAGAAAACAGAGTCAGAAAAGGTTAGCGGAGTACTACACTTACTGGCGATTGCCGTTGGGGTTGCCATTCTGTCGAACATCACCAAAGCGTTTCAGGAATATTTCACCCGGCTGGTCGTGCAACGATTCGGTACGGATATTTTTGATGCAGGGCTACGTCAAACACTCCGGCTGTCGTATCAGGAATTTGGCGACCAAAGCAGTGGAGCCACCTTATCGACCCTGCAAAAAGTGCGCACGGATACCGAGAAGTTTATCAACTCCTTCGTAAATGTGCTGTTCTCATCTATTGTTGGTATGGGGTTCCTGATCTGGTATGCCATCACCAAACACTGGGCACTTATTCCGGTATTTCTGATCGGCGTGTTGCTCCTGGGCGGTCTTACTGGTCTGCTCAGTAAACAGATCAAAACCACGCAACGCACCATCAACCGCGAAACGGCCCTACTGTCGGGCGTTATCACCGAATCGCTCCGCAATATCGAACTTATCAAAAGCCTGGGACTTACCTTCCCGGAAATCCGCCGTCTGAAAGGATTGACAGCCCGAATTTTCGATCTGGAAATGACCAAAGTCCGTCGGGTAAGGTTACTGACGTTCTGGCAAAGCACCACACTGAACGTCCTGAAACAGTCGGTCTTATTTACGCTCCTCTGGTTGATTTTTCGGAATGTGCTCAGCACGGGCGAGCTGATTTCCATGCAGTTCATTTCCGTGTCGATCTTCAACCCCTTGCAGGATCTGGGTAATATTATTTTAGCTTATCGGGAAGCCGAAGCGGGATTGAACAGCTTCGAAAAACTAATGGAAAAACCCATCGAGCGGAACCCGGAAGCCGCCATTGAAGTAGGACCAATTGAACACCTGCGTTTTGCGGATGTAGTTTTCCGGCATAATGGGGCAAGCCAGAACGCCATCGATGGGGTATCGTTCGAAGCCTCATTAGGCGATACCATTGCGTTTGTGGGACCATCCGGTTCAGGTAAATCGACGATGGTCAAACTGCTGGTTGGCCTGTATCGACCTGTCGACGGGGAGATTTATTACAACGACATTTCTACCAAAGATATTCGGTTCAACCCCATGCGTCGGCAAATTGGGTTTGTTACGCAGGAAACGCATCTATTTTCGGGAACCATCCGCGAAAATCTGGCTTTTGTCAAACCCGATGTAACCGAAGCCGAGATGCTCGACGCACTGGATAAATCGGCCGCCGAGCACCTGCTGACTCGATCGGATAAAGGGCTCGACACCCCAATTGGCGAAGGAGGACTGAAGATGTCGGGTGGCGAAAAACAGCGGTTGTCGATTGCCAGGGCATTGGTTCGGCATCCGCGTCTGCTGATTTTTGATGAAGCTACTTCCGCGCTCGATTCGCTCACTGAAGAAGAAATTACCGAGACCGTTCGACACGTTTCGGCGCTTCAGGAACAAATTACGGTTTTAATTGCTCACCGCCTATCGACAATTATGCACGCCAACACCATTTTTGTCCTTGAAAAAGGAAAGATCGTTGAGACCGGTAGCCACGATGCATTGTTAGCGCAGAAAGGTCTATATTACGCCATGTGGCGGCAACAGATTGGCGAACGTAAAACCGGCGTTGCCCCAGCGATCTAATCCTCCATTTCCTGCATGAACAAACGCACCCGACAAGTCAGTTACTTCTTGTCCAGTCAGTACTTTTCTGACGGGTTGCGCACCACGCTCTCTATTTTGCTGCCCTCGCTGTTGTTCATGCAGTTTGACCAGCTACAGACAGGTCTGGCCATGTCGCTGGGGGCGTTGAATGTCAGTATCAGCGATGCCCCCGGCCCGGTTGCCCACCGACGTAATGGCATGACCGTTACCGTTCTGTTTGCATTTCTGGTCACGCTCATCACCGGGTTCGCTCGTATGAATCCGTACGTATTAGGGGCAGAAATTCTGCTGTTCAGCTTTTTCTTTTCGATGCTGGGTATCTACGGTAACCGAGCTACCTCCGTCGGAACGGCAGCCATACTGATCATGATCCTGATGCTCGACCGGCCACTCGACGTGGCTGGGGTAATCCACGAAAGCGGTTGTGTGCTCATTGGCGGACTGTGGTATACGGCTATCAGTTTGCTGGTATCCCGCTTACAGCCCTACCGGCTGGCGCAGCAGGCCCTCGGCCAATGCATCCATGAAATAGCGAAGCTCATGGCCATAAAGGCCGATTTTTACAGCAGTTCCACCGATCTGGACGATGATTATCGGCGACTTATTACTCAGCAGGTAGTGGTGAGCGAAAAGCAGGATGCCGTACGGGAAGTGCTGTTCAAAAGCCGACGCATTGTAACCGAATCCACTCGAACGGGCCGGTCACTCCTGCTTACATTTGTGGATGTAGTCGACCTGTACGAACAGATTACGGCCATGTATTACGACTATAGCGCTATCCGCGAACGGTTCGGCGGCTCGGGAGTTCTGGAAAAAATCGCCCGGGTTATTCGGCAACTCTCCGTCTCGCTCGATCATATTGGTCTTGCTATTCAGTCGCCGGTACCGCTAACGCTGAAGCAATCGGATGACATAACCCGTTCACTGGATCGGTTAAAACGGCGCATCGATACCCTGGGTGATCAGGAAGGGAGCAACCTTGTCCTGAAAAAAGTGCTGGTAAGTCTGCGGGCTGTTAGTCAGCGATTAACAACCCTGCAAAATAGTCTGGCCATGCCGGCCACTGACTCGGCTCGCACCGACAATCTGGAATATGGCCGTTTTGTTTCCCACCAGGACATTGAGCTAAAATCGTTGCTGGATAACCTGACGTTCGATTCAATCGTTTTTCGGTATGCAGTGCGGTTATCAATGGCCATGCTGATAGGTTTTGTGCTGACCAAACTCCTCCCCTATGGCCATCATAGTTACTGGGTGCTGCTGACCATTGCTGTGATTCTGAAACCCGCATTCAGCCTGACCAAACAACGGAATATCGAACGCATTATCGGCACCTTCGTAGGGGGGCTGATGGGGGTGCTGGTTCTGACGTTAATTCCCGACAAAATGGTTCATTTCTGGTTCATGGTGCTGTTTATGCTCGGTACGTATAGCACCCAGCGAACCTATTACATCGTGATGGTGATCTGCGTAACGCCTTTTATCCTGATCCTGTTCAGTTTTCTGGGTACCAGCTATTTAGGTGTTGCCGAAGAGCGTTTTTTCGATACATTATTAGGCGGAGCAATTGCACTGGTTGCTGGCTACCTGTTTTTCCCGCAATGGGAATCCGATCAGCTTGTGCCCCCTATGAGTGCTGTTTTGAAGGCGAATGTTCGGTATGTCCAACTCCTGCTCGATAGTTTGTCAGGACGTTCTATTGCCTTGGTCGATTACAAGCTGGCTCGAAAAGAGGTGTATGTGACATCAGCCAATCTGGGAGCCGCCTTCGAGCGGATGGTGTCGGAACCTAAACATAAACAACGCAATGAGAAACTAATTTATGAGTTCGTTGTCCTGAACCATGTGCTGTCGGCCAATATAGCCACCATCACCTCAACCCACGTCAACAGCGGCTCGAAGGGCTATCCGGCAACGGTTATACGTCCGATCAAACGAGCCTTACACACCTTAACTGAAAGCCTCCGCCGGTTAGAACCCAAGACAATACCGTCGACGGCAGAACTCATTGCTATAGATACGCCAGCGCCCGCTACGCCACTCAACGATCCAGCATTACAGGAGCAGCTCAATTTCATCCAGCAAATCAGCAGCGACATTAGTAAGTTAGTGGAACGGGCTAAACAGTAATCTATCATAAGTACGCCTTCACAATAGACCGTATTGTTACCAGCAAACGCACGATGGAACTGCTGTACTAAATTATCCAATACTTACTTCAATCCCGATCCGGCTTTATTAGACCTCTTTGGGCGCTAAGATATACGCCTGACTTTGCTGTTTCCGTTTGCGCCAGAGCCACAAGCCTACACTACTTAAAAGCAGAATTGGCAGGATAACCCATAGCCCAACGAAATTAGTTACCATCGGCTCTGCATCGCCCACGATGATCAGCCCAGCCCAGTAGTTGGGAAGTTGGCCTGCACCCTCAGCCGTTTTGAGCCAGTCCTGCTTTGCCCGTTGCAGAGCAATATCTTTGGTTAGTCCCTGGTCCAGATAGGTATAAAAAAGGTCTGTTAGCCGGTAGGTGGCTTCGTTTTCAACACTCCAGAGGGTAGTGAGCACACTGGGTACACCTAATGCGGCAAAACCCCGTGCCAGGCTAAAAACCCCCTCTCCGCGTTGATTAGCGCCAATCCCGGTCTTACAGGCTGCCAGCACTATCAACTTCGCATTAGGCAAGGCACCATCGGACAAATCAGACAATTTCAGAGTGGAATCGGCAAAATACAGTTTCGGCTCTTGGTCAGTACTATCGGCAACCGCGTGCGTGAACAGGTGAATAATACGAGCAGTGGATGCTTTGGACAGAAAAGCCTCGCGGGTAGCGGTTTCATGCGTCAGTAGTTTAGCCGAGCGGAATCGTTTACCGATCAGGGTTAAAGCAGCATCTGAATTAGGCAGCATCACCTGTCCGAGCGAGGGAGCGAAATCGACCGGCGCAATACCTAAAAAATCGTATGTCCGAAAGCCCGTAATCTGTCTATCAGGAGCCTGATTTTTCAGCAACAGACGAGCCGAATACACATAACTGAATGCATAATCAGCGACCAGATATTGTGGTTGACTAGCCGATCGGCTCAAGGCATCGAATGGAATAAAGAATCCATCGGGCGAGACTATAACCCGGCCTTTTGGCAAATTGAGCGGAGTCAGGAGTTGTTGATACAGACTGTTGCTGAGGATCAGGTACCGATTTACTTCCGACGTTTTGCGCATGGCTTCGGCAGTAGCCAGTAAAGGAGCAAACTGTTTCAAAGCCTGGGTATATGGACCGATTGGCTGCTTTTTCAAAATAGACTTACCACCCGAAACTGCCATCAGGTACAATGCACTATCCCCAACAAAATACGTAACCAATGAACTTCCCTGTTTCGTCAGATACCTTTGCAACTCAGCAAGCGACGGTGTAGCGTTATCGTATTTATACCGATAATAGGCCGGATTCGACTGTTCCAGTTCTTTCAGGAAACTGTTCAAGCTATCCTGACAGGCATTCAAAGCCATACGTACAGGCTCATAGTGAGTGCTGTCAGGGGTCAATGTAGCGATTTCTGCCTGTCGTTCACTCACTCGCTTATGCAAGCGCTTTTCTTCTGCAGCCTGTTTGGGGGAGAGTTGTCGTTTAGCTCCCAATTCGTTCAGTTTATCAGCCAGCATAACCGCCCGGCTTTTTTCCATAAACCGAAATGCCTGCTCAGTACTCCCAAGCCGATAGCAGGTTTCGATGGCGCGTTCATACATTCCCCGTGTTTTCTGTCGCCAAAATAGTTTGGATTGCTGGCCAATATGCTCCCACCGCATTATGTCAATCATCTGATCGGCTATTTGGTATGTAGATAGAGCATACTGCAACCGCTGAAGGCTTTTAGTTTCCTTAGCATAAGTCAGCCAGGTATTAGCCTTATCCTGAATGAGTGTCAATAGATATTCTTTATCCACTGCCAATTGCATAACTGCTGCAGACGGATTGTAGCGGCTATTGGATTGGTGGAAGTTAATAGGCAGCGTTAGTAGAGCTTTTTGGTATGTCACTAATGCTTTGTCGAACTGTTTTTCACGAGAATAAATAACTGCTATATTATTAAGTACCCGAGCTTTATGATATGGACTAGTAAATGTTTCATAAGCACGCTGAAGATAAACAATAGCTTTCCCGTAATCCTTGTATACATCCATGTATAAATACCCAAGATTACCAAGTGCATGAGCCGCTTGCTCTATCTGTCGATTTTGCTGATAATATGCGATTGCATTCAGATATAATGTAATCGATAAGCCAGCATTACCAGTATTAGCGGCTATTTCAGCTTTGATAACAGTAAAAAAAATGCGTGTATTGGTAGCACCTTTGATGGACTGAATAAGTTGAATAGCATTTTCTATAACAGGTAATGCTTCTTCGTATTTTCCTATTGACTTCAGATCACGAGCCTCTTCACCCAAACATAACGCTTCAAGCGTCTTATTGGCACATAACCGGGCCTGATATACACCCTGTTGCGCTAAATTTAATGCATTTTGGTAATCGCCCCTTTCCTGATATAAAAACGATAAATACATCAGCGCAAAGCCAACTGTCTGGTGGCTTTTATTGTATAATTTACCCAAATGAACGCAGGTTTTATAGAAGTTAATAGCCCCCGATTCATCCTGTAATAACTGGCGGATAACACCTAGATAGAGATAGCTATCGATTTGTAGAGTAGAATTTACATCATACTTCAGTTGTTGATTGATCGCAATACTTTCTTTAAATTTTTGAGTAGCCTTCTCATATTGCCCCGATGTATAGTACGCTAGGCCCAAATAATGTAGAACATTTGTGTAATTGGAGTCTAGGCAGTTATTCTGTTGAAGCTTTTTCTGTAAATCGGTTAACAGATTAATTTTCTGTGTATTTTCTTTCTTTCCGATTTCGACAAGTTGTGTATGAACTTCTGTAGGAGAAGGGCATTGTGCATGAGCAGTCGTTCCGACTAACCTAAGCATAATGATGCTGCTGCTGAGTAGACGAAAGACAGGAGTTAGTAGTTGTCTAATCATACAGCATCTAATTCTAATAGACAGGACTTTCATTTAACCCATTACTACAGCTATCATTAACCGTAGTAATAATGGGCACCTTGAAAGTCCTGCTGTATTAATTGGATTATTCCGAAAAATGGAAGCCTATGTGCTTCAAACAGCCAATTCTAATAGCCTAAGCAACCACATATATATCAATGAACTTTCGCTGAACGTTGTGCCTCGGTTCTGGATGACTCTCTTAATAAACATGACACAACGCTCAGCGAAAGTCCTGATCAAAATAAAAGTTGGGATTCAGGAAGAACTGTTTCAGTTAAACTTAAATCAGATTTAAAACCAACTACCAGTAAGACAGAATCATACTTTATTTCAAGAGCTCTTGTGCCAGGAGGTGGAGGGGGTGGAGGGTTTGTTGTTCCACCATTGCCTCTAACGACTACTCGCATATCTGTCCCATAGGCAATTACAGTTCCATCTGTTTTTACGGATAGGTTACTCAACGAAGCTTCTTTGGGAATTCCCCGACTCTTTAAAATAGCATTCGATGCATTTACGTAATGCAGTACAGATTCCAGAATATTCTGTTCAGGGGTTCCAGGGTCAAATTTGAAAAGAATTTGATCTTCCATATGGAAGACCCCTGTGTAAGGATCTTTTTCAACTTTAAAAGTTGGGTCGACACTTGCACGCAGAGCAATTAAGTCTTCAATTTTAGGCATTATTAGGTACGTTTAGTGTGAGATGGTAGTTATTATTGGTTCAGCGTCAGCTTTACCCTCTAAGTTCCTGGTAATCACTTCCTCGAACAACTCCTTGGCCTTCACTTTATCTAACGGTTGATTTCGCTTCAGATAGGTGAGTGCTTCGTAGAAGGTGCCGGGGTTGGCGAACAGATCGGTATGCTCACTGAGCCGATGAAAATAGGTAATCGCTTGGTCGTATTTCTGTTGGCGCAGGGAAACAATACCCGCGTATTTTAACGCGCTATCCGAATTAGGCTGCCGGGAAAGTACCTGCTGAAACACGGCATCAGCTTCGGCCAACTGGCCTTTGTTGAATAAGCCAATGCCCATTTTCAAACTGTCGATCGTAGGCGAACCCGACGAACCACCATCCATTGTGGTGGGAAGCTGCATAAAATGTTCGTTTACGTATTGATCGGCCAATTGACGAGCATCAGCACCAGAGCTTTTAGGTGAAAGAAAATACCAACCCAACCCTAATAAGAGTACGATACTGGCAGCAGCTACCCAACGCATCGGGAAACTCCGGGAGGGCGCGAGCTGACGAACTATTTCTCCACCAACCAAATCGTCGGTTGAAATCGATTGACTCTTTTTCCGCAACGCATTGAGTTCGGCACGGCGTTGATCACGGTCTGCGGATTGTAAGGGTTGCTGTACATCTGCTTTTACAGCCTGCCAGGTCAATAGATAAAAAGCGAGCGCTTCGGCTACTGCCGGGTCATCATGAAGGGCTTGCTCAAATGCCGCTCGATCGGCGGGCGAGAGCTGGCCATTCACATAGTTTTCGATCGTTTCCAGATCCTTGTTCATCGTATGTTAAGAAAGCGTTCGCGCAGGCGTTCCAGGCACCGCAAACGACTGGTTTTAGCTACAGCAGCCGAGTTATACCCCATCGCCACAGCAATTTCTTCATCGGAATATCCCTCCCCCCACGACAGAATCATTTCGCGACATTTATCGCCTAACTGACGCAGGTTTTGGAGCAATTTATCAACATCGCTCTGAGCAATCAGCCGTTGTACTACCGATCGGGCCTGATCGGGCAGTTGCATCAGCGAATCGTCGAGCGAAAGGGCATCGTGCACCTTACTCCGATTAGTCGTCTTTTTTCGAATTTCGTCAACACATTTGAACGTAAATATTTGATAGAGATAGGTCTTCAGCTCCGAACGTCCCTCAAAACGGCCACTATCAAGATGATCGAACAGGGCCAAAACAGCGTCAGAATACGCACTGGCGCATTCGTCTTCGGTCAACCGATGTTTACGGGTACCATCGTCGATCAGGTACTGATATTTTTCGTAGAGCTTATTTTCATAGAGTCGGCGCTCGGGACCACCAGCCCGGATGCCAGCCATAAGTTCATCATCCGAGAGTTGTCGAGGAAGGGGTCGCATACAGCAAGGTTAGGTTACACGACCGTAAGGTAGGTAAATTTGCCGAATTCGGACCTACTTCTAGGCAATCAAAAAGGGCTGTGGACTAAAACATAACACAAAGATTAGCAGGGCAATCCACCCCAATATCTGTCGCTTCAGATCAAGCGGTTCTTCCAGTTCGGTTTCGGGATGATATACGCCCAAAAACCGCCCCAGTACAAAGATAAATACCGTAAAACCAAAATAACCGTTTACCGTTGGCAACATCCAGGATACAATCAGTTGGCCCACGACTACGCTAAGCGTAATCAGTAGGTTGGTAGTTCGATTATCGCTGATGCGGCCAAAAGCAAGGTATAAGAAGACAATGTACAGCGCAAAATTTCCTAGTTGTGAAAAGAACGCTTCGTCAGTCGGTACGGCAAAGTCGGTCGGTTTGAAAGCTCCTAAACCAGCATAAAACGCAAACCCGATAAACAACACCGGAGCTACCCACTGGAACCGTTTGCGTCCAATCAGGGCATACAGGATATGTCCGCCATCCAGTTGACCGATCGGTATCAGATTGAGCGAAGTGAAAAATAAGGCCAGATAACCCGCCAGTATATACGGATAGTGTACCATTTCGTAGGGGTGGGGCACCCGAGCCGGATCGGCTACGTACGTTTTGAAGAAATGGAACAGTAAGTTATCCCCTAACCCTATAGCCGCTCCTTCTGGTAAGTTCTGATAGGCGTACAGGCCATAATCGAGTCCCCATTTCTGATATTCAGGGTGAATGGTAAAAATAAACTCGGGTGGAGGTAAATGCGTAAATCCGTACCATAGCACAACTAACGCTAACATAAATCCGGCTAGAGGCCCGGCAATGCCAATATCGAAGTATTTCCGTCGGCTATTGATGTAATCCTTTATTCGAATAAAAGCGCCCAGCGTTCCAATACTTTGCCCAATACCAAACCAGATCGGAATATAAAACGGTAAGGTGACCCGTACACGATTAGCCTTTGCCGTAAAATAATGACCAAACTCATGTACTGTCAGAATAGCCAGAAAGGGTATTGAAAATTGAAAACCAGCCAGAAACTCGTTCCAACCCAACGGGGTTGTTCCTTCAAACGGGATGAATAACCGCCCAAACATCCATTCAGCTCCCGCCAGGGTTGTCGTTATGAGCGTGATCAAAAAAAGACCTCCGTGCAGGAGGTAAGTACGGATGCGAGGGCTCATTCAGTTTAATGGATAATGACTAATGAACAATGGATAATGACTGGTCACTCTGCCAATTATTCATTATCCATTGTTCACTATACATTCATTAAGTAGTCAAGAATTGTCTTGGGAGGCTGTACATGCACCGCCTGAATACCTAACACAGCAGCCGACTGGATGTTTGCCGCATTATCGTCGAAAAAAGCGGTTTCTGAGGCTACAAGCCCGGCTTGATCCAAAACATGCTGGTAAATCGCAGGCGATGGCTTGGCCAGTCCCACTTCATAGGAATAAAATACCCGCTCGAAGAGTTCCTCCAGCGCTGGCTGATTCAACCCTTTTAACACGCCATTCACATGCTGAATATGAATCGGGCTTGTATTGCTTAGCAGAAATAACCGATGATTTTGCTTCAGTTCCTTAATACGTTCGATCCGCTCAACAGGAAGCTCCAGTAGCACGGTATTCCAGGCTGTATCAATCACTTCATCGGCCCAGCTATCATTCTGCAACAACTGCCGAATCTGCGTTCGAAAGGCCGTATCATCAATAAGACCTGTTTCGTAGCGATTGATAAAGTCGTGTTGTTTCCAAATGGCCCTAACTTCGTCTTCCGGCAAATTAGCCAGCATGGCAAAATTCCGAATGGGAGCCGTCAGGTCAATCGGGATGATCACATCACCGAGGTCGAAAATTAAGTTTTTCACAGCTATTTGTTTCAGGTTTCAGGTTTTAAGTTTCAGGTTGGCTGACGCAAGTACAATCATGCGTCAGCCAACCTGAAACTTAAAACCTGAAACAGTTTATTCAACAACAACGCCCATTTCGCAGAACTTCTCAATTCGTTGATTGATGCGTTCTTCGGGTGATAGGGCATTTAGCTCAGCAAGTGCCGACAGGATAACTTCTTTGAGGTGATTAGCCATTTCCTGGTGATTGTTGTGGGCACCACCTACAGGTTCTTCGATAATTTCATCGACCAGTTTGTTGAGCTGCATATCGCGGGCGGTCAGTTTCATGGCTTCGGCTGCCTGTTCCTTAAAATTCCAGCTCCGCCACAAAATCGTAGAACAGTTTTCAGGCGAAATCACCGAGTACCAGGTATTTTCGAGCATCCACACCCGGTCACCAATGGCAATGCCGAGGGCTCCACCTGAAGCGCCTTCACCAATGATGATGCAGATAACCGGAACCGTCAGCATAAACATCTCTTTCAGATTGCGGGCAATGGCCTCACCCTGACCCCGTTCTTCGGCTTCCAGCCCAGGAAACGCTCCCGGCGTATCGATCATGGTGACGATCGGCTTGTTGAATTTTTCAGCCAACTTCATCAGTCGCAGGGCTTTCCGGTACCCTTCGGGATTGGGCATACCGAAGTTCCGATGCTGACGCTGTTTGGTATTCCGCCCTTTCTGCTGGCCAATGATCATTACGGTTTGGCCACCCAGTTCGCAAAAGCCACCCACCATAGCCGGATCATCGCGAACGGTACGATCCCCATGGAGTTCGACAAACTGATCGCACATGAGCGAAATGTAGTCGAGCGTATACGGCCGATCGGGATGACGGGAAAGCTGAACCCGCTGCCAGCGTGTCAGATTCTGGAAAATCTCCTGCCGGAGTTTATCAATACTTTGCTCCAGAATAGCCACGGCTTCACTCACGTCCACGTTGCTGCTCTGGGCCAGTTTCTTTGTCTCTTCCAGCCGCGCTTCCAGGTCGGCAATGGGTTTCTCAAAATCGAGGTAAGTTCTCATGAAGTAGTAATTAGGAGCGAGGAGCGAGGAGCGAGGAGTGAGAAGGCTGACGCACTTAGAAAAACATGCGACAGCCTTCTCACTCCTCGCTCCTAACTTCTCACTTCTTAAAGTTCATATTTCTCTCCTTTCTTCGGAATAATCACCTGTGGGTAGCCTTCTTCGGCCAGTGTGTTGCGAAACGCTTCCATGCTCTCATATTCGCCATGAACCAGGAAAACCGATTTGAGGGTATCGGGTGATTGCATTCCAACAAAATTAATCAGATCGTTGCGGTCGCCATGACCACTAAACACATCTATCTTCTCAATATTAGCCAGCACCTGATGATCATTGCCTTTGATAGTCAGCGTTTGCTGTCCATTCAACAGTCGCCAGCCGAGTGTTCCTTCAGCGCAATAACCGATAATCAGAATTGTCGCATATGGGTTACTGATGTTTTCGGCTACGTGATGCTCGACCCGTCCGCCCTGCACCATTCCCGATGATGAGATGATGATACACGGTTCGTTGAAGTTCGAAATGGCTTTGCTGGCTTTCGACGACTCTAAAAACTGAAAGTTCTCGAAGTCGAATAAGGTTTCGTTTTCCTTATAAAATTCCCGGGCCTCGTTGTTCAGCATCCGCACATGCTGCATATAAATCTTGGAACTTTCGAATGCCATCGGGCTATCCGAAAATACTTTTATTGGCGGAAAATCCCGCTCGGTATACAACCGATTCAGGGTGTACAAAAGCGCCTGCGTACGACCAACGCTAAAAGAGGGTATGATCAGTCGTCCAGGAATATCGACACAGGTACGCTGGATGATGTCGGCCAGGGTATCTTCGGGCGAGAGGTGATTGTCGTGCAGCCGGTTGCCATAGGTACTCTCGCAAATTAAATAATCGACAGCAGGCACCGGAGCCGGATCGACCAGCAGTGGATAGTTTTTGCGGCCAATGTCGCCGGAGAAACAGATACTCTTGCGAACACCACCCTCCAGTACGTTAATGACGATATGAGCTGCGCCCAGTAGGTGGCCTGCCGGAATAAAGGTAACGTCGACATTGTCGGCAACCCGAAACTTTCGGTTGAAGGCAATCGGAACCACACTCTCCATGGTATCCCGCACCTGCTTATCCAGATACAAATCTTTCTGCATCTGCAATTGTCGTTCCTTTACACGCTGCTTTTTACTGGCATTGAGTTCGTTGATTCGCTTCTGATTGAGCGAAGCTGCATCTTTAAGCAACACATTGGTTAGCGCAAAGGTTGGTTCAGTACACAGTATTTGCCCCTCATACCCTTCCCTAAACAGGTTAGGCAGATTTCCCGAATGGTCGACGTGCGCGTGTGTAAGCAGGACCAGATTGATACTTGAAGCCTCAAACGGAAAAAATCCTGGATGAGTAACGGCGGGGGCCGTTTGACCATTCGAACTGGATCGCTCCATATCCGAACCACAGTCAATCAGGATGCGGTAGTCATCCTCCAGTTCCAGCAGGTACATGCTACCTGTTACCTGCCGGGCTGCCCCCAGAAATGATAATTTCATGCGTACAACTTTAACTTACCAGTGTTCTTTCTTCCGATAATTTGTGAAGGTGGATTTGCGTAAACTGGATGGCTCGTATTTCGTAAGTTTGCAAAGGTAAGCAATACCCATCGAATCGCCTAACCGTTCTTAAATGCGCATTCTCCCCCATTTTTCGGTCCATTCTGTCATCGTTGTACTCATCTGTTTTTTTGTTAGTTATGTCGAGTTGAAAGCACAGCCGCGAGCGAAGCGACTGATTGATTCTCTGGCAACACAACATCTAATGGAACAGATAGAAGCGTTTCAGTCGAGTCCGGCAACTCGGTTCGGTACCGTTGCCCTCTCGGTCCGACGCGTAAAGGATAGCGAAGAATTGATTGGCTACAATGCCCGGCTTAGTTTACCCTCGGCATCGACACTTAAGCTCATCACCACGGCTACAGCCCTGGCCGTGCTGGGCCCTACTTACACCTACACGACCACACTTGAATACGATGGAACGATCACAGACAGTGTACTGACGGGTAACCTCTACATTCGCGGAACGGGCGACCCTTCGCTGGGGAGCTGGCGGTTTCCGGGTTATTATGACGTAACAACGTTGGTAAAAAGCTGGGGGGATGCCGTAAAAGCCGCCGGAATTCGCCGGATTCAGGGAACAGTCGTGGGTGATGCCAGCCTATACGACGACCTGACTACCCCTAACACCTGGCCGTTTGGCGATTTGGGCAATTACTACGGAGCCAGTCTGAGCGCCCTGAATATCAATGAGAATCTGTATCGCGTATTTTTCCGGCCCGGCAAATCGCTCCACGCGCCTACCAGTGTTTTACGCACCGATCCTCCAGTACCGTACATCGCTTTTCGAAATACGGTCACGACCGATGCGGCTAATACGGGCGATCAGGTGAATATTTACGGAGTTCCGTTTATGAACCAGCAGTGGCTCACAGGCAAAGTACCAATGGGAGAACCAGCCAATGAATTTAGTGTAAAAGGTGCCCTACCCGACCCTGCCTATTTTGCCGCCTATGCCCTTCAAAATCAACTCTTCCAGCAGAATATTACGATCAGTAATCCACCCGCTTCGATTGGTGGTGGAATACCAGCCACAGTCCCGGTCAACACAAAACGAACGGTGATCAATCAGCACAAATCACCTGCCTTACCCGACATAATCCAGCAGACGAATTTTCAGAGCATTAACCTCTATGCCGAAGCACTCCTACGAACAACGGCTTTAGCCATCAACAAAAATGTCAGAACAACGGACGGAAGCGTGGAAGCAATCACTTCTTACTGGAAGACCAAAGGAGTTAATCTGGATGGATTCCGCATTCGGGATGGTAGCGGCCTGTCGACCGTAGGCGCTCTCACAGCCGATAATATGACCGGTATTCTGAGCGCGATGGGACGCGACAAAAACTTCCCACAGTTCTACGAGACCATTCCCATCGTTGGGCAAACCGGCACCGTCCGAAGCCTGGCCCGTGGAACGGCAGCCGCTGGAAACATTCGGGCCAAAAGTGGATCGATTGAGGGCGTACGGGCCTATGCTGGCTATTTTACAGCAGCCGATGGCGAACCCATGAGTTTCTGTATTCTGGTGAACAAATTCACACCCGGCCAAAGCAGAACTGTCACTAACGAACTCGAAAAGATTTTTGTAAGCCTGGTTGGCCTGAAAGGAGGAGAGTGATTGGTTAACTGGTTCGTAATCAACAAACCAGTTAACCAATTAACTAACAAACCAATCAACTACTACACCCGATTCCCTTCCTCTGGGTGTTCGCAGACGGTTACAACACTGAACCAGTACTGTCCGATGGCTTTGGTTACTTCACTCAGGCGTTGAAACGTAGAAGGTTTTGTAATGAAGCTATTAGCCCCATTGAAATACGATGTTTCTATATCTTCCTTGGCATCGGAGGTGGTCAGCACAATAACTGGGATGTGCCGAAACAGATCGTTCGATTTAATTTCGCGCAGCACTTCCCGCCCATCTTTACGGGGCATATTCAAATCCAGCAGAATCAACTCAGGCATGACATGGGTTGATTCTGCGTACCGGCCATTATAATTTAAGAAATCCAATAGATCTTCCCCGTCTTCAGCAAACGAAATACGGCTGGTCGGGTAATGCTGATGAAAAGCCTCACGCGTTAAATAACGATCGTCTTCGTCGTCATCAACCAGCAGGATATGAATAGGTTTCGGCTGAAGTTGGTCTGTCATAATGTTGTAGTAATTGGCTTTCTGGTAGGACAACCACAAAAGTAGTGCCCTCATTTGGTTGACTCCGTGCTGTAATAAGGCCGTGATGCCGCATAACGACCCGCTTGCAAATGGCTAATCCTATGCCGGTACCTTCGAATGCAGTTTTACCATGCAATCGTTGAAAAACTTTAAAGATGTGATCTAAATATTTCTCCTCAAAACCAATTCCGTTATCCTCAATGGTAATTTCGAAATAAGACCTGCCCGGAACCAGTTCGGTATAGTAATTGCCCTCAGCAGGCCGGGACTGAATCCGAAGTAAAGGCCGAACACCAGGTCGGGTAAATTTAAGCGCATTCGAGATCAAATTGTTAAAAAGATGATCCATTTGGCTGGAAACGGCCTGAATAGTGGGTAATTCACCCACTTCGAGCTGAACATCCATCCCTTTGATCCGCAACTCCTGATCGTCCAGAATCCGCTGAACAATATCGGCCAGCGACACGGGTTTAAAGCTCTCCTGATGATTTGATATCCGCGAAAAGTTTAGCAAATCCTTAATCAGCTTCGACATGCGCTCGGCTGAATGCGAAATCTTGCTCATAAACATCAGGCTGTCGGCGTCGAACAGGCTGCTATACCGATCCGTAATCAGATTGGAGAACGACTGAATTTTTCGGAGCGGTTCCTGTAAATCATGACTGGCTACGAACGCAAATCGTTCCAGCTCTTCATTCGAGGTTTCGAGTTGGCGGATTTGCCCCCTTAACTGATCCTCATATTCGCGAAGTTGATCTTCCGTTTCCTGACGTCGAATCAGTTCCTGCTCCAGCAATCGGTATGAAATGACCAACGCCATAAAGGTCAGCAACGACAAGGCAAAAATCACGGTCAACGTATTCCGAAACGAACGGGTCGCCAGTTTATTCCGCATTTCCATGAGCGTCTGTTCCGTTTCGACCATAATCGACACATGCTGACGAATAATACCCATGAGCCGCTTGCTTTGGGTACTTATTGCCAGATTCCCTTTGTCGGCAAGGCTTGTCCCAATTCGTACCTGCGTAACGGCTAGTTTATCGTTGATCAGTTCGGTTAGTACCTGCTGGCGTTGTCGTTGAAGTCGATTATCGGTGGTTAACCCCTCTAGTTTCCTGAGTTCAACCGGTAACTGAATCACGGCCTTCCGATACGGCTGCAAATACGACGTGTCGCTGGTGATCAGGTAGCCACGTGAACCCGATTCCAGGTCTTTAACCAACGACAGGATTCGCTCAAGCGTGCCGGTTACTTCATACGTATGCCGAACCCGCTGCGTATCCTCACCATGCTTGTTATAGCTATAAAACGATATAATAAACCCTGATGCAATCAGCACCATAGCCACAATAAACCCCAGGGCTATTCGCCGATTCATAAGTCTGGGACCGAATTGTGGAGCAATCTTCATAACGTCAGAATTCTAATCAACTACTCCACTATAACGATTCAACGACCAAATTATGGTTCGTATAAATACATACATCGGCAGCAATGTGCAGGCTTTCTTTCACCATCTCTTCGGCCGACAGCTCAGAGGCATGTTTTTTTAGGGCAATCGCTGCCGATTGGGCATACATACCCCCGGAGCCGATGGCCGCAATATCACTATCGGGTTCGATCACATCGCCCGTACCCGATACGATGAGCAGGTCGTCTTTCGATGCGACAATGAGCATGGCTTCCAGCTTCCGCAGGTAACGATCTGTCCGCCAGTCTTTCGCGAGTTCGATAGCGGCTCGTTTCAGGTTGCCGCCATAGGCATTTAATTTCTCTTCAAAGCGCTCGATCAGCGTAAACGCATCGGCGGTTGAACCGGCGAAACCAGCCAGAACCTTCCCCCCCATCAACACCCGAACTTTTCGAACATTACTCTTGGCAATGGTATTTCCCATAGTGGCCTGACCGTCGGCACCTAGAGCCACATGGCCATTGTGCCGAATCCCGACCACCGTCGTTGCATGAATTGTAGGCTGCATAAATTAACTTGTATTGGTGGGTATAACATGTTTAGGACCGTTTAGGGTTCAACGCGTGGAGCAAGGGGCGTGGGGCTGGGAGCGTGGAGCTGGGATGGCGGGGAAGTTCTATCCCAGCTCCACGCTCCATGCACCACGCCCCTTGCTCCACGCTTTTTCACTCTTCCGAAAACGGGATTGAGCGATTAATGCTCTCTTCAAGTGAGATAAAGGTCTCTGTTCGCTGTACGCCACTCACTTTCTGGATCTTATCGTGGAGTACTTCCCGTAGGTGCTGGGTGTCGCGGCAAACGATTTTAGCGAATATGCTATAAATGCCGGTAGTATAATGGACGTTGACGACCTCCGGAATTTTTTCCAGTTGCCGGGATACGTCTTCGTACAATGAACTTTTATCTAAGTAAATACCCAGAAAGGCACTGATGTCCCAACCCAGTTTGGCGTGGTCGATCACCAGTTGCGATCCCCGAACGATCCCCATCTGCCGAAGTTTATTCATCCGCACATGAACTGTCCCCCCCGAAACGAAGATTCGTTTCCCAATTTCGGTGTACGGCATGTTGGCGTCCTGCATTAGCAGGCTCAGGATTTTCAGATCGGTATTATCAATTTCTAAATTTTTTTCCGCCATTTCAATCAATTATTCGATGAAGCGTAACAAATCTACTCCATTTTTAAATGAATTATAAATTTTAAGAAAATTTTATGTGAAATTTGCAATGAATAGACAATATAACTTAACTTTGTATTGTCAAGTTGATCGAGCGGGGTCACACGCCGGTCTTCTTGACATTTTTTCCTCACACTGTAGGATGTCGAAATTGGCAGACGTGCCCTCCTGTCTCGGGGGTGGTGATAAAGGATAAACGCAGCATAATGCCGTCCTTGTGGCGACTGGGGTTGACCACCAGAGTTGTACTGTAGCTAACTGCACCGTGGGCGGTTCGAGTCCCCCTCCTACAGCATTTGGTTTTTAGTTTGTTGATGAAGTGTAATTGAACACGCCGGCTCCCCGATGAGTCCGGCGTTTGTTTTTTATGCGTATTTTTGCAATTTAAAAAGTAGTTTGGCCCGTAGCGTTTGAACTACAAACCTCAAACAGGATTTTCCTACGTGAAACACATCCGTAATTTTTGCATTATTGCTCATATCGACCACGGCAAAAGCACCCTGGCCGATCGATTATTAGAATTTACCAAGACAGTAGGAGCCCGCGATATGCAGGCCCAACTGCTCGACGATATGGATCTGGAACGAGAACGCGGCATTACCATCAAGAGCCACGCCATCCAGATGGAGTATATGCACAAGGGTGAGCTATATACCCTAAACCTGATTGATACACCAGGACACGTTGACTTTTCCTACGAGGTTTCGCGGTCCATTGCCGCCTGTGAAGGAGCCTTACTGCTGGTCGATGCGTCGCAGGGAACCGAAGCCCAGACGATTTCCAATCTGTATCTGGCTCTGAACAATGACCTGGTGATTATACCGGTCCTCAACAAGATCGACCTGCCGGGCGCTATGCCTGAAGAGATTAAGGACGAGATGGTTGACCTGCTGGGCTGCGATCGGGACGACATTATTCCAGCATCGGGAAAAGAAGGGATTGGCGTTCCTGAAATTCTGGCGGCCATTGTCGAGCGAATTCCGGCTCCAACCGGCGATCCTGATGGAGCGTTACAGGCCCTTATCTTCGATTCGCATTTTAACTCTTATCGCGGTATAGAAGTTATTTTCCGGGTTAAGAACGGACGAATTCGGAAAGGTGACCGGGTTAAGTTCATGAACACCGGCAAAGAATATATCGCCGATGAGGTAGGTACACTCGGCCTAGATCAGGTGCCTAAGCCCGTGATCGAATGTGGCGATGTAGGCTACCTGATTTCGGGCATTAAAATCGCGAAAGAAGTAAAAGTGGGTGACACCGTTACTACGGTCGAAAATCCCGCCAGTTCGGCTATTCAGGGTTTCTCGGAAGTAAAACCAATGGTGTTTGCGGGGATTTATCCGGTAGAAACCAGCGAATTCGAAGACCTCCGCGATGCGATGGAGAAACTCCAGCTCAACGATGCCGCACTGGTTTGGGAACCCGAAACATCGGCGGCTTTGGGCTTTGGTTTCCGATGCGGCTTCCTGGGCATGCTCCATATGGAAATTGTACAGGAACGCCTGGAGCGCGAATTCGACATGACGGTTATTACCACGGTGCCCTCGGTACGCTTCGAGGTGATGACCACCAAAGGCCAGGAAATTCAGGTATCGGCTCCTGCCGAAATGCCCGACCCCAACTTGATCGACTATATTGAGGAACCGTTTATCCGGGCACAGATCATCACAAAGGCTGAGTATGTCGGTGGCATCATGAGTCTGTGTATGGACAAGCGGAGTATACTGAAAAACCAGGTATATCTGACCGCCGAGCGCGTTGAACTTCAGTTTGAGATGCCATTGGCCGAAGTTGTATTCGACTTCTTCGATAAACTCAAGACGATCTCGCGCGGCTATGCCTCCCTCGACTACGAGTTTATGGACAACCGCGAATCGGACATGGTCAAGCTCGACGTTATGCTCAATGGCGATAAAGTCGATGCGCTCTCGGCCATCGTTCACCGCTCGAAATCGTATGAATGGGGTAAAAAACTGTGCGAAAAACTCAGAGAACTAATCCCTCGTCAACAGTTCGAAATCGCCATTCAGGCGGCTATCGGGCAGAAAATCATTGCCCGCGAAACCCTGAGTGCCCTGCGCAAAGACGTTTTGGCCAAGTGTTATGGTGGCGATATTTCCCGAAAACGTAAACTGCTTGAGAAGCAGAAAAAAGGGAAGAAACGCATGCGCCAGGTCGGCAACGTCGAAATCCCACAGGAAGCGTTTATGGCCGTTCTGAAGATCAACTAAACGAAAAGCCAGTTCAGTAATGAGCTGGCTTTTTCATTTGTTAGCTGTCTAAGGCATATTTTTTATATACCAATCCGCTTACATCTCATACTTGACAAAAGCGGCATTTTTTTTGTAATATAGTTACGCATAGACCATGACTAACCGTAACCCATATGCGTGCTTTAACCTTTTTAATTTGTTTTCTGGCGGTATTTTCAACAGCCTACAGCCAGAATATTGCCGTTGCCCGAACGCAGAAAACGCTGTTTACTATTTCTGCTGTCGATGACAAAACGTCACTAGAAATTCCAGCCCAGTTCACGATTCAGGCAAAAATGGCCAATAAAAAGTTTGTGGGAAAGAGTTATGCCAACGGCAAACCCTTCGCATTTGTGCTCACTCGTACCGATACACTGAATGTCATCGCCAGTTCACCCGGCTATTTTGAGGCAGAAGAACTCATGGCCGTTTCGTGCGATACCTGTGCAGATTATGGATACGTGATCCGTCTCGAAAAAGAAGAACCCAAGGCCGATACGGTGTTTCGAAACCTACAGCTCAATCAGGCATTTCGGCTCGACAATGTGTACTTCGATCAGAGTAGTTACGTGCTGCGGGCCGAGTCCTATCCGCAATTAAACAAACTCGTCAAAACCCTGGTCTCGATGCCAAAACTGGTAATTGAAATTGCCGGGCATACCGATAATGTCGGTGACCGTCGATTGAATCAGGCGCTTTCGGAGAACAGGGCTAAAATTATTACCAACTACCTCATTCGAAACGGTATTGCCGAAACCCGTCTCCGCCACAACGGGTATGGCGATACGCACCCGGCTGCTCCCAACGATACCGAAGAGAATAAACGAAAGAACCGGCGCGTCGAATTTGTTGTATTAGCTATGTAAGTAGGTCATTCATTGGTATATATTGCTACTGAATTGTGGGCAGCGATCAAAACGATCCGTACTACTGAATGACCACAAAATGGCTTTTCAATGAAATACTTCGTTAAACCCGGCTCTATTGTTCGCCAGATCTGGGGCGACGCCGATGTAATCCTGTTAGTCTTTGCCGGATCGGCGGCTGAGTTTGCCCTCAACCGAGCTGTTGACTGGTTATTTTATACGGGAAAATTACCTGCCGACCCGATTGGGCGCTTGTTTTCGACCGTTCGGTATGCGCAGGAAATAGTGTTCACCCCTGACGAGAAAGCCCGCCAGGCCATAAGCCGAATGGGAGCTATTCATCAGGGCATCGAGCAAAAGCGAGGGTACCAAATCCCCGACTGGGCTTATCGCGATGTACTTTACATGCTCATCGACTACTCGCAACGCGCTTTTGAATTGCTAAAACGTCCGCTCACCGATAGCGAGCGCAACGAGCTATTTGCTACCTTTCGTGAAGTAGGGGCTGGGATGGGGGTGCCTGACTTACCGACTACGTATACCGATTGGCAGACCGATCGGGAGCTTCATCTTAACCGCGATTTGGTCCGCAGCGAGTTCACAGACCGACTCTTTCAACGATACCGTGACGAGTTAGGCAACTGGCGATACGATCTGCTCCGACAGGTACAGGGAATGCTGGTCCCTAAACAGGTTCGTCACTTACTCGAATTACCACAGAAACCACTGCTCAACTATTCACTGGGCTTGTATGGCCTCCTGAATGCCATTGGACTACGTTCATTTGTCCAGCGGGTCCTGCTGCCAACCGAATATCTGGCGCAGATCCGAGCGTTGGATAAGTAGTTTACGGCTCCCTTAAAACCTTCATCAACAATGATTTCCTCGCCTATTACTACATCGGTTTTCGATCTGTTTAAAGTCGGGCCGGGGCCATCCAGTTCGCATACCATTGGCCCCATGAAAGCCGCGTTCGATTTCCGACAGCGACTCGCCCAACTCCCTCCCGATGCACAACAACGGGCCAGTGCCATTCAGATACACCTGTATGGTTCATTGAGTGCTACTGGTAAAGGGCACGGTACCGATCGGGCTATTGTGGCTGGCCTACTCGGCTGGCAACCCGAAACCACCGATCCCGATGCCTTGCTAAAACTGTTGCGGGATGAGTCAGTAATCTATCCGGTTCCGGTAGGCTCTCAAACGATTGGTATAGGCCCGAAGCAGATTTTCTTCCATAAAAAACGGTACGATTCGCCCTATGCCAACACGATGGTGCTGACGCTAATGGCGGACGACGAAACACTGGCCGAAGAAGAGTATTACTCCATTGGAGGTGGTTTTATCCTTCGAAAAGGTGAGGCCGAAGTGGCGGCCAGCCCACAGTCAGTTCCGTATCCATACAGTACAATGGCCGAGCTGAAAGGCCAGCTTACCGACCATAACCTTACTCTGGATGAGCTGTTGATGGCCAACGAAATGGCTATCACGGGTCGGAGCCGGGCCGAAATTAACCAGCGAATCGACCAGATTCTGGACTTTATGCATAAAGCCGTTCGGCGTGGACTACGACATAAAGGTACGCTGCCGGGTTCGATAAAACTGAGTCGAAAAGCACCGATTCTATTTCAACAGGCCAGGGAAATGAGCCATTCGTCGGATAGCTTCCTGATTTTCCTGAATGCATACTGCTTAGCGGCTTCAGAAGAAAATGCGGCTGGTGGCATCGTGGTCACAGCCCCCACTTCGGGGGCATCGGGCGTAATTCCTGGGCTTACGTACTTAGCAAAACATCATTTTCATCACGACAAAGCTACCTTGCGAGTGGGTATGCTGGCAGCAGCCGCTATTGGCTTTCTGGTCAAACACAACGCTAGTATTTCGGGAGCCGAGATGGGGTGCATGGGCGAAATCGGTACGGCTTCGGCAATGGGAGCGGCTTTTCTGACCCGCTGCGCTCAGGATCAAGTCAATATTGGCCCGATTGAAGCTGCCGCCGAAATTGCCATCGAACATCACCTCGGCATGACCTGCGATCCAATAGGTGGCTACGTACAGATTCCGTGTATCGAACGCAATGCGATGGGAGCCGTAAAAGCCTATAATGCTTATCTGCTGGCCACTTCAGGAGCCGCTTCGTTCCAGAAAATCTCGCTCGATGCCGTTATCAAAGTGATGAAAGCCACCGGCCGTGATATGTCGACCAAATACAAAGAAACCTCCGAAGCCGGATTAGCCCTCAGTGCGACGGAGTGCTAAAATGAGGAGAAAGGAGGACGGGAAGAAAGGAGAAAAGAATTGAAATATCTATCTTTTCTCCTTTCTTCCCTTCCTCCTTTTTTGCTTCCAAAACATTTCCGCACCTTTAACATGTTCTTTAATAGCATACCGTGTACGTATACGGTACCGTTTACACGATGAATTCGATTTATACCCCTCAACAACAACGCATTTTACTCATTGCAAGCCTACTCATTATTGCCGGCTTCATCCTGTTTGGCTTAAGCGGTTATATGACGGCATTTCTGGGAGCAGGCATATTGTATGTCGTCTTCCGTCCCTGGTTTACGGCGCTGGCTATTAAACGAAAATGGAATCGATCGTTGGTATCATCGCTGCTGATCGTTTTTTCGCTGGTGGTGATTATCATGCCCTTCTTAACCCTCAGCCTATTGCTGATCGACCGCATTCAATACTATAGTCAGCATACGGAAGTTATCCTGAATCTGGTTAAAAAACTGGAGGAACTAACGGGTTATAAGATCACCAGTCAGCAAAATATTCAGGCTGTACTCCGACAGGGTGGTACGTATGCGAGTCGATTATTGCCTTCCATAGCGGGTGGCGCACTGGACTTCATCGTGATCATTGGCCTGATGCTCTTCACCTTGTACTTCATGTTTGTGCAGCAGGAGTCGTTCCAGAAGGGGCTTCAAAAATACTTGCCTTTCAAACGGGACACGCAGAAAGAACTGGCTGAATCACTTAAGAATAACGTAAATGCTAACGTATTAGGGCAGGCTCTGGTGAGTCTGGTACAGGGTGTTCTGACGGGATTAACCCTCTGGATTTTTGGCGTACCCGATTCGCCGTTTTGGGGGACCGTTGCCTTTTTTCTGGCGTTTATTCCCGTTTTAGGTACACCTCTGGTTTGGGCACCAGCCGGACTCATTCAGCTCTCACAGGGCAATACCGGTGAGGGAACTGGTATTCTGTTGGTCGGAGTCATTGTCATTATCAATATCGATAACCTCCTCCGCATCATGCTGGCCAAACGCATGGGCGATATTCATCCACTCATTACGCTGGCAGGTATTGTGCTGGGTGTTCCTATCTTTGGGATTATTGGCCTGGTAATCGGCCCTTTGCTCCTCTCCTATTTCATTGTGCTGATTCACGTATTCGAACGGGAAAACAAACAGCAGGAAAAAGAAGCCGCTCTGGCAGAAGAAAAAGTTGAGGAAGCCGCCGAAAAGAAGGCTAAATGATTGAATAATAGAATTTTGAATGACTGAATAAGCGAAGTAATCTATTCAATCATTCAAAATTCTATCATTCAATCATTAAACTACTGCCGCGTCACCTTGCTGGCTCCTGAGGTTTCGGAATCGAGTGTACCCACCTGACCCAGGTCTGCATGGCTGGCTCCATTTGCATCGACTTTAGCTCGTTGTATGCTCATACTGGTTGCTTCCAGTTTGCAGGCACCGCTCAGTTCGGCATCCAGTTGGTCCGCATGGCCATGCAACACCGTATTGGAAGCGCCCGACATGTCCAAATCCAGCTTGCCGACTTCTCCGTCGAATACAGTACGGCAGGCACCACTCATACCGATGGTTAGGTGGTCGTACCGCTCGAAACCAGTCAGGCTGGCTTTAGAGGCCCCAGTTAATTGCAGTTCGTCAATGGCTTTTGGTACTGTAATGGTCAGACCTATGCGCTTCCGATTGCTCCAGTCGAAGATTCCACGACGATCAATGAATACTTTCAAGGTACCTCCTTCCACTTTCACATTGACATCGTCCAGATCTTTTTCACGTCCATCGGCCACCACTTTGTAAGTGTCGCCTTTGCGGAAGCGAACAACAAAAGCACCGCCTACATCGACTTTCGAGAAGTCAGTAGCGTTGAACTGGCGGGTATGGTCGCCAATATGATCGAAATCGTCGCCCAATTCGCTGGCAACGGCATTCTGTACATCTTCGGTAAGATCCGTTACGTCATTGTCTTCATCATCGTACCCCCGGTCTTTTTCCCGTGGATAGTTGATGCACACCAGACCATCGACCTTGGTAAATTTCCAGATACTCGATTCCATCCGGTCAAATTCTTTCTCGCCAAACTCATTCCGAATAAACCGGGCAAACTCGCGGGTCATGCGGAACGGTTTTTCGTACGGGATCATCAGATCCATATCCAAATCCTGACCTCGGAAACGAGATTTAGGCGCCAGTTCGAGCGTTTCGTCGAAGCGAACGGTCGAATCTTTGATGGTATACACATAGCGGATCTGGCGGGCGTTGGCCTGGGCATCGGCCCGAGTACGGCCCTGCGAGCGGAAATACTGAACCAGATTTAACGCACTTCCTTCGTAACCTTTCAGTTCGATCGATGGCCGCCAATTGTCGTCGTTCTCCACGTTATTCATGGCGAAGGTGGGAATGGCAGCAGGAACGTTAAGCACTTTGGTTTCTTCAACTGTACCCCGGCGCTGGAAGCTGCTGATTACGGGCGTTACTGTGCCGCCAAAAATCACCAGACTCACGAGCCAAACACCAGCCAGTGTCAGAGCAGTACGGCTACTCAACACACTCCGCATTACAATCAGCATAATACCCAGTATGGCCAGGCCAAAAGCAGGAATAAACCCAACCAAAAACGCTGACAAGACCATTGGTAACGTTAGCTCGGACCGGATAAACTCAATAGGCATGAAATCAGAACCTGGTCCAATGTGGGTGCCGATTCCAATGGATGCGCCCAGAACAGCCAGACAGGCAACCATCAGCGCAAAGGCAAGGACGAGCATCAGTACTCCGGCAAAAATCCGAATGACGGCGACCACAGCGTTCAGAAACGGCCCCAGCGCACTACCCAACCCACCGATGATGGTGGCAATGGCCCGAAACGGAAACAGCAGAACACGGGTAAGTGTGCTTTCGTTGTTCGGCGATTCGTTGATATTCAGGTTCTGCTTAATGCTGTGCTCAATATTCGACAACGTAATGGGCTGTCCCTGCATCTCCATCTTTTCGGTCAATGTGTTGGCCTGGGGAGCAATCATCCAGAGGACAATATAGAGCAGAAAACCAACGCCAAATAAGACGATACCTAACACAAACAGCAATCGAATAATACCCGTATCGACGCCAAAATAGGCTGCAATCCCGGAGGCTACTCCGCCCAGTACTTTATCTTCGGGATTCCGAAAGAATTTTTTGACTGTTTTGTCGTCCTCAATGGTGCTGACCCCTGGCAGGGCAATCCACATGGCGATGTACACAATCAGGGTAAAGCCCGAAACGCCAGCGCCAAACTCCTGCCCGAGTGGGGGTAATGCCAGGAATAAGGTCAGAAAAATTAGCCGAACCCAAACAACATCGATATTGAAGTAATGAGCCAGACCGGAACATACGCCACCCAGTGTTTTCCGACGCAGGTCGCGCACCAACCGACGAGGTTCGAAAGTAGGGTTCGGGGCATAGGGCTGAGGGTCCTGGGCTGGGTTCTGACTTCCTGTGCCCTTTGCCCCTTGCCCTATACCGTTGGCCGAGTTACGACCGCCACTGGTTACGAGGACTTCTTCTTCCTCTACGGCTTCGAAGTCGGCAACGGTACCCATGGCTGACACAAGTTCGTTCACATCTTCCATCGAAATAGCCTGCTTATCAGCAGCTTTTAGCTTCACCAGCAATTTTTCGGCAATACGGTTCTCGATGTCGGTTACAATTTCCTGGCTGTCTTCGTAGGTGGAAAAGTATTGCTGAACCGACGTCAGGTAATTTTTAAGCTTATCGTAGCCATCCTCTTCAATATGGAAGATGACGCCACTTATATTGATACTTATTGTCTTTTTCATGGCTATTGAGAAGAGAGTAGGTTAAGCGTTGGCAGATGGAGTGGTTGGATCGGATGGCAAAATGGCGGATGTTCCATTGGCTGGTTTCTTATACTGCTCTACTTTACCGACAATCGAATTGACCGATTCAGCAAGTTCCTGCCAGGTTTCGTTCAGAGCATCCAGCGAACTACGGCCAAGTTCGGTCAGGATATAATACTTACGTGGTGGCCCGGAGGTCGACTCTACCCATTTATAATCGAGCAGACCGGCATTTTTCAATCGGGTTAGCAGGGGGTACAGTGTACCTTCCACAACCATGATTCGGGCGGAGGTCAGCTCGTCGAGCATATCGGAAGCGTAAACTTCGCCCCGCGATATGATGTGCAAGATGCAGAACTCCAGGATGCCCTTCCGCATTTGCACTTGAGCGTTTTCAATATTCATTTGGTATATAGAATTTCGTTAATTTCTTAATCCAAAGGTACTAAAAGGTACTATGCGATGCAAGGTACCTTTTATCTTTTATTGGAATTTCAGTATTAATGGTAAAATTTCAGTGATGAATGGTAATTTGTCATACATCCTTCTTATCCTACTGGCTTCACTTAATCAGGTTATTGGTTTTCATAACTATAAAATTTGAGTTTACTTCGTAGCAGATTTACAGTTAGGACTTTCGCTCGGAGCCGTGCCACGGTTTAATAAAGTATCATAGAGAACCGTGGCACGGCTCCGAGCGAAAGTCCTAACTGTGTTGATTACACGACCAGCGCTACCGAGGATACGCGGTACTGAGTTCAGCCTTCGGTACGCGTGTAATGATTACCAGACGAATGATCAACAAATAGTATGGACACCCCGTTGAAGTTGCTCGTCGTGGAGGACGACATGATCATTGCCGCCAACATCGCCCTGCAACTCACTAGACTGGGTTATGAGGTGAGCGGGATTGTGCCCAGGGGCGAAGAAGCCATTCAACATGCTGAAACCAACCGGCCTGACCTGATTCTGCTCGATATCAGTCTCAAAGGCTCACTCGACGGTATCGAAACAGCCCATGCTATCCACCAGCAGTGGAACATCCCGATTATTTATGTCACGGCCAATACCGACGAGGCCACCTTTGCCCGGGCAAAAAAAACGCATCCCTACGCTTACATCGCCAAACCGATCCGGACAATTGAGCTACAACGGGCTATCGAACTGGCCGTGAGCCGCCTGGTCGACGAGCCGCCAACTTCTGCCAACCCTACCCCCGACGCACCCTTTGTTCTCAGTGACCGGATTTTTGTGCGGCACCGCGAAAAGATCGTCAAGATTTTCATCGCCGATATTCTCTACGTGGAAGCCGACCGCAACTATTGCCACCTCTATACGGCCAACAAAGAATACCTGCTGACAACGACCCTGAAGGTGATGGAAGATAAACTTCCGGCCAACTATTTTGTGCGGGTACACCGCTCCTATCTGGCCAATCTGACGCAGGTCGATGAAGTAGGCGAAGGCCATATTGTAATCGGGGGTAAAACGATTCCGCTCAGCCACCTCCTGCGCGAGGCACTACTGAAACGAATCCAGACCATTTGAGGCCGCCGGGCAAAACCAGCACTACCGTTTACACATCCGGTAAAAATATACCCCCTTTCGGACAGTAAAAGGGTACGCTCGTCCGGGCGTACTTGGTTGAGGAATACGGTAGCGATAGTTTAGATCCGTTATCAGCCAAATCGCTTTGCCGGGCTGATTAGGCCGCTCCGTTTCAGATCACACCCAAACTATGTTTAACCATGCCGTTCCCGTTTCCCACTATTCGTTCGTCGGCGTTTTTTGCTTCCTGTATATCCTGCCAGCTGCCATCTTACTGGCCTACAGAGGCCTACCGTGGCTACGATTACCGCTATACGAACCACAGTATCAGGGTAAGTTATACGCACGGTTCAAAGCGGAAACCCTCATCTGGCGAATTGAATCGAGAACTGGTCACCTCCTGCCCGATATGGCCTATTCGGCTGCCAACTAATTAGTTCTTCTTCCTCAACCAAATCTGTTCACCTCTTCATCACCGGGCTATAAACAGCTCGGTGATTTAAGCCCAAAACTTTATGCGAACGGTAGGCATCATTGGCGGAGCTGGCTTCATTGGCAGCTACGTCACCCAAAAATTTCTGAACGAGGGCTATACCGTGAAGGTATCCACGACAGACCTTGCCAAGCCCGAAAAATACCAGAATCTGCATCAGCTTTCTCACGCTGAAAACCTGACCGTCAGCGAAGTGGACGTAACCAACGAAGCGACCCTGGGAGAGTTTTTACGGGATTGCGACATTGTGGTTCATAGCGGCACTCCCTTTCAATTAGCCGCCGAGAATCCGCAGGAAGAGGTATTCGAGCCGACCGTCCGTGGCACCGAGAACTTCCTGAAGGTGGTCAGCCAAATGCCTTCGGTACAGAAGGTGGTGTTTGTAGCCTCAGTAGGTGCGCTCAACACTGCCTACCCGATGCCCGTCCCCCACTACCCCGCTGACCACCTGTATACCGAAGCTGACGAGCCGTATCTGGACCCCGAATCCATTCCCTATGCGCAGGCCAAGTACTACGCCGATCAGGCCGTGCGAACATTCGTGGCCACGCACCCCCAACCCGGTTTCGAGATCGTAAGCGTGTCGCCCACGGGCGTGATGGGTAAACCGCTGTCGTCCCGTGAGGATTCGACGTCGGTGGGTCTGCAATACCTTATCAAGCATAAAATGGCCCCCAATCCGTTCGTGCAGATGATGTTTGACCACGACGTGGAGATGGCCATTGTGTCGGTTTCCGACGTGGCCGAGGGGATTTTTCGGGCCGCAACCACCGCCGGGCTGCATGGCAGAAATTACCTGCTCAACACCGAAAGCTATAAACTATCGGATATGACGCTCATGCTGAATGGCAAAGCCCCGGTAAACGCTGCCCGAAACGTTTATAGCTATGCGTTGGCTGCTCAGGATCTGGGAATGCAGTTCCAACTCGCCCATGTGCCGCTCAACGAGTGGGCCGACGTTTGATCCTGATACAGGCTTCCAACGTTCGCCTGAACCCGTTTTTTCAGTCAATCCAAATTTTTAAACCTAATCAAACTAACCCATTGAAAACTCATCAAGTACCCCAGATGATGGCTGTTGTTATGGCCTTGTTCCTGTTTGCCGCCGGTTGTAGTTCACCCGCTAAAGAAACGCCTACCCAGACAACTGCCGTGTCGGCAATGGCACCTGAACAAAAGCAAGCGGTTGAAAAGGAAATTTCTTCCCTTGTGAAAGAATTCTTCCAACAGGTGGAAAAACTGGATATTGAAACGTGCATGACCTACTTTGAAAATACGCCTGATTTTCAGGCGGTCAATCCCGATGGTACCTTCGGAGACTACAATGCACTTAAAAAGCTGAACGCGGATGGGTTCAGCCAGATGAAAACGTTGAGTGTCGTGCCAGCAAAGGAAGCGATTCGGGTTTTGACTGACTCGCTGGTGCTTTATACGTTCTCAATGGAACAAAATGCAACGCTCAAAACCGGCCAGAAAATGAAGTTTGAACACGTAGCGGGAACGATGCTCTTCACCAAAATCAATGGCGCGTGGAAAGCGACGTTTTACCAGGAATCTGCATCGGCACCGGTAGCCGTCAAGTAGCAAAGACTGAGCGCCTATAAAACCAGTATCCTCGCAGCCTTTTCTCTATTCGATAGACCCATGAAAATTAACCAATTTCGCTCTTCGCTGTTACCGGTCACTTTTGCTGGTTTGCTCATTGGCCTGGCCGTTGTCGGCTGTGAGCCAAAACCAAATGCCGACAAGGCTAACGCACTCCAAACCTATTTTGCCCCCGCCGATACGGGTATGCAAACCGGGGGCGTAAAAATAATCCCGATCAAGACCCCGAAAGGCACATTCAACGTGTGGACGAAGCGGATTGGCAACAACCCAAAAATTAAGGTGCTGATTCTGCACGGGGGGCCCGGTGCCAACCATGACCCCTACGAGTGTTTTGAGAGTTTTCTGCCCAAAGAAGGCATTGAGTTCATTTATTACGATCAGCTCGGCGCGGGCAACAGCGACCGGCCGACTGACAAGAGCCTGTGGGTATTACCCCGTTTTGTGGAAGAAGTAGAGCAGGTTCGGATAGCGTTGGGGTTAAACAAAGACAACCTTTACCTATATGGTCAGTCGTGGGGGGGCATTTTGGGTATTGAATATGCGCTTAAATACGGACAAAACATCAAGGGTTTAATTATCTCGAACATGATGAGCAGCGCGCCCGCCTACAGCCAGTACGCCAACGACGTACTGGCCAAACAAATGGATCCGAAGGTGCTGGCCGAGATCAAAACCCTTGAAGCCAAAGGCGACTTCACCAACCCGCGCTATATGGAACTGCTGCTGCCCAATTATTACGAAAAGCATATCTGCCGGTTTCCAACGGCGCAGTGGCCCGAACCGCTGAATCGTGGGTTAGCCAAACTCAATCAGGAGCAGTATGTGACTATGCAGGGACCAAGCGAGTTTGGCATGGCGGGTGATGCTAACCTAAAGAACTGGGATCGTAGTAAAGACCTGCCAAAAATAACAGTGCCGACGCTTGTGATTGGAGCCACCTACGACACGATGGACCCTAAACACATGGCGATGATGGCCAGGCAGGTCAAAAATGGCACTTTTCTGCTCTGTACCAACGGTAGCCATCTGGCGATGTACGACGACCAGCAAACGTATTTCACCGGATTGATCTCTTTTTTGAAAAAAGGGAATTGATCTCTTCACATTAACCAACCAAATCCCAATGAAACCCAACCAATTCACTATGATGCTGGCCGCTTTTGCCGCGCTGATCCTATTTGCCGTCGGCTGCAATACCGCTCCCCAAAAAACAGATGAGAAACCAGCGGCTCAATCCGATGCACCGGAGTATTTTATGTTACGGCCCGAACTCGAAAAAGCGTATGGCTATTCCCATGCCGTTCGGATTGGCAATGAACTGAAAATATCGGGGGCGGTCAGTATGGATGAGAAAGGAAACCTGACGGCGAAAGGTGATCTGGGCCAACAAATGAAAAATTGCTACGCCGATCTGGACAAAATTCTGAAGCACTATGGCTACACCTGGGACGACGTTGTGGTGGAGAATATTCTGACCACGAACATGCCCGAATTTGTGAACCAGTCGGCTTACCGAAATACGATCTACAAAAAGCAGTTTCCGACCGGGTCGTGGTTTGGCGTGAAGGAATTAGCCTTGCCCGGCCAGCTAATTGAGATTGAGTTAGAAGCCTATAAAGTGCGCTAATTCAGGTAAGCGGATTCGGTGATGAGGCTCATCGTTTTTGACAGATTCCTGCCTGAGGTTATCTAAACCCTCCAGAACACATAAACGAGTGTTAGCCGCTATACCAAAATGACCTTTCCGCTCTCCCATACATCGGTAACCGAAGGCTCCCTCAATCCAGCGCCTTCATTCATCAAAAACCGTGTTGAGTCCATCGACGTACTGCGGGGCCTGATCATGGTCATAATGGCGCTGGATCATACGCGCGATTTCTTTCACGGCCAGGCCTATACCGACGACCCGCTCAATCTCGATACCACCACACCGATCCTGTACGCCACCCGCTGGATTACCCACTTCTGCGCCCCTACGTTTGCTTTGCTATCCGGTACGTCCATCTACCTGCAGGGGTTACGAAAATCGCGCAGCGAGTTAAGTCTGTTCCTGCTAAAACGGGGTCTATGGCTCATTGTCGCCGAGGTGCTCCTGATTGCGCCGGCGGATACGTTTACCCTGTTTAATCCCATCACGCTGGTTGTTTTCTGGTCGCTGGGCATCAGCATGGTGTTCATGGCCGGATTAACATGGCTGCCGTTCCGGGCCATACTGGGCATTGGTTTAGCGATCGTTTTAGGCCACAATCTGCTGGACGCGGTGGAACAGGCACCAGGATTTACATCTGGTTTATGGTGGGCACTGTTTCATGGTGGTAGTCACCGTGTGTTTGAATACGCTCCCGGTCGGGTCGTTGTGGTACTGTACCCGTTTCTTCCGTGGCTGGGGCTAATGATGATGGGCTACTGCCTGGGCCGTCTGTTTGAGCCAACGGTTGCGCCCCAGAAGCGTCAACAGTGGCTTGTTTATCTCGGTGCCGGAACCATTGGGTTATTTGTGGGGCTGCGTTGGCTGAATGGATACGGCGACCCTTTCCCCTGGAGCGTCCAGAAAGATGGCCTCACAACGTTGTTCTCGTTCCTGAAGGTGCATAAATATCCCCCATCGCTGCTGTACATGTGCATTACGGTAGGGCCGGGCCTGCTGGGACTGGCGTTGCTGGAGAACGTACACAATCGTGTTACAGCCGTGCTGCGCACCTACGGACGAACGGCCTTTTTTTATTACACGATCCATTGGTACGTCCTGCATACCCTGCGCATGATTGTCTTTTTTGCCGCTGGCCACACCATGACAGAGGCCGACAAATCGCTGCAAATCATACCGATGCGGTTTGTTCTACCCGGCGATGGAGGCTACAACCTTGGGGTGGTTTACCTCATTTGGATAGCCGTTGTCGCGTCCTTGTATCCCCTGTGTAGCTGGTATGATGCCTACAAGACAACGCACAAAGAGCAGTGGTGGCTGAGCTATCTGTAGAAAGTAAACAACCAAAACCCAGTCAAGAAATGAACGAAAGTGGAAGAGTAAAAACAAGAACTGTTGTCATTCCCGACGACCTGGAAGCCGTTAAAAAATTATGGTTCGACTATTTAGTTTGGGGTAACGACAAAATGCAGAAACTCTATGGCGTCCATCCTCATAATCCAACAGAAGCAGTTGACCAGGATATCCAACAGATTGGCAAGTTTCAACCCCCTTACGGACAGCTAATCCTGGCTACTTATGAAGGTGAAGTATGTGGACTTGGAAGCCTGAAACGTATCAACTCCGATATCGGTGAAATAAAACGAATGTTTGTTGATCCAGCTACTAGACGAATTGGGGCTGGACGAGCGATCCTTGACCGACTTTTACTTGAAGCAAAAAAAGTTGGTTATAAAAGAATTCGGCTTGACAGTCCGAAGTTTATGGAAGCAGCTCACGCCTTATATAGACGTGTTGGATTTCGTGATATTGACGCGTATCCAGAGATGGAAATCCCCGCAGAATTCAAAGACTATTTGTTATTCATGGAATTGGATTTAACGATGAAAATCGACTCAATATGCAAAGACGAAAATTAATTCAGTTGTTTTTTTCGATTGTACCGATGGCAACTATCACACCTTTTCTTACAAAGGCGCAAGAGAAATTCACACTACTAAAAGGAGGAGGATTTAAAGTAGAAGCTGATAAAGACCGATGGAATGAGGATACGATTTTTGGAAAGGAAAAAAATATGAAGTGTAAAATTTCAGGTAAAGACACTAACAATAGTTTATATGTTGTAGAGGAAAATGACCCCGTAGATGTTGGCCCACCTTTACATATTCATCCTAATCAAGATGAAGTGTTCTTTATCACAAAAGGAAATTACCTTGTGAAAATTGGTGATGATGTATTTAATCTTAAAAAAGGCGACACTGCGTTTGCTCCAAAAAATATTCCTCATTGTTTTCTTACAATTGGAGAAGGTCCTCACCAAATGATTCTCACCTACCAACCTGCGGGTAAAATGGAAGAGTTTTTTTACAATAGAAAAAACCCAGCATATACGGACGGGAAAACTCTTGAGCAGCAATTTAAGGAACATGACATGGAAATTGTCGGCCCTAAACTCACTAAATAGATAAGCACTAAGTAGCTTTTTTTCGATTTGAATCACTAAATAAAATAAAAGAAACTACGTTCATTTTGCCCTTTTGTCAACAATGTTGTTGACACCTGATTCATATTCGAGTAAAACAAATAAGCCCAGCCTATACTGCCGGGAATCAATCTTAAAACAGTTAAACTAATCCAATCAAACCATGAAACAACTCCTGATTTCCCTAGCTTCTCTTTGGCTGCTGGTTAGCCTCGGTACGTCATCTGCACAGGCTCAGCAAACGGCAACGACTCAACTCAAAAGTATTCACCTTTTCGATATGCCGGCGGGTGTAACGGAGGCCCAGCTGTCGGCGATGATTGGTGAGCTGAACACGATCATTAAACGTCTGGGCTACAGTAACGCCGGATATACGCTCTACAAAGTAGAGGGAGAAGGAGCCGACAAATACCGCTACTTCTTCGAGGGCAATTGGCCCAATGCCAGCGCGTACCAGAAAATCCACGACGACAAATCGTTTCAGGAAGCAGATAAAAAACTGGGTACGGTGTACGAGAAAATAAAAGCCGTTGAACTCTACCGTCGCTTAGTGAGAGTGCCTTAATCGTCTAACCATCAAAAACCCAATGAAAACCAATCCATTCACCCTACTCCTGGCCGTTGTTGCCATCACATCTGTATGCGTTACTGGCTGCAACGCCCCCGCCCAAAAACAGGAAACTGCAACCGAGCAGGTAGCTGCTAAACCCGATATGGCCGCCATCAAATCGGAAATACAAGCCATCGAAACCGAGTGGGCCAGCGCCACTACCGCTAAGGACATCGACAAAGTAATGGCACTCTACACAGACGACGCCATAGAAATGGCCGACGACGAACCTATGTCCGTGGGAAAGGCTGCGATCCGGCAGGTGTTGCTCAAAAGTATGAAAGCGCGCAAGGCCGGGACTACGGTTTCCTACGAGACGATGGACGTGTACGGCGATGGCAACGTAGTGACCGAAGTCGGGAAGACAACAGTTAAAGACGCGGCTGGCAACGTAGTGAGCACCGGCAAATACATGGGCATTTTTGAAAAACGCGACGGAAAATTTATCTGCATCCGCGATATTAACAACGAGGATCAGAAAGACAAGTGAAGTAGCTTGGGCTAACAAACAGGTCAACATGAATGGACGCGTTGTTTTTGGGTGGCTCCTCCTGCGATTGTGCCTGTCCGCGTCCGCCGGACAGGCACAATCCACGGTGCTTTACTTCGACGAACCCCCCAAAGAGACGCTAGGCCGCAACCGAAATCAACTAACCATCAATCGATTCTTTACCGACCGCGACGATTTTCTCTGGTTCGTCGGCGGCAGTGGCCTGAACAGATACGACGGCCATGAGATCGTAACGGTACGCTCTGATCCGGCGAACTTGAACTCCCTCTCCTCGGCGCGGGTGGCGGATATGATTCAGGACGAGCGAGGTACGTTCTGGATAACAACCCGCGACGGGGGCCTTAATGCCTACAATCAGCAAACGGTCAACGTGACCCATTTTCGACACCTGCCCACCAACAAAACCAGTTTGTCGTCGGATAAGCTCCGGTTTCTTCAACGCGATGAATCCGGTTATCTCTGGATCGGCAGCGATTATGGCATGAATCGGTTCGACCCCAAAACAGGTAGCACTGTCCGTTTTTTGCCCAAACCGGGCGGGGCAGGGCAGTTACAGGGCAACCCGCTGTCGCCCATTCTGGTGTCTCCTGATTACATTTACGTTTGCACGACGGCTGGGTTCGAGCAGTTTGACCGAGCCAGTAACCGTTGGCGGTGCTTTCCGACTGTAAACAAATCAGGGGTGCCCGTCATCAATGCCACCGATGGTCTCAATGTGATTAACGGCCTCTGCAAAGATCGTCGGGGTCTGATCTGGATGGGTGTTCCGGACCAAACCGGGCTGCGGGTTTTTGACCCCAAAACCGGGCAAATCAACTGGTTCGATAAGCGAACGACCGATGGCAAACCCATTCCGTTTCCAAACGTGATTCTGGAAGATCGGGCGGGGCGGCTTTGGCTTTGCTGCGATAACGACATCTTCCGCATTTCAGCCGACCGGAATGTCGTGGAGCATTGCACACCCGTAGCCATCAGCAATGGGGAACAACTCAGGGAACTGGTAACCCTCTACGAAGATGGACAGGGGTTAATCTGGCTGGAACGGGCGAGTGACAAAAACCCGCTTTTTTTTGACCCCCGCCAGGAACGTCACCCCAACATTCCTTTGCCCAAATTGAGCAACTCCGCCGGTGCCGTTCCGACCCGGCCTGGATTGGCCCGACCCGTAACGGAATCCCTCATGCCCGACTCGGAAGGCTTCCTTTGGATCAGTACCGATCTGGGCCTGATTCGCTATAATCCGGTCCAGAATGAGATGAAGGTTGTCTTGAAACAACCCCTGACCTATTTCACCCTCACGCTGCCAGGCTCGACCGGGACCGGCTACGATCCATATCTGCTGGTTGGTGCGGAAGCTGGCCTGTTCGTTTACAACAAAAAAACGAGCCGTCTCACACCAGTCCGTTTAGATAAGGCCGGGAGTAAGACGATCCCGAATGCCATCGCTTCGGTCATTGACCGGGATGGCGACCTCTGGATTTCGACCTGGGGGCAGGGACTTTTCCGCATTCCGAAGGGCAGCTTATCGGTCGAGACGGGGCTGGTGAGTACGTATGACCAGTGGAAAAATGATCCCACCAACGCCAATAGTTTACTCTCGAACACACTCCAGAAAATTGCGGTCGATGCGCAGAACACAGTGTGGGTGTGCGGAGCCGCTCATGGGCTTAGCCGGGTAAATAAACGAACCCGACAAGTGCAGCGGTTTGTACTCCGGCAAGGCGACCCCTACGGACTGGCCAGCAACTACACCTTTGCGCCCGTGATTGATAAACAGGGTGATGTATGGATAACGAGTGGATATTCGGCTCCCTTGCAGAAGCTTTCGGTCAAAACGGGAAGATTCAAAAAATATGGTGCAGCAGACGGGTTCACGGACGATTATTTTGCCCACGCCACCCTCGACCGAACTGGCAAAATCTGGTTCAACCAGAACCAGGTGGTATCCTGTATCGACCCCCTTACGGAGCGCGTAACCACGTTTCCGCAGTTTGTGGGCAACTCGGCTTACTCAACGCCCATTACCGCACTGGCCACTACCGGCGAGATTTACTTCGGTTGCCAGAACAACTTACGGCGGTTTGGGCCAAACGATACCATCCACATCATTCCTAAAGCCTCTTCACCCCTGCGGTTGGTGGGCGTTTCCTGCTTCGACACCGACGGTACGCAAACCATGCGGCCCATGCCCTCGGATCGCTGGCGAGTCAAGGAGCTGGCATTGTCGCATCGGGAAAACACCTTAGAACTAAAATTTGCGCTGCTGGATTACCGCAATACCAGCAGTCGAGCGTATGCCTATTCCCTGACCGGACCGAATGACGAGCCACAATGGGTAAGCATCGGCCCCAAAAACACCGTTGATTTTGCCCAGATGAAGCCGGGAACGTACCTGTTCCACCTGAAAGCCCGCAACAGCGACGGAATTTGGACCAATCTGACGCCCCTCCGCATACGCATCAGCCCACCCTGGTGGCAAAGCCTTTGGGCCTACGCGGCTTATGCGCTGCTGCTGCTACTCGGCTTTTGGTACTTATTGAAGGTCCGTCTGCGTGAACAAGCCCGTGAACTGGCCCTTCAGGAAGCCGTTGTCATTAAACAACAGCGCGACGAGATTGCTCAGAAAAACGCCCAGAACGAACTCCTGCTGAAAGAGATTCATCACCGGGTCAAGAATAATCTGGAAGTAGTGTCAAGTTTGCTGGCCTTACAATCGGCTAAAGTTACTGACCCTAACGTACAGGAAGCCATACAGGCCAGTCAAAACCGGGTGCAGAGTATGGGCATCATTCACCAGAAACTCTACCAGGGCAAGCAGTTAGGGGCGATTGAGATGCGCGACTATTTTCTAAACCTCAGCGAAAGCATTCTCGATTCGTTCGATGCCGCCGGTCGCATCACCATCCTCTGTTCGATGCCCGAGCTAGTACTGGATATTGACACGGCGGTTTCCATAGGACTAATCACGAATGAGTTACTAACCAACTCGCTTAAATATGCCTTTATCGGTAAGGACAACGGCACAATTCGCATCAGTCTGACGCGGATGGACGACGATTCATTGCTGTTGATGGTAGCTGACAATGGTATCGGTAAACAGCCTGTGGAAGCCGTCAATGAAACCGGCTTCGGCACCCAGTTGGTGGAACTACTTACCCGCCAGCTCGATGGTATACTAACCTACGAAAACCAGCATGGGACGTTGGTCAAACTCCGCTTCAACCGGCCAGCCATTGCCTAAGGCCAGTCAAAATCAGAAACCTGTATTCAATCGTTCGCTTAGCTAATAATCAATTTACGGCTTACAAAAGAGGTAGTTTTTGTTGTGTAACGAACCTGTTGATCTCCGTACCTTTTCGTCTCCTCCTTCTGGCCGTTTTCGACTACTAAAAAGGTCATTTATTTGACCAAATTGACCAACAAACTACTAATAATAAACTATTTACGTTTTCTTCTCGATTGCTTAAAACGACGCTTGATAATAGTTGTTCGTCAACCACCGTTCGCCAATTCGGATGATACCATTACAATTTATGAACAGTAGTATCCGAATCGACGAACGGCTAACAGATGACTAGTTTTTAGACCGTTAATTTACCCTCAATCGAGTCATCTAACGTTTTACCCATAATCGCACCGGCAGCCATTTTGACAAAGGCTACCGCATTCCCGTGTTTATTGTCCCAATAATAGCCCTCACGCGTGTCTACTTTGATCACGGTAATGCGCGGATCGTCCTCCCCTTCGGTAAACCACGTTTTTAACAGCGGCTCCCAAAGTTCTTTGATAAGCTGTTTATCTTTCGATATGGTGGCCTCGCCATAGACACTCAGAAAATCGGAATGAGCCGAGCCCTGAAACAACAGGTGAACTCGATGGTCAAGCTGTATCTCCGCATTTTTATGACTGTCGTCGGCACTCAGGAACCAGAAATTGCCGGCTTCATCTACCTTTTGCACCGACATAGGCCTTGTTGTCAAGGGCTGGCCTGACGTGATTTTCGTACAGAAATAACAGGTCTTGTTCTGGTCTACCAATTCCTTAATTTTTTTCCCGGCTTCGATCCCACTCAGATCTTCGTGATTGGCTTCGGGTTGCTCTTGATTAATACTATCCATAACGTTGTTAATTCATGTATACTTGTTTCCACTGCTAACAACCTGTTGAACCAACCGTCTTTGGAAAAACCCGTACTACTAATTTTCTTTATTTTATGGTCTTAGATTAACAAGCAGTCTCTAACAGATACTACCCGAATTGGGAATTAATCATCTGTTAATCAGCATTTAGTTTTGAGATACCGATTCGACTTACATGATCACCATTTGTTTATTTTAAGTCAACAAGACGCTGCGACAACGTCTGATGCGGTATTTCTACTGGGGACTTACAAAGATGCCAACGAGGCTGTTGCCAAAATCTGTAAACACCGACCTGTCGTTGTATTGGCGTTTTCGAGAGAACGTAGCTTGGCCCATAGCGAATTGGCTTCTGCCTCATTTAATTGTAGAGAGCGCTGGCTTAACGCTCTCTTTCGAGAAGGTGGCAGATCCGCATTTGGTGCATGACGGATTTAGGCTCATTAGCCGCAGTGGTTATGTCCAGTACAGTATTGGAGCATCAGGGAAACGCTGCGCCCACTCCCGGTAAAAGAACGACTTCATCTGGTTCATCTCCACAGGACGATAAACGTACTTGGTGCCACCAAACTTATTACGCTTCGGAGCCCGCGTTGCTTCATTCATCTCCAGCGAGGTGTTTGGGTACCACGCCTGGAGCAATGCCTTGGAGCCCGCCGTGAAGCGGTGGCTGATAAACTCAACAGTCAGGTCACAGGGGAAATCAAGAACCTCAGCGATCCGATCCAGCAGCGCCCTGTAATGGTCTTGCCAATCCGTAACAGGCATGACGGGGGCAATAACTAAGCCAATGGGGTATCCACCACCGCCTACCTCTCTGGGTAAAGCCAGCTTGCGAAGAGCCTGCAACCGGGCTTCTACCGAAGCGGTTCCACCTTCCAGGCGACTGGCCAGGATGTCAGCATTCAAACTGATCCGAGCACGGGTCTGCCCATTGTGGGCCAGATCGAGCAGATTGTCTACCTGATCGTACTTTGAGACAAAGCGTAACTGCCCCATCGATCGATTACCAAAATATTGGATGCATTCCGCCAGACTACCCGTCAGGTGCTCAATACCCAGCACATCAGTATAGCAGCTAACCTCAAAGGTGGTCGGTCGGTTGGGTTCGTTTCCCTGCCAACTCCGGTTAGGCGGATACGTGCCTTCGTAATTAGCCGTGTGGGCAAGCATCTTTGGCAGGTTGGCATACGCTCGCACAACTGGTGGACCTGCCAGACTACCCGCTAAGTAACAATACTGGCAATGGGCCGGACAGCCTTCGGCCAGGTTCATCTGCCAATCGGCGGAAGGAGGAATGGGCTGAAGTCTGAACGCACTCGGTGGCGCATTAACAACGGCTAGTGTCGATTTAGCCAGGCGATATGTCTCCCGCTCATCGACTCCGCGCAGACCCGTGATGCGGTTATTTGTTGCAATATCAATCGGTAGATTAAAGGCCGATACCCGTTCATAGATGGCCTGTCCAAAAGGTTCCTTTAGGGCGTCAGCGGTAAAAACAACCCGTTTGGGCATCCATAAACGAGGTGACTTATTTAATGATTGGATAGCAGGCTTGTCCTGCAAAACAGGTTTTACAGTAAGAGTCATAACGGAGCAGAAAAGCGGGCAAATGTTGACGTTAGGAAAGCGGTTACCCTACCAACTAATAACATTTTTTTAACCCGGATAGCTCCCGAACCCGGCAAATAATTACCTAATTAACACGCTGATATACAGAAAGTTGACTATTTTTCTCAACTACAGTAAACAGTTTATTATATATGAATATTTCGAGTTAAATGCCTGGCCAGTTAGCTTCTGGATTCAGAAGCTCTGTTAGCCACAACTGGATTTTATTATTGAGATCCCACAGCTTACCTGGTTTCCTTGTAGCGGTTATCGGTCAGTCAACTTTCAGAGGAGGGCCAACTACTTGCATATCATGATCGGCAAAAATTTTGGCTATTTCCTGTGGGGTTGGCTCCTTTGTCAGGCTTGACATGACCACAAAAAACTCCTCCAGCTTACCTGCTGGCTGAAGAATGACCGTCATACGCCCTTTTTCACTAACTTGAGTCCAGGCATGCGGCACTTTGCGAGGTAAAAATATACTGTCACCTGCCTGAAGTTCAAAACGATCCTTACCAACTAAGAAAGCATACTGGCCTTCTTGTACATGAAAGATTTCATCCTGGTTGGGATGGACATGTAAAGGGGTGCCTCGCTTAGGTGACAGAGAAGTTTGTTCAAAGACCGCCAAATCCCCATTGGTATCTTTTCCTGATACTTTCACGTCCAGAATATTAGCATTAACGCCTTTAAGCTGGATATGTCCATGATAGCGGCCTTCCCCTTTCTGAATTTTAAAGCCTTTCGAGTCCCGGTCAGCCAGGGTTTGGGCAGGGTCAATCGTTACAAGCGGAGTCCCTGCCAAAGTCGTTTGAATAAATTTTCTTCGTTTCACGCTTGTTGGTTTGATGTTTACCCGTACAATCACCCATAGTTTGAGTGGTCTATCAATTAAATATACAGGCCAGTACTGCTCAGCAAACGAAGCTTTTATTAAACGGACGCAAAACCCATTACACAACTAGAATTACTATGGAATAACCCAACGTACGATAATAATCTACCTGAATTTAGTATTCTAGCAAAAATCTCCTCCTTGTGATGAAGAGTCTTTCGCTTATTCTGATATGGGGCATTCAGAAGCGCCAGCAACGACAATTCAGCTCCCACTACTGACGGCGAAGCCGTCTCTGTCTTTAAGAAGTTTACGTTCGGCCGATAAATCTTTATAGTGGCGTAAGACCAAAAAGATGCTGACCATGGCTACGGCCGCTAAACCACCTGCGACTAAACCAAGAGTTGGCGCCTGAATATAAGCTAACGCCTGACCTGCCAGGTAGGATCCGGCAATATCCGATAAATTCACAAAAGCCATATAGGTCGTAAATTGTGAGCCTTCTATTCCGGTGCGACAGATCGACATCAGCATCGGCATGGCGGCTGCACTTATAATCGGGTCCATAAAATACAACGCTACCAAACCAGCCTGGGCAACTGTCCGGTTAGTCCAGGCGGCTTCTAACAGATTGAAACCAAGCAGATAGGTGGTCACAACAGCCAACACCATCACCAGTAATCGGGGAGCCCCGATTTGGTCAGACACATACCCTCCAATAAGGGCTGCGGCCGTAGCAACCAGCATTCCATACGTACCCGTCAATAGCGAGATAGTCGTGTCAGCCCAGCCTAGTTGTTGAATCAGGTGATAATTATAGCTTCTTAAAAATAAGCTGACACTGACGTAGGCAGTTATGATTGCGCTGGCAATTAACAGATTCCGAGTGGCCAGAATGCCTTTTCCTAATTCGACAAACAGCCATCTGAAAGTGGGAGCTGGAAAAGGTTGTTCATCAGTTGTTGCCGTCAGGATTGGAGTCCGACGCTTCAAAAAAGGGAATAGCCGATCTTCAGGACGCTCTCGGATAAAGCCGGTGAGCAGGGTGAGGGCAAACAGACAAAAGCTTTGGGTAAGAGCCGCATCGAAAAAACTATACGTACGGAGAATTTGGGAAAGTACTGCTGCACCTACTGCGGTCCCAATCAAAAAGCCTGCCCGCATAAAGGCGTTGACCCTACCCCGCTCGTCTTGAGGAATGATCGATATGGCCATAGCATCAACGCTCGCGTCTTGGATGGCAGCAAAAAGACTATGGACAAGAAAGAAAAAACCAAGTGTACGCAGTTCTTTGACGGGATCATCAACGAGGAGCATAGCCAGGGAAGCGCCAAATGCCAATAGCTGGGCACCAAGCACCCAGGGCTTTCGGCGGCCCATGGGTGACTGCTGATAGCGGTCAATCAGGGGACCCCATATAAACTGAAACGCCCAGGGTAGCCCAACCAAAGCCGCAAACGACCCCGTTATCGCAGGACTTACGTTTTCTGCGGTTAAATAATTAGCTAGAGCAGTCAGTGAAAAGCCAGCTGGTATGCCCTGCATCCCGTACAAATAAAAGAAGACAACGTACCGCAGTGGACGACTTTCGGAGAGAACCAGCCGGAATTTAGCGGCTGTCGGCGTAGTAGACATACATAAAGTCGATAACACAAGCGAAACTTGGCTGGTATGACACTATGTATAAGTCGAATGTTTTCAACTATCAAATCTGGTTATAAGTGGCGGTATTGGTATTGCCGGAAATTCTCCTTTGGACTGTCAATTGCCTGTCGGTTATGGCCAAGCTGAAACCCTGTTCCACGTTTCGTGTAGCAGACTAAAATGTAGTCGGTTCTTTAGGTTAAAGTAACACGGGCGACTTCTTTTATCGACGGAGACAAATACGTGTTACTTTTTACAATTTTCTAAGTCAAAGTAGTATGATAGAGCGGGAAGGCTTTATCATTAGGAGAGCGAACAAAACCCGGTCAGATTGGCCGGGCTTTTTTTTGGTTATGCATTAACCCAGAAAACCGAGCATCATTCCCAGTTAGTGAACCGTGTCTAAGTTAGTCTGGGGCTAAGTCAAAATCAGCCGGTTCGGTCAGTGTAGCCGATGAGCTTCTTCAATTAAAACAACTCCTGGATGCGGGTGCACTGACGCAGAAAGAGTTTGACGATCAGAAAAAGAAACTGTAGAATCAATAAGGCTTTAACAGTGGAAAGGCTATGTAATTTCTATTGGCCGCTCCCTTATTCGGCCCCCGAAGGAAGTTTTTGAGGAGTGGTGGTAGGACCTACGATCTTAATCACTCCATTTTCTACCTGCATCCGGTCAAAACAAACGACCCGTTCATCGCCGGTTTTAGCCGTTCTGGCGTGGTAAACACAGAACATCTCTTTACCATCGGGTGAGTAAGCGATGCTGTTATGTCCAGTTCCGGTAACCGAGCCGCCCTGTAGCGTGTTTTTCTGTAAGATCGGGTTATTAGCCGCTTTTTTATAGGGACCTAAAGGCGAGCTGGAGGTAGCGTATCCAATGGCGTAGTGTTTTCCCCCAAAATAATTGGCCGAATACATCATATAATACGTTTTCCCTTTCTTGAAGGTAACCGAGCCCTCCGTCCAGCGCCGATTTACTTCCCGAGTCGTAACCGATTGACTTTCCCAGTCAGACTGCCTGTCGCCTAGCTTGACGGGGGGCCGTAATAAAAGAACGGGTTGGCCAACGACGCCGGAAAAATCGGGTTTCAGTTCGACGCCGTAAACCCAGCTTTCTTCGATCTCCTGAAACCACCCTTTTTGTTGGGCTAAATCGGCTATTTCACTTTCGACCGCATGTTTGTAACAGCAGCGTGAATAGTATAAATACGCTTTGCCATTGGTATCGAAGAAGACATTGGCGTCGATGATGGGATAGCAAGGATCAAAAACAGGCTGTTGGGCCAGATCAATAAACGGGCCGGTTGGCTTGTCAGCCACGGCTACACCTATCCGGAAATTTTCCTCTTCATGCGTCGGATTGACTTTCCATTGAGCGCTATAAAACAGGTAGAATTTGCCCTTCACTTCATAGACTTCCGGTGCCCAGTAAGCGCCACCCCACTTCGCTTTCGGATCACTCCAGCCATTCGGATTATTATGAAAATAAACCTGGCCTTCCCGCTTCCAATTCACCATATCTTTGGAAGAATAAGCAACAAATCCCTTATCAGCTCCTGCACCTGTACCATACATGTAGTAAGTCCCCTTTGTTAACAATACAAACGGATCACCAAATTGGACTGGTAATGGATTCGTGTAGGTGGCTTTGGTTTTATGCTGGGATTGAGCCGTTTGGGCTGACGAATAACGTAGAGACAGTAGGATGAAAAAGAAAAACAATAGTGATTTTATTCGCATGGTATAATCGTTTCAGACTTGATTCAGCAATCCAATACCAATAAATGACGATTGGTCTATTTTGAAAAGGCATTATCTGGCATAGGCTACTGAGTCGGAGCAAACCCGGTTGCTTCACAAGATCGTTTTAGAAAGTTGACGATCATGGTATCCATTAACCAGATCTAATCCGGTCATCGACAATTTTTGATTAAATCCAAAAATGTAACATAGCCAATTAATCATGTAACACGATCTTGCTGTGTTTTGGATTATGCCAATATACTTTTGCCCTTAATTACTATCTATCAAGTTCACTCATTCAAAAAGTTACCCCCTATAACAAAACGTTACAGAGAATTCATAGAAACGAATAGTTGTTTGATGATTCTTACACAAGGGTCATACCAAAACAGACCTTACCAAGTAGGATACAGTAGTTACCTTACTAACGCTAACTTAGTTGCTAAACCAGTATGTCGGTATAGAGGTATCGGTGGCAAAGCAAAAAGTACAGTACATGAATTCCAGAGTTGTATTCCTGATTTTTTGGTTGTGGTGCCCATTTACCACACTAGCCCAATCCGGTAAACTGTTTACAGTCGAAAACGGTCTATCGGGTAGCGTCGTTAGCGACATCCACCAGGACCGAAGCGGTTTTTTATGGATTGCTACCGAAGATGGCTTAAACCGGTTTGATGGCATAAAATTCACCGTATACAGGCATGATAAAAAGAACGATACGGGAATTTTGAGTAATCTACTACAGACCCTGTTCGAAGATAAGTCGGGTAGAATGTATGTAGGTTCAATTGACGGATTGCAGTACTACGACCCAACCAGCGATTCCTTCCACAGAATCCCCCTCAAACTGAATGATCAGAGTATGGTAAGTACACGCGTGGTGAGCCTATGTGAACGGAAAAATGGGGATATTCTGGTTGGCACTTCAGGACGTGGTCTATTTAAACTTACCCGGAAGGGCGATCAACTTTGGGGGCAAAAGATGCACCTCGATGTTCATACCGATCTGATTGTCAAGCTTTTTGAAGATACGGAGCAAAACTTATGGGTATCCACAGAAGATAAAGGGTTATATCGATTTGATGGGCGCTCTGTCCGATCATTTTTTGTCTCCAAAAAAGTACAGAACAATGTAGTGAGGAGTATCTGCCAGGATCGATATGGGCGGCTGTTTGTCGGCAATATGAGCAGTGGATTATACCGATACGATCCGGCCAGTCAGACCTTCGTTGCCATTCCTTACAATGGGCGTACCGACTTGCCAATTGATGAGTTACTGGTTAATCGGAACAACCAAATCGTAATGGCCACCAGTGGAAAAGGGCTGAAGTATTTCGATCCGGCTACCAACAAAATTCTAGATTTGACTACGAATGTTACAAGCTTCGATTTTTCGAAATCCAAGGTGCATTCTATCCTCGAAGACAAAGCTGGCAATATATGGATCGGAATTTTCCAGAAGGGATTATTACTACTTTCAGGTAACCCCAATCGGTTCGGTTATATAGGCTACAAATCCGTAAGCAATAACACGATCGGCTCAAGCACGGTCATGGCTTTATTTGAGGATAGCGAAAAAACGATTTGGGTAGGCACCGATAATGACGGCTTATATGCGTTGTTACCGGGCTCTAACGCCAGCATACACTACCGAGCCGATACGGAGAGTGGACCAGTACCATCCAATATTATGGCCATTTATGAGGATTCAAGGAAAAATCTCTGGCTCGGCTCCTATCTAAATGGACTGGTACAATTTGACCGAAAAACAGGGAAAAGCCGCAACATCGGTAAGATTGTTGATAAAAACGGAGATAATGTCCAGCGAATCTTTAGTATCAAAGAAGATTCTCAACAGAGGCTGTGGGTGGCCACAATGGGGTCAGGCTTATTCTGCCTGGACCTTCGCTCTGGTAGCGTAAAAAGCTTTGATGCACTACCCAGCAAACTATACCAACCGACCTATAACCAAATCCCGAATAACTGGATCAACTGCCTGCTCGTTTCCAAAGACAATAAGTTATTTATTGGCACCTTCGATGGCCTGGCCTGTCTGGATCTGGATACAGAAAATTTTGTCTCCACCTTTGGTTCTAACAACCTGCTAAGAAGTGTCGTAATCTATTCGCTGTTTGACGACAATAAGGGCAATTTGTGGTTAGGTACATCCCAGGGATTGAAACGACTCACCCGTTCAACCAGGGAGATTACCTCGTTTGATATAGACAACGGCTTACCAAGCAGCCTGATCTCCGCCATCCGGGGCGACAACGACGGGCATTTATGGCTAAGTACCAACCGGGGGTTGTCGAGGATGGATCTGGAAACCAATACGTTTGTCAATTTTTACTCAGCCGACGGACTACAAGGAAATGAATTCAGCCAGGGAGCGTCTATAGAAACGGATAATGGAGAGCTTTATTTGGGCGGAGTAAACGGCATTACCCATTTTAAACCCGATAAGATACGAATTGCCACGAAACGCCCGTCGGTCCAGATTGTTGATCTCTACATTCACGATAAGCCAGTACGTAAAGGGACAATGTCAGGTGGCTATCAAGTCGTCGATACGACCGTCAATAGTGCCAGCGAATTCAACTTATCCCATCAGGACAACTCATTCACGCTGGAGTTTTCAACGATGGATTTTATTGATGCCGAACGGGTATCCTACTTATATTCCATCAATAACAATGGTTGGGTAGAATTGCGCTCAGGCTCCAGTCGGCTGACTTTCGATAACTTATCCCCCGGCACATACGAATTTCGGTTCAAGGCCAAAGCCAATAAAGCCACGTCTGCCCAGCATCAGGTAACAATCTTTATTCATCCGGCCTGGTATTTATCGGTCTGGGCAAAGCTTGCCTATGGTTTACTGATCCTGATCCTGTCGGGGCTGGCGTATCGGATGATCCGAAACCGGCGTCGGATCAGGGAAGAACGACTGGCTCATCAACGGCAGGAAGAGGTCAATGAAGCCAAGCTCCAGTTTTTCATCAACATTGCCCACGAAATACGTACACCACTGACACTGGTTGTCAGTCCTCTACAAAAACTGATTACCCACGATCAGGACAGGGAGCGCAGGTACCTGTACGATATTATGGGTCGGAACACAAAACGGTTACTGGATCTGGTGAACCAGTTAATGGACATCCGCAAGATTGAAAAAGGGCAAATGACCTTACAGGAGGCTCGTGTGGATATGGTTCAGTTTACGAGCGAAATCTGTCAGTTATTCGAGGAACAGACACAGGCCAAACAAATTCACTTTGTTACGGATTTTCCGACAGATAAGGTTTTTGCCCGCATTGACCCACAGAATTTTGATAAGGTGCTCATCAATATCCTGTCGAATGCATTCAAATTTACCCCTGTCGACGGAACAATTCGGGTAGCCCTGGCCGTAAAGCGATCTGTGCAGAAACCAGACCAGAATCAACAGGATTTAGTCATAATGATCGAAGACTCCGGCCTGTTTATCAATGAGAACGAGAAGGAACGGATATTCGAATGCTTCTACCAATCGGCAGATCACCGCGATTATAATCAATACGGTACGGGCATAGGGCTTCATTTAGTCAAACAACTCGTTGAACTGCATGGCGGAACCATTAAGGTCGAAAACAAGACGTCCATCGGCTGCTGTTTTTCCATAACCTTACCTGCCGTCGAAGTTGTTGCCCCTGAACTCCTACCCGCGTTGCCATTAGCGCCAGGCTCCGAAAGCCTGTATGAATCCAAAGCAGAAGAACCATCAGGAGCGAGGGTTAAACGAAAATCGAAACGCGTGGTCATTGCCGACGACGACAGCGAAATATGTGAGTATCTCTTTGACGAATTATCTGGTGAGTACAGCGTGTTTGCCTATGCCAATGGTGAGGAAGCTTATAAAGGCATCCTGAAAGAAAAACCGGATCTGGTTGTCAGTGACGTTATGATGCCCGTGATGGATGGCATGGCGCTTTGCCGTAAAATGAGAGCCAATCCCTTGATCAATCACATACCGATTGTGTTGTTAACGGCCAAAACGGAGGAGTCGAGTAATGTTCAGGGGCTTGAGCTGGGCGCCGACGCTTACATTACCAAACCGTTCAATATTGACATATTATTGAAAACCGTTCAGGGTTTGATCAAAAACAGGCAACTCCTGAAAAATAATGAAAATGAGCAGCAATATCAGGACGAGTTTATTTCTAAGATCAGCATTAAGGCTGCGGAGGAAAAGTTGCTGGAGAAGGTCCATCTCGTGATCAATAAAAACCTGGCCAATCCTGAGTTGAGTGTCGAAATGATTGCGGGTGAAATAGGCATTAGCCGGGTGCATTTGCACCGTAAACTGAAAGAACTGACCAATCTAACAACCCGGGATCTAATACGAAACATTCGATTAAAACAGGCAGCTAACTTACTAACAACTAAAGGATTAAGCATTTCAGAAGTCTCTTTTGCTGTAGGTTACTCGAACGTAAACAATTTTTCGGTTGCGTTTAAAGAGCTATTTGGCGTATCGCCAACCGGATACTCAGCCCAACACTTGTCATGATCTCATACCCTTTGTAAGTATTATGAAATTTTTCATTGATACGGCTAACCTGACCGAGATTCAGGAAGCGGTCGAACTCGGCATACTGGATGGAGTCACTACGAACCCATCGCTACTGGCTAAAGAAGGCATACATGCTACGGAGCACCTTGTTACCCATTACGCAACAATCTGTAAACTCGTAAATGGGCCAATTTCAGCGGAACTGACGGCCACCGATTTTATGGGAATGATTCGGGAAGGGGAAGCCTTAGCCGATATTCACCCCAATATTATCGTAAAAGTGCCAATGACTAAAGAGGGCATTAAGGCCATCAACTATTTCAGCCAGATTGGGATACAAACCAACTGTACATTAGTATTCTCCGCTGGTCAGGCCATCGTAGCGGCTAAAGTTGGGGCTACTTATGTATCACCATTCATAGGCCGATTGGACACCATATCGATGGATGGACTGGAGCTAATTGCTGAGATCAACCAGATTTATCGCAACTACTTTAGTTTCAATACACAAATCCTGGCGGCTTCTGTCCGGCATCCTACCCATGTTGTTCAATGTGCTAAACTGGGTGCCGATGTAGTTACCTGTCCTTTGCATGTATTAACGGGACTGTTGAAATACCCCTTGACCAATACTGGACAGGAAAAATTCTCAAATGATTTTATCAACGTGAATGCCGGACAAGGATTGAATTAGATAATCTTCCTATATTATATCGAGCTTTACGATTCACCTAAACCGATGAGAATTCCTCTTAGTTTATTTTTCTTACTTTCCTTAACCGTTGTTAGTTTTTCACAAAATAAGCCAGCGCTAAAACTCTGGTACGACAAACCCTCTGGCCAGACCTGGGAGAATGCCTTACCCATTGGCAATGGCCGACTGGGCGCAATGATCTATGGCAACGTAGGCAAAGAAACCATCCAGCTCAATGAACATACCGTCTGGTCGGGTAGTCCCAACCGGAACGACAACCCCGACGCGTTGGCCGCCCTGCCCGAAATCCGGCAGTTGATTTTTGATGGGAAGCAGAAGGAAGCCGAGAAACTGGCTAATAAATCGATCATCACCAAAAAATCGCATGGGCAGATGTTTCAGCCGGTCGGTAGCTTTCATCTGACATTCGACGGACATGAGAAGTACAGTAATTATTACCGGGAACTGGATATTGAGCGAGCCATTGCAAAAACCTCGTACACCGTCGATGGGGTAACCTATACGCGTGAAGTACTGGCTTCTTTTCCAGATCGCGTTCTTGTGATGCAACTGACGGCCAGTAAGCCGGGTAAGCTGTCGTTTTCCGCTTCCTATTCCACACCACAACTCAACCCTGTTATTAAAGCATCGGGCAATGAAGTAACCATCGCTGGTACTACCTCCGACCACGAAGGCGTAAAAGGACTGGTCCGGTTCAAGGGGATTGCCCGAATCAAAACGCAGGGGGGCACTCTTTCCGCCAACGACTCCACACTGACCGTAAAAGGGGCCAGTACAGCTACAATTTATATCTCCATTGCCACTAATTTCAACAACTACAAAGATCTTGGAGGGGACGAAAACGCCCGCGCAAAAGCCTATCTGGATAAAGCGTATCCTAAAAGCTACGCGGCTATCCTGACTCCCCACGTGGCTGCTTATCAACACTATTTTAACCGTGTTAAACTCGACTTGGGCACGACCGAAGCGGCCAAGCTGCCGACCGATGAGCGACTGAAAAATTTCCGTTCGGTCAACGATCCTCAGTTAGTGACGATATACTACCAATACGGTCGATACCTACTGATTTCGTCTTCACAACCTGCCCGCGACGGCGAACTGGGGCAACCGGCTAACTTACAGGGGATCTGGAACAACAAAATGCGCCCACCCTGGGATAGCAAATACACCATCAATATCAACGCCCAGATGAACTACTGGCCAGCCGAGAAAACAGCCCTGGCTGAGCTGCATGAACCGTTTTTGCGGATGGTCCGGGAGTTGTCGGAAACGGGACAGGAAACCGCTAAGGTCATGTATGGCGCTGGTGGCTGGATGGCGCATCACAATACCGACATCTGGCGCATCAACGGGCCTGTCGATGGTGCATTCTGGGGTATGTGGACAGCCGGTGGTGGCTGGACCAGCCAGCATCTGTGGGAGCATTATCTGTACAATGGCGATAAGGCTTATCTGGCTTCAGTGTACCCAGTCTTAAGAGGAGCCGCCCAGTTTTACGCTGACTTTCTGGTTGAGCATCCGAAGTATCATTGGCTGGTCGTGAACCCCGGCACGTCGCCCGAGAACGCGCCGAAAGCCCACGAAGGCTCATCGCTGGATGCCGGTACGACGATGGACAATCAGATTGTATTCGACGTGTTCAGTACCGCGATCCGTGCGGCCGAGCTGCTAAAAAAAGATGCTGATTTTGTGGCCATGCTGAAACAAAAGCGGAGCAAACTGCCGCCCATGCACATCGGGCAACATGGTCAGTTGCAGGAATGGCTCGACGATGTCGACGATCCGAACGACAAGCATCGGCACGTTTCGCATTTATACGGCCTGTTTCCTTCCAATCAAATCTCGGCGTACCGTACGCCCGACTTATTCGGTGCCGCCAGAACGACACTGATCCACCGGGGCGACGTATCGACAGGCTGGAGTATGGGCTGGAAAGTGAACTGGTGGGCCAAGCTCCAGGATGGTAACCACGCTTATACGCTGATTCAGAATCAACTGACGCCGTTGGGCGTAACGAAAGAAGGAGGTGGTACGTATAATAACCTGTTTGATGCTCACCCACCATTCCAGATCGACGGAAATTTCGGCTGTACGTCGGGCATTACCGAAATGCTCATGCAAAGCAGCGATGGGAGCCTTCATCTGTTGCCTGCCCTACCCGATGTGTGGCCTACGGGTAGTATCAGCGGGTTACGGGCACGTGGCGGTTTTGAGGTGGTAAGCATGGAGTGGAAAGACGGTAAACTCACGAAGCTAGCTGTTAAGTCGAACCTGGGTGGTAACCTCCGCTTACGGGTGCCAAACACCATGAACGTTACTGGCGGAACATTGACGAAAGCAGCCGGCCCGAATGCCAACCCATTCTACACTCTCGAAGAGATACCCGCAGCCATCAAATCGCCCCAGGCAAACCTAACTTCCACATCATTGAAAGAAACGCAGCTTTACGATCTGGCTACCCAACCGGGTAAGGTTTACACGCTGGTGGGGCAGTAGGTTTTTGTCATCCCGTTTTTGTCATCCCGACGCAGGAGGGATCTTCGGGACGGATATTGTCAGTAGCTACCGAAGATCCCTCCTGCGTCGGGATGACAAAAACACTCAAATACAAAATGAGAAAATTAATTTTTGCTGTAGCCTTAATCACAGTTCTTACCGGCCAGAGCCAAACGACTTCCGCCCAAACCACCCTGGTCAACCCAATTCTGACCGGATTTTATCCCGACCCCAGCATTGTGAAGGTCGGCCCTGACTATTACTTGATTAACTCGACGTTTTCGTACTTCCCTGGCATTCCGGTCATGCATAGCAAAGACCTGAAAAACTGGAAGCAGATTGGCAACGTGATCGACCGCCCCGAACAAATGGATTTCATGGGTGAGCGCCTGACACGCGGGCTATTTGCACCGGGCATCAGCTATTACAAGGGTACATTCTACGTCACCTGCACCGACATCGACCACGACGGCAACTTTGTTGTTACGGCCAAAAATCCGGCTGGGCCATGGAGCAACCCTGTTAAACTGCCGCAGGTTCGGGGTATCGATCCATCCATCTACTTCGACGAAGGCACCGACAAAGCGTACATCCTCTATAACAGCGACGCTCCCGACCGTAAGCCACTCTACTCCGGCCACCGAACCATTCGGATGTATGAGTTCGATTACCAGAATCTGAAAGTGGTTGGCGAAGAAAAGCAGTTGGTCAATGGTGGGGTGGATCTGTCGAAAAAGCCTGTCTGGATTGAAGGGCCGCACATTCTGAAGCACAACGGTTGGTACTACCTCTACGCAGCCGAAGGCGGCACGTCGGTTAATCACTCCGAAGTCGTATTACGGAGCAAAGACGTCTGGGGACCATACGTACCGTTTGAAGGGAATCCGATCCTGACGCAGCGTGAGTTGCCCGCCGACCGGAAAGATGCCATTACATCGGCCGGTCACGCCCAATTTGTGGAAGGCCCCGACGGCAAATGGTATTCGATCTTCCTGGCCGTCCGACCCTACGAAGGCGACTTCTACAACACAGGTCGTGAAACCTTCATTGCCCCCCTCACCTGGACAAACGACTGGCCCATGATTGAGCATGGCGAAAAGGCCATTTCATATAGCTACCCGGTTAATTTCAAAGAAGTTAAACAGAAAGGAGCGTTGCCGCAATCGGGCAATTTCGCCTACACCATCAACTTTGATAAAGGACTGGACCCCTCGTTTTTGTTCATGCGTACCATCGACAAAAGCTCATTTTCGGTTTCGCCAAAGCAGGGCTTAACGCTAAAGCTGAAACCCGAAACGGTAATGGACCTGGGCAATCCGTCCTTCGTCGGCAAGCGCCAGCAGCATCTGTATAGCACAGCCGAAACCGAGCTTACCTTTGCGCCCAAATCGGATAAAGAGAAAGCCGGTTTCATGATCTTACAGGACGAAGGGCATTTTTATTTCCTGTGTAAATCGAAAGCGCAGGATAAAGACGTGCTGCAACTCTATCAAAGTAAGCCCCGATCAAAGGAGATGGAACTGCTGACCGAAGTACCGCTGGACGACAAGACGGGCAAAGTGGGCCTACGGATTGCATCGCAGGGCGATAGCTACAGTTTTTACTATGCCACCGACGCTAAAAACTGGCAGCTTCTGAAAGATAAGGTAGATGGCAAACTCCTGAGTACCAAAGTAGCGGGTGGGTTTATCGGCTGTTTGTATGGTCTGTATGCTACATCATCGGGGGAGCAAACGACCAATACAGCTTCATTCCAGTATCTGAAATATCAGGGTGATGACCCAATGTTAAAGAGGTAAGTTACCTTCTAAAAGATTAGCCAATTAACTACCTCAAGTCAAACTTGTAAAAAATGAAAATCATGTTAGCTAAAGCACTGGAAATGAAGATCGACCGAAATTGTGTCAAATTTACACTACTCAAAATTAGTATTTTTCTCATTGGCCTTGGTTTATCAATTGATGGATCGGCCCAATCCAACTTCACTAGCAAAGTCATTGGCGTAGGCGTCGTTGTCGCCGACATCGACCGCTCGCTGGACTTCTACGTTAATGGCATCGGCATGGTCAAAACGGGTAGCTTCACCATCAATGAAGATTTTGGGAAACGTTCCGGCCTGACCAACGGTGTAGCCACGAACGTGACCATTCTGAAACTCGAAAACAGTTCCGAAGCCACCGACTGGAAACTGATGAGTTTTGGCAGTAAACCCTCGCATCCCAAACCAAAGCATATTCAGGACGACACAGGTATGCAGTACATCACCATTCAGGTAAAAGCGCTGAAACCCATCATTGAACGACTGACGCAAATGAAGGTACCGTTTCTGGGGAGTACCCCGACGCCGTTGAATGCGAAAGCGCACTTTGTCTTCGTGCAGGACCCCGACGGCAATTTTATTGAACTGATTGGTCCAATAGAATAAGCCATTTTCTGCCATCCCTTTTTTGTCATCCCGACGCAGGAGGGATCTTCGGAATAGACATAGTGAATAGCTACCGAAGATCCCTCCTGCGTCGGGATGACAAAAAAGGAACAACAGAAGTATCTCACAATAAAGTGCTTATATGAAAACCCTCCTTTTTCGTTCTGGTTTACTGGCCGTTTGGCTTCTACTGATGCAGTTCTCAGTAAGAGCGCAAACGGCACGTAACCCGATCATTTTTGCCGATGTGCCGGATATGGCCATGATTCGGGTGGGCAACACGTACTACATGAGTAGCACGACCATGCACCTGAGTCCGGGCTTGCCGATCATGAAATCGAAGGACCTGGTTAACTGGCAGATGGTCGGGTATGCCTACGACACGCTGGCCAGTGTTGATGCGCTAAACCTGACCAATGGCAAGAGTACCTACGGGCGGGGTTCGTGGGCCAGCAGTTTGCGGTATCACAAAGGCATGTATTACGTGACCACCTTCGCGCAAACCACGGGCAAGACCTATATCTACACGACTAAGGACATCGAAAAAGGCCCCTGGAAAGAAGTCTCCTTTAAGCCATCTTACCACGACCACAGCCTGTTTTTTGATGACGACGGTCGAACGTATCTGATCTATGGAGCGGGCAAACTCAAAATACTGGAACTCAATGCCGATGCGTCGGGCGTGAAACCTGGCACCACCGAGCAGGTTTTGATCGAAAACGCCAGCGCTCCATCAGGTACAGGCGGTGGCTTGCCTGCCGAAGGATCGCAGCTTTTTAAAGTCAACGGTAAGTATTATCTGTTCAACATCACCTGGCCCAAAGGCGGAATGCGAACGGTGGTCATTCACCGCGCCGATGGCCTTAGGGGGCCGTGGGAAGGGCGAGTGGCCTTGCAGGATATGGGCGTGGCTCAGGGCGGTTTAATCGATACGCCCGATGGAAAATGGTACGCCTATCTCTTCCGCGATTTCGGCGGTGTAGGGCGTATTCCGTATCTGGTTCCGGTCAAGTGGGAAGACGGCTGGCCAGTGCTGGGTGAAAACGGTAAAGTCCCCGAAACGCTTGACCTTCCGGTCAGTAAGGGCCTGATCCCCGGCATTGTGCATTCCGACGAATTTACGCGTAAAAAGGGAGAAGCGGCCCTACCGCTGGTCTGGCAGTGGAACCACAACCCCGACAACCGCCTATGGTCGGTGACGGAACGGAACGGCTTCCTTCGTCTGAAAACCGGGCGGATTGATACCTCATTTGTACTGGCACGCAACACACTCACGCAGCGCACCATCGGCCCGGAATGTTCAGGCTCTACCTTGCTCGAAGTGTCGAACCTGAAAGACGGCGATTTGGCAGGATTGAGTCTGTTGCAGAAAAATTACGGTCTGGTCGGCGTAAAGCGGGAAAATGGACAAAACGCCATAGTGATGGTTAGTGCGGCTACCGGAAAGCCCGTCGAGGTGCAGCGAGTGCCGTTAGGCCAGAAAACGATCTATCTGAAAGCTGAATGCAACTTCCGGAATCGCAAAGACACGGCTCACTTCTTTTACAGCCTCGATGGTAAGTCCTGGACGCCGATTGGCGAACCGCTGAAAATGCCTTACACCATCCCGCATTTTATGGGCTATCGGTTCGGGTTGTTCGCCTACGCTACCCAGCAAATGGGCGGTTTCGCCGATTTCGATTATTTCCGAATTACGGACCAAATCGTTGAGAAAGAATGAAGACAATGATGGGAGTGCGCCGTTTTTGTCATGCTGAGGAAGGAATCGGACCGCCGAAGCGGCATCTTCGGATTAAGACTGATTTGTTATTAGCGAAGATGCTTCGTTCCTCAGCATGACAAAAACTAGCCTTTACAAAATGACAATGAACAAAATCTGTTTAATCGTACTCTTCGCTGTTACCGGTTTTAAGGGATACGCACAGGACAAAAACTTTTACATCTTCCTTTGCTTCGGCCAGTCGAACATGGAAGGCAATGCCAAAATAGAGCCGCAGGATACGGTCGATGTGAACAGCCGATTTCAGGTACTGGAAGCCGTCGACTGTCCTGCCCTGAACCGGAAAATGGGCCAGTGGTATACCGCCGTTCCACCCTTGTGCCGCTGCCGAACTGGCCTTACGCCCGCCGATTACTTTGGCCGTGAGCTGGTTGCGAATTTGCCCGAAAAGGTCCGGGTGGGCGTCATCAATGTGGCGGTGGGCGGCTGTAAAATCGAGCTGTTCGATAAAGACCATTACGAGTCGTACACGACCAATGTGCCGGGCTGGATGAAAAACTTTATCAAGGAATACGGCGGAAATCCATACGCCCGACTCGTTGAAATGGCGAAGCTGGCCCAGAAAGATGGCGTCATCAAAGGGGTTCTGCTACATCAGGGCGAATCGAACACCAACGATACGTTGTGGACGAAAAAAGTGAAAGTCGTGTACGACAATCTGATGAACGACCTGGATCTGAAGCCCAGAAAAGTGCCGTTGCTGGCTGGCGAAACGGTCAATGCCGATCAAGGTGGCATCTGTGCAAGCATGAACAGGATCATTGCCACGCTTCCGCAAACCATCAAAAACGCACACGTGATCTCCTCGGCGGGCTGTACCGACGCGGCCGACAACCTGCATTTCAATGCCGCCGGATACCGGGAGTTAGGCAAACGATACGCTGCGGAAATGCTGACATTGCTGGGTCACAAACCGATTGTCACGAATTAGAAGAATGTTAGCTACGCGACTAATATACGCTTGTCTTTGTCATCCCGAAGAACGAGGGATCTTCGGATGCCTTATTTAGCCTCTCTCGAAGATCCCTCGTTCCTCGGGATGACAAAGACTCTGAATTGCATAAACCCTATTGATATGAAACGCTTTAATTTGGGAGATAAAGTAAGAAAAGTAACCCCGCTGGCCGCGTTAGTTGGCTGGCTGTTGGGTTCTCCTTTGGCGGCAACTGCTCAGGAAATTATCCCGTTGTACCCAGCCGAGATTCCTAATTCAAAAGTATCAGATGTACAGGAATCAGGGGCAGCAACGGGTGTCTTGAAGGGCATTACCAAACCCACGCTTGAGTACTACAAACCCGCAGCCGATAAAGCGTCTGGTACGGCTGTCGTCATCATTCCGGGCGGGGGCTATGGGGTCGTAGTGTATCAGGGCGAAGGCATAAACATTGCCAAAGCTTTCGCTGAAAAAGGGGTGGCAGCTTTCATCCTGAAATACCGTCTACCCAGCGATGTTATCATGCCCGATAAGAAAATTGGTCCGTTGCAGGATGCCCAGCAAGCCATAAAACTGGTTCGCGAGAATGCTGAAAAATGGGGTGTCGATAAGGCCAGAATTGGCGTCATAGGTTTTTCGGCGGGTGGGCATCTGGCCTCAACGGTGGCTACGCATTTTGAAAAATCGTATGTCGAAAACAGCCAAAACACTAGCCTGCGTCCCGATTTCCAGATTCTGGTTTATCCGGTCATTAGCATGCAGGATAGCCTGACACACGGGGGCTCGCACGATAATCTGCTGGGGAAAAATCCGTCGCGACAGGACGTCGAACTTTTCTCCAATGAGTTGCAGATTCGGGCCAATACACCACCCACCTACCTAACCCACGCGGCCGACGACAAACTGGTCGATGTAGATAACAGCATTGTCTATTTCGAAAAACTCCGGCACCAGAACGTACCGGTCGAAATGCACATCTATCCGAAAGGCGATCACGGGTTTATTTTCCGGCATCCCGGCTGGATGGAACCGCTGTTTGCCTGGATGAAACAGAATAACTGGATCAATAAAGAATAGTCTGTTGACTGCGCACAAGCAAATTACATAATGTGCTTAATCTTTTGTTTCATTAACTGTTTTTGTCATGGCTCCGGCCACCTGGCCCGACGCAGGAGGGATGGCAGAAAAATGATAAATGATTTACTTCTAAACCTTGATGAACGATGACTAAACAACTAATCCGTCGAATAGGGCTTTTCTGGACCCTGTTTGGCCTGTATCTGGGGGCACTCGGCCAGCCGCCCCGTGGCCCGCTGGTGGTATCGCCCCAGGTGAACGCCGACAAGTCCGTTACGTTCCGGTATCTGGCTCCGCAGGCCAAAGATGTGCAACTCAGCGCACAGTTTGAAAAAGCACCCGTTCCTATGACCAAAGATGCGCAGGGAATCTGGAGCGTGACAGTAGGCCCGGTGAAGCCTGATATTTACCCCTACAGTTTTCGGGTCGATGGCGTCACGGTCATGGACCCGGCCAATGTCGCTTTTTTCCCCAACGAGCGATTTAAAGCCAGCCTGGTCGATGTGCCGGGCGATACACCCCTGATCCACGCCATGCGTGACGTGCCCCATGGCTCGGTCAATTACGAATACTACCCGTCAATGGAAGGCACGACTGGCTCGCTGGTTGTGTATACGCCACCGGGTTATGACCAGAATCCAACCAAAAAATATCCCGTGTATTACCTCATCAGTGGCACGACGGATACCGAAGAAACCTTTTTCAAAGTCGGCAAAACTAACCTAATTCTGGACAATCTGATTGCGGAAGGTAAAGCCAAACCGATGATCATCGTGATGCCCTATGGCAATATTGCTGCGCGGGTAGCCGAGCAAAAGGGCGGCTCAAAACCTGCCGATCCGACCGTTCGGGATGGGGCCGATGCCGTAAAGCGGGCTAATGACTTCGCCACCGATCTGGTGACCAACGTGATTCCCTACACGGAGAAAGCGTACCGGGCCATCCCCAACCGGGAGAGCCGGGCTATTGGCGGGTTTTCGCGTGGGGGCGGACAAACACTCCGAACCGCCTTCAACAACATGGACAAATTTGCGTGGGTATGTGCGTACAGTTCGTACCTGTCGCCCCAGGAGATGGACGGCAATTTCAGCCAGATCGTGGCCAAGCCCGAACAGACCAACAAACAACTGAAACTGCTGTGGGTGAGCGTAGGAAGCGACGATTTTCTGTACAAGGGTACGGTGGAGTTTATGGATTACCTGAAAGCGAAACAGGTGAATTTCAAAAGCCTGATTACCGACGGTGGCCATACCTGGATGAATGTGAAAACGTACGTAGCTGCCACTACTCCGCTGCTGTTCCAACAATAACCCCTTACGCCCATGAAACGCATTCTATCTATACTGAAAGTCGTTCTTATTTCGGGGATTACGGCGTTGGCTCAGCAACGTCCACCTGCCATCAGTTCGCCTGATGTACACCCCGACCACAGCATTACGTTCCGGTATTTTTCCCGTAATGCCAAAAAAGTCATGTTGTCCGGCGAATTTCTGAAAGCTCCGGTCGCCCTGACCAAAGACACGTCGGGTATCTGGAGTGTAACGGTGCCGCCCGTCAAACCCGACATTTATCCGTATAGCTTTACGGTCGATAGCGTTCAACTGGCCGACCCGAGCAACACCTACATTTTTGCCAACGAACGTTTCAAGCGGAGCATCGTCGATGTGCCGGGCGATCAGCCGCTGGTCCATTCGCTCCAGAATGGACCCCACGGCAAAATCAACTACCGCTACTACAAGTCGGGTACACTGGGAACGACCCGTCAATTGCTGGTGTACACACCACCCGGATTTAACCCGAACGGCAAGATAAAATACCCAGTGCTATACCTGATTCATGGCGGCTCCGACACCGAAGAAACCTGGACCAAAGTAGGCCGCGCTAATCTGATTGCCGATAACCTGATCGCCCAGGGCAAAGCCAAACCCATGCTGATTGTGATGCCTTATGGTAATGTTCGACCGGCTCCGATGCCCGATTTTACGAAAGATATGGTAGCTGACATCGTTCCATTTGTCGAAGCCAACTATCCGGTGATCAAAGAGAGCAAAGGGCGGGCGGTGGCTGGTTTCTCCGTCGGTGGTGGGCAAACACTGAACATTGGACTGACCAACCCCTCTACGTTTGCCTACATCTGCTCGTATGCGCCGTATACGGCTACCGAGGAGTTTCAGAAGAACTTCACCAACTGGTCGCCGGATGCCAACAAGATCAATAGCCAACTGAAATTATTTACGATCAGTGTGGGTACCGAAGATTTTCTATACGAACCGGTGAAAAAGAACATCGCCATGTTCGAAGAGAAGAAAATCAAGACAAAAAGCTACATCGTTCCCGGCGGCCATACCTGGATGAACTGCAAGCAGTATCTGGCAACCACGTTACAAGAGCTATTCAAGTGATGATTTTTTTATCATCCTCTTTGTCAGCGCGATTTTGTCATCCCGACCGGTCCGCCGGTGCGGCAGGAGGGGTCTTCGGGTGAGTTTGAAAAATCTCCGGCTACCGAAGATGCCGCTTCGGCGGTCCGATTCGTTCCTCAGCATGACAAAGAATCGTAATAATTCTAACCAGTTTCAATCTCATTCCCCTTAAACCAATAATTCCATGATTGCTAAACCATTAGCTGTACTCTTCGCAGCAGCATTGACAGGCGCTACCTGCCTTGCGCAGACAAGCCAGCCAACCATCGTTGAAGATTTCAAACCGTCCTCGCTGAATCAGCCGGGGCAGGAATACCCGCAGGTAAACTCGCAGGGCTATGCCCGATTCCGCATCAATGCGCCCAAAGCCGATAGTGTCCGGGTAAGCCTGGGGCTGGGCGGACGAGGTGGAACCATCCTTACCAAAGGGACTGACGGTTTCTGGACCGGTACCACAGCCGGGCCGATGGATGAAGGCTTTCATTACTACAACGTAACCATCGACGGTGGCAAGTTCAATGACCCCGGCACGTTGAATTTCTACGGTTCTGTTCGCTGGGAAAGCGGCATTGAGATTCCGGCGCACGACCAGGATTTTTATGCGTTGAAGGATGTTCCGCACGGAATGGTGCAGCAAGTGCTGTTCCCCTCAAAAAGCACCAATACATCCCGTCGGGCTTTTGTGTATACACCACCGGGCTACGAGAAAGAAAAATCGAAAAAGTATCCAGTGCTGTATCTGCAACACGGCTGGGGCGAAGACGAGACGGCCTGGAGCAACCAGGGACACGCCAACCTGATCATGGACAACCTGATTGCCGAAGGAAAGATCAAGCCGTTTATCATCGTAATGACCTACGGCATGACCAACGAGGTGAAGTTTGGCAAAATCAGAGAATTTAAAATCGACCCGTTCCAAACGGTGCTGCTCGACGAATTGATCCCGTACGTTGACGCGAACTTTCGCACGCTGACCAACCGCGATAATCGGGCGATGGCGGGTCTGTCGATGGGTGGTATGGAAACCAAAATGATCACCCTCAATAAGCCAGATAAGTTTGGGTATTACGGTCTGCTTAGCGGTGGCGTCTACGCGCCCGATGACTTCAAGGACAAGGCAAAACCGAAGCTCGTTTTCATTAGCTGCGGCAGCAAAGAACGGCCCGACGGTGTACAGAAATCGATTACCGACCTGAAAGCGGCTGGCTACAACGCCGTTTCATACATTTCCGACAAAACCGCCCACGAATTCCAGACCTGGCGTCGAAGCCTGCACGAGCTGGCACCGTTGCTGTTCAACTAAAACGATTTCTTTTTCGATGGCATTTCTGTCATCCCGACCGGGACGTGTAGTTGCAGGAGGGATCTTCGCTGACGGACAGTTCTTTCGACTAACCCGAAGATCCCTCCTATCGTCGGGATGACAAAAAATCCTGTAAATCCTGTCGAAAAAAACCTTTAAAACCATGATGAAAAGTTTATCCATAAAAAGGTCGTATCTGGCCATTGCCCTGCTGATGGGATCGGCAGCCTATGCACAGCCCATCGACAAAGAAATGCCGAAAGGCTTTGATCAGGCACAAACGGGCATTGCTACCGGCAAGCTCGATACCATCCGGTACGAATCGAAAACGGTAGGAACTACCCGTAAAGCATTGGTGTACACCCCACCGGGTTTCAATAAAAAGACCAAATATCCGGTCCTGTACCTCTTACACGGCATTGGGGGCGACGAGAAGGAATGGCTGAACGGCGGGAAGCCGCAGGTGATTCTCGACAACCTGTATGCCCAGAAGAAAATACAGCCAATGATTGTGGTCATGCCGAACGGTCGGGCCATGAAAGACGACCGCGCTGTAGGCAATGTTTTCGACCGGGAGAAAGTAGAAGCCTTTGCCACCTTTGAAAAAGACCTGCTCAACGACCTGATTCCGTTCATTGAAAAGAAATACCCAACCCTGACCGACCGCGAGCACCGCGCCATTGCCGGGCTGTCGATGGGTGGCGGGCAGTCGCTGAATTTTGGGCTGGGCAATCTGGACAAGTTTGCCTGGGTAGGTGGTTTCTCATCGGCGCCCAACACGAAGCCCCCACAGGAACTGATGCCCAATCCGGCAGAGACCAAAAAGAAGCTGAAACTGCTCTGGATTTCTTGCGGTGATGCCGATGGCCTGATTACGTTCAGCAAGCGAACCCACGATTATCTGTACCAGAACGATGTGCTGCATATCTATTATATCGAGCCGGGCGTGCACGATTTCAAAGTCTGGAAAAACGGGCTGTACATGTTCTCCCAGTTTCTGTTTAAGCCAGTCGATAATACCACGTTGACCAAATACACCTTACTGGGTTCACCTGCAGCTACGAACATACGCAATGCCAAATACCCGCAGATTCTGCCCGACAACCGGGTCATGTTTCGGGTAAAAGCACCCGATGCGCAGAAAGTCCAGATTGATTTAGGCAAAAAATACGATATGGTTAAAGATACGGCCGGGTTCTGGAACGTAACCACCGATTCCGTTAGTCGCGGCTTTCATTACTACTCAGTCCTGATAGACGGTGTTGCCGTTGTCGACCCGGCCAGCGAAACGTTCTACGGCATGGGTCGCATGGCCAGCGGCATCGAAATACCGGACAAAGACGAAGGATATTATGCCCTGAAAGACGTTCCCCACGGCGACATCCGCATCAAACGCTACCTCTCGAAAGCCTCAAATTCCTGGCGCGAAATGTACGTCTACACGCCACCGGGCTACGATAAGTCAACCGAGAAGTATCCAGTACTCTACCTGTTGCACGGCGGGGGCGAAGATCAACGAGGCTGGGCCACGCAGGGACGAACCAATCTCATTCTGGATAACCTGATCGCTGAAAACAAGGCCAAACCCATGCTGATCGTCATGCTTGATGGCAACATGAACATGCAGGGTGGCCTGGCAGGTTTCAATGAAAACGTACTGCGGATGTTTGAGAACGAGCTGAAACAGGGTGCCATTCCGTTTGTGGAAAGCAATTTCCGGGTCGAAACCGATGCGAAAAGTCGGGCGTTGGCGGGTCTGTCGATGGGCGGTTTGCAGACGCTGTATGCCGGTATCAAAAACACCACTCTGTTTTCAAGCCTGGGTGTGTTCAGTTCGGGCTGGTTTGCCAACAATCCCAAGCTTTCCGATCCGCAGTATGCTTTCATGAAAGAGAATGCCAGCACCATCAATAACAACCTGAAACAGTTCTGGATTTCGATGGGTGGTAAGGAAGACATTGCCTATCAGAATTGCCAGGTCATGATGAAGAAATTTGACGAGATAGGTGTAAAGTACCAGTACAGCGAATACGCGGGTGGTCATACCTGGCCCGTCTGGCGACACGATCTGTACATGTACAGCCAGTTGCTGTTTAAGTAAAAGGCAAAGATGCCGTCTGTTTTTGTCATCCGTTTTTTGTCATCCCGACGAAGGAGGGATCTTTGGAATAAACAGTGTCAGTAGCTACCGAAGATCCCTCCTGCGTCGGGATGACAAAGACGATACATCAAAAAACAACTCCTACTACGTATGCTATCAAATAAATCCATCAAGGCCCTAATTGCGGCTGTTTTTCTACTGGCCAGTATGACCATAGAGAACGGCATCGCCTTGGCGCAAACCATCCCATCGTTGAAGGACGCATTCAAAAACGATTTTGGGATCGGGACGGCGCTTAATAACGCGCAGATTGACGAACGCGATCCAAAAATGACGGAGTTTATTGTGCGTCAGTTCAACATGGCCACGCCCGAAAATATTATGAAATCGGCGTTGATCCATCCGGGTTGGGATACGTACAATTTTGAGATGGCCGATAAACTGGTTGAGTTTGGGAAAAAACATAACATCAGGATTAACGGGCATACCCTGATCTGGCACAGCCAGTTGCCGTCGTTCATCCGGGGCATTCACAGCGCCGACTCCATCCGAACGTTTTTTACCAATCATATCAAAACGGTTGCTGGGCGCTACAACGGAAAAGTTCTTTCGTGGGATGTCGTGAACGAAGCACTCAATGAAGATGGCACCATGCGAAAATCGGTTTTCCTGCAATACCTCGGTGATGATTTCGTCACGGAAGCCTTCCGACTGGCCCAGCAGGCAGCCCCCAGAACCGAGCTGTATTATAATGATTACAACAACGAACAACCCGCCAAGCGGGCAGGCTGTATGGCACTTATCAAAAAGATACAGGCGGCTAAGGTGCGTATCGACGGGGTGGGCATTCAGGGGCACTGGCACGTTGGGAAAGTACCCTTGAAAGACATTGAAGAAAGCATCCTTCAGTATGCGGCTCTAGGCCTGAAAGTGATGTTCACCGAACTGGATATTGAAGTACTACCGCGTAATTTTCAGGGCGCCGATGTAGGCCAGCGCATGACCGCCAACGTCCAGTCGAACCCCTATCCTGATGCCTTGCCCGACAGCGTACAACAGCAACTGGCAGCTGACTACGAAGCCCTGTTCAAACTGTTCCTCAAGCATAAAGACAAAGTTACCCGTGTGACATTCTGGGGTGTCAATGATGGGAATAGCTGGCTTAATAACTGGCCCATACGCGGCCGTACCAGCTACCCACTATTATTCGACCGAAATAGTCAGCCGAAGCCAGCTTTTTACAAAGTAATAGCCTTAAAACAGTAGGCTATCAGCGCTAATGCATACTCCAGATGGTACGATCACAGCAATCGACACCAATACGTGAGTCCTTCTAAACCTTTTTAGTCATGCGTAAACTAAGTGCCTATATTCTGATTTCCTTGTCAATCGGTTTTGTAGCGCCCGAAAAAGGGCTGAAAGATTATTACAAGGCCTATTTCCCGATTGGCGTAGCTGTAAACCCACGAATGGTACAACCCGGCCCGGACGCCGAAATGATAAAAACCCATTTTAATAGCATGACCCCCGAAAATGCCATGAAAATGGGGCCAATCCATCCCGAAGAGAACCGGTATAACTGGAAAGACGCCGACGCCATTGCCGATTTTGCTCAACAGAATAACATCAAATTGCGGGGCCATACGCTTTGCTGGCACAATCAGACACCCCGCTGGTTTTTCACTGATTCAACGGGAAAAACCGTGAGCCGGGAGGTACTGTTGGCTCGCTTAAAGCGGCATATTACCGATGTGATGGGGCGTTACAAAGGCCGGATTTATGCATGGGATGTGGTAAACGAAGCCGTTCCCGATACGGGTAAGAGTATTTACCGCCAGTCGAAATTTTACGAAATCATCGGCGAAGACTATATCGAGAAAGCATTTCAGTACGCCCATGAAGCGGACCCCTCTGCGCAACTGTTTTACAACGATTACAATACCGAAAATGCGTCGAAACGGGAACGGATCTATCAGTTGTTGAAGAAACTAAAGGCTAAGAAAGTCCCGATTAACGGCGTTGGTTTACAGGCTCATTGGTCTATTTACGAGCCATCTGCCCAGGAACTGGAAGAGTCCATCACTAAATTTGCCAGTCTAGGCCTAAAGGTCCAATTCACGGAAGTAGACATCTCGGTGTATCCCAAAGAGCACGAGCGCCGGGTCCGTCGAGATACCGACAAAAGTGAGTTTACATCGGAGATGAATGACAAACAGGCGGCTCAGTATAAGATGGTGTTCGATATATTCCGGAAGCATCGCGACAAAATCACCGGCGTGACGTTCTGGAATCTCAGTGACAAAAATTCCTGGCTTGACAATTTCCCCGTTCCCGGCCGTAAGGATTACCCGCTACTATTCGATCAGAATGGTCAGCCAAAGAAGGCTTATGAAAGCGTCGTAAATTTTTAACGGGCGGATAACACTACAGTTTTCTGTCATTCCGACGAAGGAGGAATCTTCGGATAAGTATCGTATTTCTTCCTCACCCGAAGATTCCTCCTTCGTCGGAATGACAGAAAGCTTACATTACACTGTACGTATTACAGTGTAATGTAAGTTTTGCCGTATTTTAAACGAGAGCCTCTTCCGCGTTCTGTGAGGACACAGAACGTGAGTAGGTAGTAAAGTGACTGCGTACGGCTAAATTACGTGTAATGCATACCTCATAGTCACATCCCAACTTCTATTGCCAATACTCCCAACTTTTCCCCATATTCAGATGTAGGGCAAAGCTGGGAGTATTGATTTAAGACCGTATGCAATGAAGAGCTTGTTATGGCACTGGCCCGATGAGTTCAAAAAAACGGACGTTTTACCATCTGTACTGAATCTGCTACGTGTACCAATCCTGCTAGTAATATACTCTCCTATCTACTAGTGAGCCGCCCTGAGGTTGTAATATTATTGGGTTCAGATTGAAGAAATAACAACACCAAAACGTTATATCATACAGGAGTATACAGCCAGAAATAGGCTTTCCAAAACGTCAGTATAGATTCATAGGCGATATTTCCTCTCTAGGGTTTTCCCTAAATTTAAATGAAGTTGGGTTTTCACTATTCCCTAAGCTGTGCACTTAATCCTAATTTTGCTAAACAAAGTTCTATTTAACTGCATTGTTCAACTGAATGATTGAATGGTCAAATTAAGATAGAACATTAACCAGTTTCTCGTTGGCAGAAGCAAGCGTCAACAGTGTGATTGCATGATACGGGTATTGATAGCGGATGATCACAATGTGTTTGTCGAAGGGATTGAGTCACTGATTTCCGGCTCACCGGAGATCGAAGTGGCAAAGCGGTGTTACAGTGTGTCGTCGGTTGTCGAACAGTTAGCTGACACCAATATTGACGTCGTATTACTGGACATTTCATTTCCGCACATTGAGGACGGGCTTGGGTTGTGTGAGTACATCACGCGTACGTATTCCCAAACGAGTGTAGTGGCGCTAACCATGCATGATGATGCCAGCCTGATCAAGCGGGTGGTGAAAAAAGGGGCAAAAGGGTATTTGTTGAAGAATACAACCAAGACAGAGCTTTTACAGGCAATTCGTGCGGTATATACGGGAAAACACTACTTCAATGAGACCATCACGTCGATTCTGTTGCATGAAGGCCCGCGCGCCCGAAAATCGTCGGCCGGGATAAAGCCAAACCTAACCCCCCGCGAGTCGGAAGTCCTGACCCTTATTGCTCAAGGACTCACCACTCAGCAAATGGCGGCTCAACTGTTCGTCAGTGCCAAAGCCGTCGAATTTCACCGGAGCAGTCTGCTCATGAAATTCAGTGTTCCGAATACGGCCCTGTTGATTAAGACGGCTATGGAAATGCAATACATCGATTAAAAGCTGAGTCACTGATCGTCAATGACCCTGACCACTATCTTCTTTCTACTGAAAAAAACAGGCCTGAGTGCTACGATGCTCCTGGTATTATCTGTTTTGTGCCAGTCGGTAAGTGCCGTAGCGCAGACGCCGGGCATTGACAGCCTTAAGAAAGAAATCAAACAACTAGTCACGACCAGAAAATATGTTCCGGCGGCTAAAGCCTATGAGCAACTAAGCGGGCTTTATCACCAGTTGTATGGCTACAACAAATACACACTGGACTCGTATTTCAATAGCCTGAAATATTACAGTCTAGAGGGCGATTCGGTGGGGTATTACAACGCACAGATTGCCATCGGTGATTATTATTTATATGATTACTTCATGCAGCCTTCGGCCGAGAAGTACCTAAAAAAGGCACGTCAGTTTTTTGAGCGAACGAACAACATTCCCAAAGTCATTGAGTGTCGACTGGGGCTGGCCAATATCGCTCAGCAAAAGAACCCTATCCCGGCTCATTTGCTGACGGATTTGCGCGAAACCGAACGAATGAGTGCCCAGCATAATCAGGAGTTCTCACAAACTTACGCACTGAACCTTCTGGCTAATACCTACTTACGCATAAAGCGACCGGATTCTGCCCAGTATTTCGCCAGCCGTAGTCTGGTGATGGCGAAACGCCTGAACGTCAATTGGCTGATCAGTTTGAATTACTTCTACCTGGGTATTGTCGAGCAATTCAGCAATCGGTCAAAAGAGGCCATCGAAGCATATCAGCGAAGTTATAAGCTGGCTGAAGTTGAAAAAAATGTAGCCATGCTACGAGAGTTGTCTAAGCATTCTGCCGATGCCTATTCGCACATGGGCGATTACAAACGAGCCTATGAATCATCGCTACAGACGCTGGACTTTGCCAATCAGTTTTACGAGTCGGCGCATACAAAAAGTATACGACTACAGGAGCTGGATAGCCAAATCAAGACCCTGGCCGTTGAGAAACAACTGGCCGAAGAGCAAAACCAGAGCGAACGTTTTTTGAATTCTGTACTGGTTGGCATTCTGGTTATCAGCATCATCGGCGTAGCGGCTCTGGTATTCTTACGGCGGCAGCAAAAGCTGATTGCGCGGCAGCAGGCTGTCATTGCCCAGCAGCAGATCCGGCAACTCGAACTGAAGTCATTACGTGCGATGATCGAAGGTCAGGAAAGCGAACGGAGCCGGATTGCCCGCGACCTGCACGATGGCCTGGGTATTCAGCTTTCACGTATCAAGCTGTTTGTGGAAGCGCATCAGGAGCAGTTGCCGTTGTCCGTAAAAGAGCCGCTGAACCAGTTTCTGGACGAAGCCTGCACCGAAACGCGGTTAATTTCAAATGATTTACGTCCCTATGCGCTATCGACGTTTGGGCTAATTCCGGCGTTGGAGGACCTAGTACAAAAACTGAATCTGGTAAATGAAACCACGCTAGTACTGGAGCATTACGGCGAACTACCTCCGCTGGGTGAAGAGGCCTCAGCGATGCTCTACCGGGTAATACAGGAGTTGCTCAATAATGCACTGAAACATGCGCAGGCTCAGACGATTATGGTACAGATCATGACCAACGACGAAACGGCACTGATCAGCGTCGACGACGATGGGCGTGGTAGCAATTTTACAGAAGAACCAGCCAGCGGTAACGGGCTCGCCAACATCAAATCCCGAATAGCGTATCTGGGCGGGCAGGTGATGTGGCAGAGTGAAGCGGGGAAAGGAACGTCGGTCATGATTTCGCTACCGATGCAGAAACTAATCAAAACAACTCCGGTCGTGGTGTAACAAAACGGTTGACAACTAGCCTGGCCGGGAGTCTATAATCAGACTATCCTACTAAATCTATAATTTAAATTCACAATTAATTTTAGTATTACATGATAAAACATGTGCTTTCGGGGGCTTTCATCCTAAGCAGTTGGCTAAGTGCCCAGGCGCAGGAGCGAGCCATTACCAGCGTAGCTGTGGGCAATAATCCACCTGCTCTGGCGAGCATAAAAGCGGCCAAGGTTGCCACAAACAGGCCATTGGATACCAAAGGGCCCGTGAAAGGGACCATATCCGACGAGAAAGGAAACGCCCTTCCCGGCGCAACCGTATCCGTAAAAGGAACGACGCTTGGAACGACGACCAACGTGAATGGTGAATTCTCGATCAACCTACCCGCCGGGTCGAAAACCTTAGTCATCTCGTTCATCGGGATGAAAACGCAGGAAGTTGAGGTCGGTTCGCGGACAACGTTGAACATTACCCTACAAACCGCCGACCAGTCTCTGGACGAAGTGGTGGTTCGGATTGGCTACGGTACAGTGAAGCGCTCGGATGTTACCTCTTCGATCACGACGGTCAAAGCCACCGAATTAAAGGATATTCCGGCGGCTGGTATTGACCAGCTTTTGCAGGGTAAAGCGGCTGGGGTGACCGTTACCAGCAATGGTGGTCAGCCCGGCGGTGGCGTATCGGTTCAGGTTCGGGGCGTTACGTCGATCAACAGCAACGACCCGTTGTTTGTGATTGATGGCGTACCGTTTGTGCGAGGCAATACGTCGAACAGCACGGGTTATGCCGGTCTGGGTGGTGGCGATGGCCAAACCGGCAACAGCGTCATGGCCATGCTTAATCCCAATGACATTGAAAGCATCGACGTGCTGAAAGATGCCTCGGCGCAGGCTATTTACGGCTCTCAGGCTGCCAACGGGGTTATTCTGGTAACCACCAAAAAGGGCAAGCAGGGCGAAGGCAAGATTAACTACGAGACGTACACGGGCGTTCAGGAAGTGGCCCGGCGACTGGATCTGATGGATTTGCGGGATTTTGCCCGGTATCAGAACGAGGTCCTGCCCATTATCGGCAATCCGGTGTCGGATGAGTTCAAAAATCCAGATTTACTGGGTAAGGGGACTGACTGGCAGGAAGCCATGTTCCAGCACGGGAAAATTAACAATCACCAGTTGAGCTTCTCGGGTGGACGGGACAAAACGACCTACTACCTTTCCCTGAATTATTTCGACAACAAAGGGATTCTGCTGGGCTCGGATTTCAAACGGTACGCCAGCCGGTTTAGCCTCGACACACAGTTAAAAAACTGGGTGAAGGTGGGGTTAAGTGCCAACGTATCGCGTAGTATTCAGAACGTATCACTGGCCGATGCCGCTGAAGGAACCATCTGGTGGGGCGCTTCGACCAGTCCGCTCACGCCCGTTAAAAACCTGGACGGTAGCTGGGGTGGTGGCCAAACGGTAGGTGGCGTTCAGTATTACGGCTCCAACCTGGTTGGTAACAGCGAGTTCCGGGGGAATACCAAAACGTCGAACAACGTTTTCGGAAGCCTGTACGCCGAATTACAACTGACCAAAGACCTGTCGTTACGTAATGAACTGTCCTATTCGCTGGGCCAGGACAACAACGTTGCGTACCAGAAAGCCGGGAATGTGGGCAGTACATCCTTCCGTAGCAAACTGATCGATTCCCGCTCCGACAGCTACTACTGGTCATTGACGAATTACCTGACCTACAACAAAAACCTGCAAAAGCATGGCATTCAGGCTACAGTCGGTCATCAGGTGCAGAACTCCTACTACCAGTCGATTTCGGGTACGAAAGTAGATTTGCAGGCCAATATCTTCGACCTCAACACCGGTAGCGCTGATCAGACAACCTGGGGATTGAGCGGTGGAAAAGGCCAATGGGCGATGGAATCGTATTTTGCCCGCGCCAACTATACCTACGATGATCGGTACTCGTTATCAGCCAGTTTCCGGGCCGATGGGTCGTCAAACTTTGGCCCCAACAACCGATGGGGGTATTTCCCTGGGGTATCGGCAGGCTGGACGATCTCCAACGAGAAGTTCATGAAAGGGTCCGTCTCGAATGTACTGAGCTACGCAAAATTACGGGTTGGCTACGGAACGGTTGGTAACCAGAATTTCCCCGGTGGTGCGCCTAACCCCGCCTACGTTGGTGCGGTACAGTTCTTTTCGGGTCCGGTCGGTTTCGGCTCATCGAACATGATCAACGGCATTCCTAACCCCAATCTGAAATGGGAATCGGTTAAAACGACCAACGCCGGGGTTGACCTGGGCTTCCTGAACGGCCGAATCGATGCCACGATCGATGTGTATAAAAAAGTGACGTCGGACATGATCATCTTCCTGACCGGCCCGAACCTGATCGGCGTGGGCGACCAGTGGGACGACCTCAAAGCGCCCTTGGGTAATGCGGGTCAGATGACGAACACGGGGATCGATATTGGCCTAACATCGACCAACATTAAAACGGATAAGTTTAGCTGGAAGACCAACGTCGTGTTTACGCAGTTTACCAACAGCTATGATAAAGCGGCCAGTGCGGCTTCGGCGCTGGATGGGAAAGTGTATTACAACAACTACCTCGTTACGCACACCACACCGGGTCGGCCTGTCGGTTCATTCTGGGGATTGGTAACGGATGGTCTCTTCCGTACGCAGGCTGAGTTGGACGCGAGCCTTCCACAGTTTGGCTACAAGGTGAATCAAACGGAAACCTGGCTGGGCGACATCCGCTTCAAGGACATCAACGGCGACAAGAAAATCGATGCGCAGGATTACACCTTCATTGGTAGCCCACTACCCAAATTTACCTGGGGCTTTACTAATACCTTGAACTACGGCGATTTCGACTTCTCGCTGTTTCTGCAGGGTAGCCAGGGGGGCAAAGCATTTAACTTCCTGCGCTGGCAACTGGAAGGGCTGAACAATGCCTACACCAACCAGATGAAAACGGTCAATGATCGGTACACGGAAGCCAACCCGAACGGTGCGCTGCCCCGGTTTACAAACACGAACAAGAACAACACGGCCATGTCGGACCGCTACGTCGAAGACGCTTCGTACGCTCGTATTCAGAACATTACGTTGGGCTATCGACTACCAAAAACGCTACTGAACAAGGTAAAGATTCAAAACCTGCGGATCTACGGCTCGATTCAGAACCTGAAAACCTTCACGAACTACTCCGGCTATGATCCTGAAATCGGTGCGTTCAACAACAGCATCAAACTGATGAACGTCGACACTGGCCACTATCCGAACCCTCGCACGTTCACGGTAGGCGCTAATCTGCAATTTTAAATTAAAGAGCGAAAGAGTGAATGAGTGAAAGAGCGAATGGCTAGTCCAGCTCTCTGAAACTTAACTCCCTCTCCTCGGAAGGCGATAATCGCTCTTTCGCTCATTCACTCTTTCACTCTTTAAAAAGATGAAACTCAAGCCACTATATGCCCTGATACTGCCGGCGGTGCTGTTGTCTTCCTGTTCGAAAGACTTCATTGAACGGCCTTCGCTATCGGGCACCACAACCGGAAACTATTATAATAATGCGGATGAAGTCCGGGCCGCAACGAGTACACTATACAGCGGGTTGCCCTGGCGCAACTACGAAAGCCGGGCGCAGGATGCCATCGGCGATGTTATGGGGGGCAATATGTTTACCTATACCGACGTCGAGTACCTGAACTTTACAGTATCATCGGCTTCTGACCGGATTGGTGCAGCCTGGGGCGCGTTCTATAAAATCATCGGCTATGCGAATGTGATGATCAAAACATTCGAAGAGAAGAAAGCGGCCGGGGGCGGTGCGGCCTACCTGGACCCCGCCATTGCCGAGTGCCATTTTATTCGAGGGATGATCTATTTCTACATTGCCCGGACGTGGGGAGCCGCACCAATCATCACCGATCCCGGTGCAACGGCCCTCTCGGGTAATTTCAACATTCCGCGCTATCTGCAAAAGGACGTGTTGCGGTTTGCCCTCGACGAATTGAAAATGGCCGAAGCGAGTTTGCCCGAATCCGACGTACCGGGCCGGGTAACCAAGTTCGCGGCCAAGGCTATGATGGCGAAAATGTACCTGTACAGCAAAGATTACGCAAATGCCAAAGCCAAGGCCGAAGAGGTGATCAACTCAGGGAAATATAGCCTGGTTGACGATTATACCGGCATGTTTACCAAGATGAGCATGAACAACAACGCTGAAGCCATCTTTTCTATCCAGCACCAGTTTGCGCAGGACCCATGGGGAACGGGCAACATCAAAAACCCGGATCGCGGAGCTGGAGCACTTCGTACTGCCGAAGCTGATGCCTGGGAAATGTACGTACCCTCGCTGGACATACTGAAAGAATATGAATTTGGTGATATGCGCCGGAAATGGTCGGTGATGGAACAGGGCTGGACGAACCCAAACTGGAAACCTCAACGGGCGAATATGCCTAAGTATAACGCCTTCATGGCCAATGGGTTCAAATACGATACGCTGCAACCAACGGCTGACGGTGGAAGCTTAAGTCCAACCCGTGCCAATCTGGTAAAGTACTTCGCGGGTCCAGGAAAAAGCTTCGGGGGCGAACCGGTACTGGGCCAGAATTCGGGCAATAACGTTGTATTGCTTCGCTATGCCGATGTTCTGCTGATCTATGCTGAAGCAGTGCTGGCTGGTGGCGCTTCGACCTCCGATGCGAAAGCGCTGGAAGCGTTGAATAAAGTCAGAAACCGGGCGGGTCTGTCGCCGAAAACGTCGATTACGAACGATGACATTCTACACGAACGGCGCGTTGAGTTTGCCTTCGAGGGCGATTACTGGTACGACATTCAGCGACAGGGTTTTGCAAAAGCAAAAGCCATTATTGAGAAGCAGAATCGCGGAACGGTGACGGGCGCTACCTACCTGACCAATTTCACCGAGGACAAACTATTTCTACCGATCCCGGCTGGCGAGATTGTGCAGGACCCTGAACTGGGCAAAGACCCCGTGCCGTATTACAACTAAGTAGTTGGTCTGTTTGTATCCACGGGCTTCAGCCCGTGCGTGTTTATGCGAATCCAGACACGGGCTGAAGCCCGTGGATACAAACAGACCACAATGACCTTTATGAGTAGCAAGCCAATGAAATTAACGAACATACATCGAATAGCAGGCATAGCCCTTCTGACCGTAGCAACGGGTCTGGGCATGAGTTCCTGCACAAAAGACACGGACGGTAGCCCGCAGATTGCGCCCGGCAACCCCGTTGCGACGAAAATTATGCCGGATTCGGCGGCTGGCGGTGCCCTTGTCACCCTGACCGGGACCGGCCTGGGCGACATTCGGGCTATCGTCTTCGAGAAACAAAATGTACCGGCGGGTTTCCAGCCCACGCTCAATACCGATAACGTCTTGATTTTCCGGGTTCCGACCGAGGTATTAGGTGGCAAACAGAACATTACCTTTACCAACAGTGCGGGCAAAACGCTGACGGTGCCTTTTAAAGCGCTGGCCTATCCTACAGTCACCTCGGCGTCGAACTATAACTTTACGAAGGGAACCGTCATCACGCTTACCGGCAATAACTTCGACGATGTAACAGCGGTCGCTATTGCCGACTCCGTGAAGGGGATTTCGGATGCAGCTACCGTAGTATCGAAATCAAAAACGCAGTTGGTTGTCCAGATGCCGACCACGACGCTTACCCGTGGTACACTCAGTATTACGAACAGCACCGGGCGCATGCGAACCAGGCAGGAGTTCATAAACGTCGACAAAGCGTATCAGATCTTTACGGATGCCTACGGCACTGGCTTCCAGGATGGTTCCTGGGGTGATGCTGCCTCTATCTCGACTAAGGAGTTTTCTTCGGGAACGGCATCAATTGGCAAGAATTACCAGAAAGGAAACTGGCACCTGATTGGGTTTGCCAACTGGTCTGCCTCGGCTATCCCTTACTCGGCGGATTACACCTATGTAACGGGCTGGATCAAAGGCGCTTCGGCTGATTATTCGCTGTACCTGACTACGGATGCGGGCAAAGCTGCTTTTGGCGACTATGTAGAAGCGAATAAGATCGACGTGAAAGCAGGTGTTTGGAACTACTTCAAAATCAAGCTGTCGGACATGGATTTCTGGGTAGCGGGTAAAACCCTAAAGCAGATAGGCTTCCGCATCAAAGGCCCCGACAAGCAGGATGAGACATTCTATTTTGATGACATCATGCTGGTGAAATAACAGGCAGATTCTTAGATACCGAATTCTAGTAAAACCAACCTATAAAGTGAGTAGTCGCGTGGTGACGGGATGTTGTCAATGACGCCCGTTAGTACGCGGCTTTTTTATGAGTCAAGCCGAATAACCGATTTAGTATGACAACCAATAATCTGACTAGCCTTGGTCGATTTGCTGGTCTGCACCAGTATGTATGTACTTTTTTGCTGTGTTTATCGCTGGTTAACAATCTTTTAGCCTGTAAGGCGACTGAGTCGATTACAGCAACAGACACCTCTCAAAAAACACAACCATCAGGAACACTACTCAAACCAGCCGCTCAACTCATCGATACCAAAGCCACTGCATCCACAAACGGTTTATATTCTTATCTGATCGATCAGTATGGCCGCAAAATGATTTCGGGTCAGCAGGATGACGTGGAGTACATTCTCGAAAAAACCGGCAAAGAACCGGCCATCGGGGCTTTCGATTTAATGGACTACTCGCCCAGCCGGGTTCCGTTTGGCAGTAAACCATTACGAACCGCTGAGGACTGCATTCAATGGGCCAGGAAAGGCGAAGGTCGAGGCATTATCAGTCTATGCTGGCACTGGAACGCGCCTACCGATCTAATCAATCAGGGACCCGACAAATTTTGGTGGAGTGGCTTTTATACCCGAGCCACTACGTTCGATCTGGCGGCTACACTAGCGGATAAAAACAGCGAACGGTACAAACTCCTACTGCGCGACATTGACGCCATCGCAGAACAGCTCAAAAAGTTTCAGGCAGCCGATGTTCCCGTCCTCTGGCGCCCTCTGCACGAAGCATCTGGCGGCTGGTTCTGGTGGGGAGCTAAAGGGCCTACTCCTTTCAAAGAGCTCTGGCAAATCCTATATAACCGCCTGATGAATGACCACCAACTGCATAACCTGATCTGGGTTTATACCGGCACCGATACCATCAACACCGACTGGTATCCGGGCGATCAGTACGTCGATATTGTTGGTATGGACATTTACACGGACCCAAATGCCAGTCTAAATACCAACTGGACAACCGCGCAGACCCTTTTCAACGGAAAAAAGCTAGTAACACTGTCTGAAGTTGGCCACCTTCCGAATGTAGCCAACGTCCGCACAATCAATACGTGGTGGTCCTGGTTTGCCGTCTGGACCGGTGCTGACTGGATCAAAAAGCAACCGCTCGAGCGACTAAAATCGGTTTATACAGACACGGATGTGATCACCCGCGACGAATTACCGGATTGGCGTAACTATTGACTGCACCTCAACAGGCTGACCGGTTAGCCAAAATGTAAAAGGCGGGAGAGAGACCGTTTGCCTACTTATTGATCGAATCAATGGCTTCTGCCTGACATTTGTGTCTTCAGTTTCGTTGTTAGTAGGTCGTACTATTCCCAACAGGAATCTGTAGACATACGCTTCATTGCTAGTATATGGAATATGCTTATTACCCAAACTGAATCTGGCTGGCAACTCATTCACCAGCCCGCCCATGGCTTACTTGCTTTACAACTCGCCTTAGCCTGGACGATTGACAAACGCCCAGCCCATTGGGCCGAAACACTAATTGCCGTTGCTGAGCACGACGACGGGCAAGTCCCCTGGGAAGGCCGGAATCATCTGACGTCCTCAGGGGCTCCTCTTCATTTTCAATTAGTTGATTATTCTCTGGAGCAGTGTCAGAATCTCATTCAGATTGGCCTGCAAAAAAGTCGCTGGAATGCCTTACTGATGTCGATGCATACAGTTTTTCTGTATGAACCCAAACGGGGAAGTAGCCAACAGCTAGACGCATTTTTAGAGCAGCAACGGGTCAATCAGGCGCTTTGGCGAAAAGAAACAAAAACGACGAAAGCCGAAGCAACCTATGCCTATGAATTCCTGCAGTGGTGCGATGCCCTATCCTTAATTTTGTGTCTGCAACAAATACCACCTGAGGAACGGCGACTCGAAGTGAGCAAAGGGCCAGATGGAGTGTCGTATTATCTGCATCAGCGAGTCGATGGTTCATTAGTTCTCGATCCCTGGCCCTATGAACAATCAACTGTTGAGGTTCATGCGGAAACATTCCAACTAAATCAACTCGTTTTCAAATCCGACCAGCAGCTTTACAAAGCCATTCAGGAGGCTCCTGTGGAGGTCAAGCGGTGGACGTTCCGGCAGTAACTACCGCGTAAACTAAGTTATTTAATAGTTTTCTGTCATTCCTCCTTCGACTACGCGTCCCGGTCGGAATGACAGAAAACTTCTATTACAGTGTAATAACTAGCCTAGAAGTAACGGGTCAAAATCCTGTTAGCTGAAACACCTGTATATAACGCCCGGCAGCGGTTGAAACATACCGGTTGTACGCGATTCGATCTCCTTTATTGGACCACACTACGCCATTGATCGGTCGCTGCTCATCGGCCGAACGGGGAGTAAGCCGCCGGAATTCCCCACTCGTCAGATCACTCACAAAGATGCTGTTATCAGCCGCATAAGCAACCTGTTTCCCATCCGGACTGAAGTTGAACGTTGTCTGGATGGAGAACGGTTGGTGGGTCAGTTGACGAATGGGACCACCGTTGGGCGAAACCCCGAAGAGCTGGATCAGACCAGCAGCATCTTTCGCTAAGAAACCAATGAGGGTACCGTCGGGCAAGCTTCGCAACCAGTGCCGAGGACCTTCAATCCCGTGTTTGGTGAACGTAATCCGACGCTGCCTGACACCGGCGGGTGGATTGGGGCGGGTTGTTGCGGTGCCTTCCAGCGGTTTTCCGGGAACAGCCTTAGTCAGATCGTCGGGTAGATCAGCCACAAATACTTCCGTTACAAGTTGATTTTCCTTATTCCGAATATTACCCTGAAACGCTATGGTTCGTTTTTGCCAGCTACCATCGGCTTTACGGTATCCGTCATTACCAATCCAGGTTTCATCAAAAGCTCGCTCAATCTCGTCACTACCTGGCTTCGGCTGCTCAGTCACCTGAGCAATAACAGCAGCAAACCACTCTCCATCAAAACAGTCCGCATCATTCGAATCATGCACCTTTACAGAATGAGCTGGCACTAAAACTCCCACCGTCCGAAGATCCTTTACGGCTGGGTTGGTTTGGGAAAGCCGCTCCATGACTTCATCATTATACGTAAAGCTAATCCAATGTCCGTCTCCACTCCACTGATGCGCGTGCGTTCCCCCGCGTAGAGCACCCGGTACAAACGGAGCCGTAAGGCATCGGCCATCCAAAAAATGGGGTTTCTGCGGTTGATCGACAGCGACCAGCACACCGGTTCGCCGACTCATTGCATACGGGTAGCGGGCATCCGCGTTTCTAAGCCCATGTAAAAACAGAACCTTTGATTCGTTGGGCGAAAAAGCGACAGCACCCGCTCCTGGCCCATTTTCGGTTTGGCTGGGCGTTCGGTAAAGCTGGCGTATTTCTTTCGTGTTCACATCAACCAACTCAATGGAACTGGTCTGGCCTAAACCCGTATCGATGTTGCGCGTATCATACACAATCCAGTGATCGTCGGGCGAAAAAACCTGGTTATTATTCAGCGTATGACCTTTGGCCTCGAAAGTCAGTTGCGTTTCAATTGGCATTGTCGATTGTTCCCCTTCCAGTAAAAGTCCTAAAAGAAGGACCCAAGCGGGCATCAAGTTTGGTAAAAAAGACATGCAATTCCTGGTTTTCAGCCGTTAGCCCATATCCGCATAGTGGACATCGGAGTCAAAGCTTAGCCCAAACTGATCCAATACATCCTTCGGAGGGCCAGCCCACTGATGAGGAGTATTCCCCATATAGCCAAGATTGGCGATACCGGCTTTGCTGGTGAAGTACCCGGCTGCTGTCAGGTTGCGCATGCGTGAAAAGAAGGCTACGCCTGGCGACATCTCAGGCCTGGCTTTAGCCGGATAGGCGATATCATCCACTAAGGCAATGCGTTGGGGTGCTGTACAGTCTGTAAATGGCTTTCCAAAGCGGTGGCGGCATTCATGATCCAGCCAGCTCAGCCCACCGCGAACAGGCGTCTGCATATCGGGCTGGTCTTTGAGCATAAACTCAATAAACAGCGGCACACCTACCTGGGAAGCGCTAGGTGAATGGGCATCGGCTGGCAGAATAATATCGCATAGTAACGCAACCGTGGCCAGTTCATGAGCTGTCAGAAATTTTGCCGTTTGTAAAGAGCTGTCTCTGCGTTGCTCATCGGGCGACTTACCACCCTTAAATTCGGTTACCACTGGCTTAGGCAACGGGGCTGTTGGTGAAGCCTCTGAAGTTGTAGCAGCCGGTAAACTCAGCGTAGAAAGAGGAATTGCTTTTAGAATGTCCCGGCGGTTCATAGCGCTTTCGTTTTGATTTGATCGATGATATAGTCGGAAGTCCGCATGGAAGAGGCCAGAATGGTCCAGGTCAGGTTTTTATCGCCCTGTGATGGGAACGCAGCCGCATCGACGACAAACAGGTTTTTCACCTCATGCGCCTGCTGAAATGGGTTGAGTGCCGAGGTTTTGGGGTCTTTCCCCATTCGAATCGTTCCGGCTTCGTGAATGATCCGGCCGGGAGCTTCCAGCCCATAGTTCCGGTCGGCACCGGGAGCCGGGCCAATTCGCTGTCCACCCATCGCGTGAATAATTTCATCGAAGGTTTGCTGCATATGACGGGCCTGCTTTACCTCATAGTCCGACCATTTATAATGAAACCGCAAGGTCGGAATGCCGTATTGATCAACCCGATTTGGGTCAATTTCGCAATAGTTGCTTTCCAGCGGCACCGGCTCTCCCCGACCTGCCATCGAGACAAAAGCCCCATAGTATCGATGGTAATCTTCCTTCAAACTGGCACCATACCCACCGGCTTCTTTCTTTTTACCGCTCTTGTCAGTCATAAGACCATTGTAGGCTTCAATACCACTCATGAAGTTGTAATCGGGCATGCGCATCCCTCCCCCATATTCGATGTGGTACCCACGTGGGAAATCCAGCTTTTTGTTATCGAGCCACCAGGGAGTATAAATATGACAGCTCTGAGCCCCATCTTCATTGTATCGTTTGCGGTTCATCAGGGCGGGCACGAAGCCAGACATGGACGCTCCCGTTGAATCGTTCAGGTATTTACCGACCACCCCCGACCCATTGGCCAGGCCCTGCTGAAATTGGGAGGACTTCGAGTTTAACAGAAGTCGGGCCGACTGGCAGGTGCTGGCCGCCAATACGACTATCTTACCCTTAACGGTTCGTTCCTGTAAACTCGTTTTGTCGACATACGAGACACCCGTACACAAGCCGCTTTGTGGGTCCGTCAACACCTCACGGGCCATGGCATTATTGATGAGCGTAAGCTTACCGGTTTTCAGGGCCGGAATAACCAATGCCGACGACGATGAAAAATCGGCATAAGCCGAACAGGCCCGCCCGCACTGGGCGCAATAAAAGCAGGTTCCTCGTTCCTGATTGATGGGCTTGGTCAGTACCGCCAAGCGGGACGGGAAGACCGGGACACCAACGCTGCGAGCTGCTTTGGTAATCATCATTTCGTGCAGTCGAGGTTTCGGGGGCGGCAGAAAAAAGCCATCGGGCTCATTTGGCAACCCAACATTGGTACCAAACACCCCAATCAGTTTATCGACCCAGTCGTAGTAGGGCTTCATGTCGTCGTAGCCAATGGGCCAGTCGACACCAATTCCGGAAAGACTATAGCGACGGAAATCATCGGGTCCAAATCGCAACGAAATCCGCCCCCAGTGATTGGTTCGCCCCCCCAGCATTTGGGATCGGAACCAATGGAATTCGGTACCAGATTGAGCCGAATAGGGCTCACCCTCGATTTGCCATCCACCCCAGGCCGCGTCGAAATCACCGAACGGCCGAACGGTATTGGCCCCTCGCCGGGGTGATTCATAAGGCCATTTAAGTTGCGTAATATACTTGGGGTCGGCGGGGTCGAAATAGCCTCCTGCTTCCAGCAGACAGACCGTGGCACCGGCTTTGGTAAGTTGATAGGCGGCCATGCCTCCGCCAGCTCCAGAGCCTATGATTATTACATCATAAGCCGATAGCTCCTTTCCATTCAGATTACAAGACATATACTAGTTAGTGGCCTGACGAGATAAGGCCCTATACTGTATACTACTGACCTATGGGTTAATCGTACCTTTCTTTTGCCAAAAAAATTATCAACCCACAGCTGGGAGAGCTGGAGAGTATTCGTGTGGGCTTTAATCAGGCACGAAGGATCATACCCGTTGATCTTGACAAGGAGCGTCAATGGTACTGGGAAAGACCCAGCAGCACAAATAGGATCTTATTCAATTCAACTCTGCTCTAGCTGACTGGATGGGTACTCAACCATAGCGTTACCAATAGTTTGTTTTTTTAAGCGAGATCGTCTGGCTAGTTGAAAAATAAGACAGCCTCCCCCTACTACCACCAACACAGACAGGGCCATCATTTCGGAGGGTTGAAGACTATTGTAGAGTTGCTTAAGTCCCTGGACCAGGCTGTCTCCTAAAAGAGCCACTGTGATTGCCCAGACCAGCGCCCCCAGTGCGTTGTAGACCATAAACCGGCCCGACGAAAAGCCCGCCAGTCCCACAGCAGCGGGTATAGCTCCCCGTAAGCCATAGAGCGCCCGAAAGCCTACCACTAGACCCGTACCATAGCGATTCATTAGTCGCTCAATTCGCTGGTAACGATTCTGCCAACGAGGTCGTGAGCTGATAAATGTACTGCCGTAGCGATAGCCCAGCAAAAAACAGAGCTGCGTGACACAAAACGAAGAGAGAGCAGCCAGGCCAATGACGGCGGGCAGCGAAAAATATCCCTGGTGAGCCAAATAAACTCCGACCAATAAAAAGGCTTCACTTTCCAGTAGCACCCCAAGAAACAGAATGGGATAGCCATAAGTGAGCATGAGTTCCTGGAAATCCATAGTTCATTAGAAAGTTGTTCTCTAATAAAACCGACTAGATGTCAAATGGTTATTTCCAGGATGACTTTGCCTGCTATAGACTTTTCACTGGAAAAAATCCAGTATACTAAAACGCCGAATACTACTTACAAACGCGTACTTATAAAACGCGTCAAATTCCAACACGCACTCGTGAAAGCCGAATATCTGGCCGCTTGAACTGGCGCTGCATTTCGGCGAAGACCCAATCAATCGCTTCGTCTGGGTCCGTAGCCGCAATGGACACATCGCCATTTTGGCAGATCTGTTGATTCGTCCCATCCAGGACGTCAAATACAATGCGAAATAACTGTTTCTTCTTCGATCCCATACTATAATAATGGCTAAATGGACAGCTCAACCAATTACATCTGACCCTAAAAACATAGTGTTTAGTAAGGCTAGCGTACTATCGATCCTGATCCTGAAAACTACCGCTTGACAAACATACGAATCATATATTTCAAATAAAACATATAGCAAAATAATATCATAAAGTAAGAATCAGTATGAATTACTTATTTCCTAGACAAACTGGTGGCACTTATGCCAGTTAATAGTACCATGCGAGATATATTATGGCCTGACAGGCATCTCGCTAAGCGATTTGCTGGCCACACCCTTGTATGTATTTGTTACCTTTGAGAACAACACCTTTAGTTTAACGAATCAGTCCAAAGTACCGGATTGATCCATCAGTAGAGAACTGAAGCAGGCTGTTTTATGCCATTCAGCATTCAGGCTAGCGACTGACTGGGTTAGCCTATAGATTTAAGAAAAAAGAAGCAGATGGAGTTAGTACAACAATACAAACAAGTAAGAGCACGTAGTGAAGCGATTTGTCGGGGACTTCAGGCCGAAGATTTTGTAGTTCAGCCGGTAGTCGATGTTAGCCCACCCAAATGGCACTTAGGCCATACCACCTGGTTTTTTGAAACGTTTGTCCTGGTGCCCCATGCTGCCGGTTATCGGGTGTTTAATGAGCAGTATAATTACGTCTTCAACAGCTATTACGAAACAGTAGGCGCACGGGTAGTACGTACAGATCGAGGCAACCTCTCCAGACCCTCAGTGTCCGATGTGATGGCCTACCGGGCCTACGTCGATGCGGCTATGCAGGAGTTTCTGGCGGAAGAAAGTCAAATTTCAGAAGCCTTAAAAGCCATTATTGTATTGGGCTTTAATCATGAAGAGCAGCATCAGGAGTTGCTGATCACCGATATTAAATACATTTTGGGTAATAATCCGCTGTTACCCGCGTACCCAACCAGTTATCCCAAACCGGCTGTCCCCGACATCACTGGAGAGCAATGGATCAGCTTGCCGGAGGGTGTTTACACAATAGGTGCTGAAGGAACCGACTTCTGCTTCGACAATGAGTTGGGGCGGCATAAGGTGTACCTGGCCCCGTATCAAATCCGGCAACAGCTCGTCAGCAATGGTGAGTACCTGGCTTTTATGGAGGCTGGAGGTTATCAGGATTTCCGTTACTGGCACGCCGAAGGCTGGGATTGGGTCAAAACACAGCGGGTGCAGGCACCAATGTATTGGTTTCTGGTCGATGGCGTATGGCATCAGTATACAGCCGAGGGTCTCAAACCCCTCCCACTCGATCAGCCGGTCTGTCATGTGAGTTATTTTGAGGCCTGGGCTTATGCCGGATGGCGGGGTTTCAGGCTACCTACCGAAGCTGAATGGGAAACGGCCCAGGAACAGTTTGAGTGGGGTTCTCGTTGGGAATGGACCGAAAGTGCTTATCTGCCCTACCCAGGCTTTACCAAAGCCGAGGGTGCTATCGGGGAGTATAATGGTAAATTCATGGTCAATCAGATGGTGCTTCGTGGTGCCTCCGAAGCGACCACACCCGGCCACAGCCGCCCAACCTATCGGAACTTTTTCCATGCTCCCTTACGCTGGCAATTTACTGGTATACGACTAGCCCAATCGCTTTCATCAACACCTTTTTAAAACAGTAATGAATCAAACGCTTGTAGAAAGTCCTTTTCGAACCGATGTGCTAAAGGGGCTATCGGCTTCCCCTAAATACCTGTTGCCAAAATACTTTTATGATGCCACGGGTGACGAGCTATTTCAGCAAATCATGCACTGCCCGGAGTATTACCTGACGCGGGCTGAGGCCGAAATTCTTATGCTGCAAAGTGGGGCTATTCTCGAACGATGCGGCAAATCGATTCAAGGTCTGTTCGACATCGTTGAACTGGGGGCGGGTGATGGTTTCAAAACGGTTCATCTGCTGAGAGAAGCCCTGAGAATGGGGTACAGTCAACGGTATTATCCCATTGATATTTCCACAAGCATTGTAGACTATCTGAGCCATACCCTGAGAACCAAACTGCCCGACTTAGAGGTGATCGGAATGGCTGGTGAGTATATTGAGATGCTAGAGCAGGTACAAGCCCAGACAGAACTACCCAAACTTGTTTTGTTTCTGGGCGCTACCATCGGCAATATGCTGCCCCACGAAGCAGTTCAGTTTCTTCAGCAGGTAAAGGGAGTCTTACGGCCAGATGACTACCTGTTGATAGGCTTTGACTTAAAAAAGAACCCACAAACGATTCTGAACGCCTATCATGATAAAGGTGGCCTTACCAAAGCCTTTAATCTGAATCTACTGCACCGCATCAATCGGGAATTAGGGGCCGATTTTAAAACCCATCAGTTTGAACACTTTCCAGTGTATGACCCAATATCGGGTAGTTGTAAAAGCTACCTCATAAGTCGTTGCGCTCAACAAGTAACCTTTGATGACGGCACGGCGATTACCTTTGCGCAGGACGAACCGCTCTATATGGAAGTGTCTCAGAAATACAGCCAGGCGGAAATCCAGGACCTGGCTATAGAGGCAGGCTACGAACCGATCGACGCCTTTCTGGATTGTCGACACCAATTTACTGACGTACTCTGGCGTGTTGGCGATTACTGAAAAAGGGCTTATTTGGGTATCTACGAGGCAACATTAGACGAGATTTGTAACCTGCATCATGAAGGATTGATCGTTCAGGTTTGATTTTTGAGTTGGTAGTGCTTTCATAAATCTACTCACGTTACTACTTACAAAAAATGCGACAAGATGGGTTTCTGTATACCGCTTTGACCAGTGTTTTTGGCGAATTTGATGATCGTTATTTTGCGTTAATTGAACCTAAACTTGAATGGGTTCAGATCAGTGGGGGCGATGTGCTGTTTAACCAAAATGACCCCGGCGACGCTATGTATTTTGTCAGTAGCGGTCGATTGCAGGTTTTTGTGAATGATCGCGAAGGAAACCCAAGGATCATCGGCGAGGTGGTGCGGGGTGGTATTGTGGGTGAAATGAGTATTTTGGCCAATGAACCCCTTTGGGCTACGGTCGTGGCCTTACGTGATAGTGTCCTGATAAAGCTCTCGAAAGAGGTTTTTGAGCTACTCATTGCCACCTATCCAAAGGCGATGATTAATATCAACAAACTACTAATTGAGCGGCTTAAGTATGCGAATAGCCCCCATAAATCCCTGGCGAAGCGGGCAAACATTTGCCTGCTTGCCCTTCACGAAGGTATTAACCTTGAGCAGATAGGACACGATTTAGGGCAGTTACTCCAGCAGAAAAGTAGCGTTTACACCGCATCCAGTAAAATTGCGAACCAGGTGTTTCAGAACGATATAGCCCAGACGGCTAAAATAGACTGCGAAGAACACTGGCAACTTACCTACTGGCTTGAGGACCAGGAATTACAGCATAATTTTTTGATTTTGCTGGCCGATAAACCGATACCACACGCCGGGTTTAGCGAATGGACACGGCGGTGCTTACGGGAAGCGGATGAGATTGTGCTGATTGCCGATACACAACAATCTCCCCAGCTTACCCATGCTGAAAATCACCACCAGTTGGCGGAATTGGCTACTGATCGCAGGCAGACCTTGGTACTGGTACACCCCGCCCACACCATTATCCCCCACCATACAGCTGATTGGTTGCGGCACCGGCCATTGGTAAAACAGCATTATCATGTTCGACAGGGTTTGTCGCGTGATATAAGTCGTCTGGCCCGAATACTGAGTGGAACAGCCATCGGCCTTGTACTGGCTGGGGGTGGCGCTAAAGGATTCGCTCATCTGGGCGTCTTCAAAGCACTTCGGGAGTTTGATATTCCGGTTGATTTTGTAGGGGGCACCAGTGTAGGGGGCCTTCTGGCAGCTACTATCTCGTTCGATCAACCGCTGGATATCACACAGCAGTATTTACAGAAAGCAGCGTTTTTTAACCCTACCAAAGATTACAACCTGCTCCCATTGATTTCGCTTATTCAGGGAAAGCGAATCGACCAGATGATTCAGGACACGGTCAGGGCTTTTATAGGAACCACCGAAGCAGATATTGAAGATACATGGTTGCCCTTATTCACCATATCGAGTAATTACTCGTTAGCCCGCGAAGAAATCCACACACGAGGGCCGCTGGTTAAATACCTGAAAGCGACGACAGCTATTCCAGGCGTATTTCCCCCAATTATCGATGGCGATAATCTGCTGGTCGATGGGGGCATGTTCAATAATTTCCCGGTAGATGTAATGAGTCGAATGCCCATTGGCAAAGTAATTGGCGTTGATTTGAGTATCGATAAACCCCGTAAGATGACTATCGATGCCATACCAAGCTCAACCGAACTGCTGCGCGACCGGCTCCGCCCTAAAAAGCAGCGAAAATACCGACTCCCTTCGCTACTCTCGATCATGTTCAATGCGACCCTATTAAGTAGTCTGGCCCGGCGCAACGAAACCAAACAACACCTGGATCTCTACTTTAATCCTGACGTAACTCAGTTCGGGCTATTACAGTGGACATCATTCGATAACGTGGTCGAAATGGGCTATGAGCACGCCATAAATCTGTTGCGGCTAATGGACGAAGCAGAACTGGCCACCTTTCGGGGATAAATTCACCCGGAAGATGTGCTGTTCTTCCTGCCTGATCTTAAACCTGATTAGACTTTTGGTTCTGTAGAACCTGTAAGAATCTTTTTTGTCATTCCGAGGAACGAGGAATCTTCGGTTGAGGAGATGTTTGGTTTTCACCGAAGATTCCTCGTTCCTCGGAATGACAAAAATGGCTATTCCAGGAAAGTTTAAACCGCTTTCTTATCAAAATGACTGCAACAGCCCAAGCGATGAGGAATTTAATGTTTCAAAAAGCTCGATCAATCACAAAACAACCACACAAATTAACACACTGTTCAGGTAATTTTGTATACTAATTCTAATTATAGAGAGCTACAAATATCGTTTATCACCCCACTCCCGCTATTAGCTTCTCAATTTTCATTTTATCTAATAGAATATAAAAATAATAACCTTATTCATGTATTAATATACTATTATAAATTATCGTTACACAAAATGTGCTAATAATTAGATTAATGGGACACAAGTACCGGTTTTTGAGATAAAATTACCGGCCTTTTTACCATGGAAAATGGAGTTTTGTACATCGGTTTTTACTACCGTATCCCCGTAACTCCATTCATACTACCATGAATCATTTATCACGTATTGTAAGTTACAATCATCCTTTGCCCTGTACCACATTAACTCATGAACATTTCGAAACCATTTACATCCGCTATGCCAGCAAAGTCTACCAGAAATGCCTGGCAATGACAGCCGACCCTGACATATCCCAGGACTACACGCAGGATATTTTCATTAAAGTATTTCATAAGTTAGACACCTTTCAGCATCGATCAAACCTGTCGACCTGGCTTTATTCGGTAACTCATAATTATTGCCTGGACCAATTACGCAGTCGCCAACGTCGGCAAGTGCGGTCGCTCTCAGAAGAGGATGACTATACGAATGATCAGGAAGACGAAATCTCTCTAGAACAGCAGTTTTATCAACTACACCAGATCATTGAAACCCTGCCCAAACTTGAACAACGATTAATTCGCATGCGCTATGAGCAGGGGATGGATTTACAGTCGATCGCCAATCAACTGAAATTGAAACTGAGCGCGGTAAAAATGCGGCTGATGCGCAACCGCAGAAAGATCCAAAAGCTTTATAATGAGTTAAACCCGCAGAATTAATATATTTACTTACCCATTAAAGTTACTTAATAGAATTCTATTCGTCTAACTGGCTGAATGGAGTATGACTTGTGGCGCTCATTTATCAAACGATAATAAAGTAGTGTATCCACATAGTCATCACCTTAAAAACGGAACAAAGAGCTGCCAATTGGTGGCTCTTTGTCTTTTCCCTACGGATACAGAATCGCTTTCTTAAACCTATGCCGGTAAAACAGGTTAATCATTTTACCAGCATAAAGTTGTTGACATCAGCAGTACTGCTAAAAACAGCTCAACGGCTCTGATCACCAGACTCGATAACCAGAAAGGCGATGACCGATAAAACCCTAAAAAAAATAGCGAGAATTGCTTTAGGAAGCAGTTTAGTAGCGGCTGGCATCAGCCACCTCACCGTTGCCCGAAAGGAATTCCAGGCTCAGGTGCCCGATCCCATTCCTTTACCAAAGGATGATACCGTTGTGTATTCAGGCATTGCCGAAATCGCTTTGGGTAGCAGCCTGATTTTAACCGACAACGCCTATCAAGGGCCGGTTGGAAAAATTGCCGCCACTTTCTTCACTGCTGTTTTTCCCGGCAATATTTCCCAATACGTACACAAGCGCAATGCATTTGGCCTTAACACGGATACTAAACGATTTGTCCGCTTATTCTTTCAGCCTGTACTGGTTTATTGGGCACTGAAGAGTACCGACAATATCTAATCGTAGCGGTTGCGGCCCCTGTCCCAACAAAGCGCTGCGTTAGCCACTCGTTCACTCGTCCACTCGTTTATTCTTTAAGTAAATAACCCCAATCACCAGACAAACACTGGCAACCAGAATAGGATACCAGAGCCCTTCCAGATAAGGCTTAGGTACAGAGCCTGGCACTGCTTCGTTGGCTTTGGTAGCCGAAGCCACCAGGGCTGTTGCAATAAATGGGGTCAGCCCCCCGAAAATTCCGTTGCCAACATGGTAGGGTAACGACATTGACGTGTAGCGTATTCGGGTGGGAAACAGTTCGACCAGGAACGCAGCAATCGGCCCATACACCATGGTCACATACATCACCTGCACGAAAACCAGCAGGACCATTAGCCAGAAGCTATTATTGGGCAAAACAACCGATTTAGAAAGCTCGGACTTAGACGTTGCTGTGGTCGCATCAGGGCGGGTAACGGTCCGTTCGATATCTTTGGCAACGAGACCATCCGAATAAAAATGGGTGGTCGTCATCGTTGTAACCAGGTTCCCGTTGTCCTGCTTGGCCAGTTTCCGATCGATAGTACGGGCGTCCGTAAACTCTTCCCGCTGACTAAGATCAGCCAGATTAAACATTTTTTCGTAGATAGGCCGGTATGTCAGAACGCCCAGCGCCATGCCCGTCAGCATAATTGCCTTCCGGCCAATCCGATCGGATAGACGCCCGAAAATGACAAAGAATGGGGTAGCTCCCAGCAACGCAATGGCCACAATTACATTCGACTGAACGAACTCGACATTGCAGGCTTTTTGAAGAAACGACAACGCATAAAACTGCCCTGTGTACCAGATAACGCCCTGACCCGCCGTAGCGCCAAACAATGCCAGCAGCACCATTTTCAGGTTTTGCTTTCTACCAAAGCTTTCGGCCAATGGGTTTTTCGAGACTTTACCTTCGGTTTTCAATTTGGCAAATAGGGGTGATTCGGCCATACGCATCCGAATAACAATGGATACACCGACCAGCACAATCGATAGCAGAAACGGCACCCGCCAGCCCCAATCCGAAAATTTATCAACACCCAGCGATTCGCGGGTAAGCAAAATCACACCCAACGACACAAACAGGCCCAGTGTAGCGGTTGTCTGAATAAAACTGGTGTAATAGCCACGTCGTCCTTCGGGCGCATACTCGGCTACAAACGTGGCGGCCCCGCCATATTCTCCCCCCAGCGCCAGCCCTTGTATTAGCCGCAATAACAGCACTAACAGTGGAGCCCAGAATCCAATGGTAGCGTATCCAGGAATCAGTCCAATGGCGAAGGTTGACCCACCCATCAGCACCAGCGTGACCAGAAAGGTGTATTTACGACCGACCAGATCGCCCAGTCGCCCAAACACCAGCGCGCCAAACGGACGCACCACAAAACCAGCCGCAAATGTCGCCAAAGTCGATAAAAGCGCAGCCGTCGGGTTAGCGGTCGGGAAAAACTGAGTAGACAGAATAGCGGCTAAACTGCCAAAAATGTAAAAATCGTACCATTCGATCAGCGTTCCGACCGAAGAAGCCGAAATAACGCTGAATAAGGTCCGATTATCAACCGCCTTTTTGCTGTTGGCTTTCTTCGAATTCATGGAAGGAGTCTTTTGCCGAAAAGCAACCAATGGGTGGATTTTACCGTACTACTGATTGAATGATTGAATGATAGAATTGTTGAATGATTGAATTGCTGGAGCAGGTATTATTCAATCATTCAACAATTCTATCATTCAATCATTCAATCATTCATGGTGACAGCCGCTCAATGACCCATGCCCCATCTGCTTTTCGATACCGAATACGGTCGTGTAATCGGCTGGGGCGTCCCTGCCAGAACTCGATGGCGTCGGGTACTACCCGAAAGCCTCCCCAATAGGGCGGGCGCGGTACAGTCTGACCGGCAAATTGCGCTTCGAGTTCACGCTGACGGCTTTCCAGCACCGCGCGACTGTCTATCACCTCCGATTGGTGTGAAACCCACGCACCAATCTGACTGCCGCGAGGGCGAATGCTGAAATACGCGTCCGATTCCTCACTACTTACTTTTTCAACCCACCCTTCAATACGAATCTGGCGTTCGAGTTCGGGGTAAAAAAACGTAAGGCAGGCAAATGGGTGCCCGGTCAGTTCACGTCCTTTTCGGCTTTCGTAGTTTGTGTAAAAGGTAAATCCAGCGTCCGAAACGTCTTTTAACAGCACAATTCGCCCGTCGGGTCTCCCTTCATTGGTCACCGTGCTAATGTGCATAGCGTTCGGTTCGGGCACCTTCGCTTGTAAGGCCGCATCGAACCAAACGCGAAACTGAGCAACCGGATCAGGTAAAACATCCGCTATGTCCAACCCGTTCAGGGTGTATTCATTTCGTAAATCACTAATTGCTGAGGGCATTATATAAAGGTCATTAACGGCTTTTCAATGTCTGTACTACAAGAAAATCCGTATATTATCGTACTTTTGCAAAAGTAATCGGTACGTTCCCAACATGGCAAACCAAGAACAGGAAATTAACCAGCAACCAGAAACCACTAACCAGGCCACTGGATCGCTGGAAGTGAATACTCCCGAAGATACCAACTCTACCCCCGAAACCACCGTCGAGGGCCAGGAAACTACGCCCGAGAAGGCAGAAAATTCAACTACACCAACTGCTGAAAACCAATCAGAAACTGGAGTTGATAGTACGTCTGGTGCTGAACCAACAGCCGTAGCTACCACCGAAGATTCAGTAGAAGCTACGGATGAAACTCCATCTCCTTCTGCGTCAGTTGACGATACGCCCGCTGTGGAACCTCCTGTTTCAGAAACGGAATCGGTAGACGAGCCCGTTGTGGAATCGCCCGCTGTCACAGCCAGCGAAGTCCCCACTATTGATGAATTGCCGGCTGAAACCCTAGCAGCCCCGGTAGCCGAAACGGACGGAGCCCCGGTTGATCAAGAGCAACTCGCCAATGAGTATGCTGATGTGCCTGAGACCGATGAGGAAACCGTCGCTGCGCCAGAGGCCGATTATAGCCATTTCTCGAAACTGGATTTTGTTAACCTGCTCGAAACCCAACTGGCCACTGTTAGCCTGGCTTCGGTGACCCCTGGCGATTTCAAGAAGGCCGATCAGGTTCTTAAAGAGGTGAAACCGCTGTTCGATCAGATGAAACGGGCCGAGCGCGAAGCCGCTTTGCAAGCTTATATCACCGAAACAGGGGCAGATGAAGGATTTGAGTACAAATATGACGACGCGGTTTCGCGGTTCGACGAACTGTATAAGCAAATCAAGAGTCTGAAAAATACGTACTTCCAGAATCTCGATAAAGCAAAAGAAACCAACTTTGCCTCGAAAACGGACTTGCTTACCCGGCTTCGCGAACTGGTAGAAACCGACGAGAATAACGCGGGCGACCCTAAAGCTAGCTGGAATGAGTTCAAGAAAATCCAGGACGAATGGAAAGCGGCCGGGAATATGAACTCTCCGCATAATGCTACCCTCTGGGCTACTTACCACGCATTGGTTGATCGGTACTACAGCAACCGGAATATTTATTTCGAGCTGAAAGAGCTGGATCGGAAACGCAATGCAAGCCTGAAAGCGGAAGTTATTGAGAAGGTCGAAGCAATGGCTAAAGCTTCGGAAGAAACCCCCGTTACCCGGCAAACCATCGACGAGGCTAATGCCTTGTTCGAAGAATATAAACACATAGGGCCAGCCCCAAAGGCTGAGCAGGAAGTGCTGTGGGGCCGGATGAAGACTGCCCTCGATGTTCTCTACGAAAAACGCCGGGGACAAACCAACGAGCAACGGAAAGAGTCGGCGCAATTGTACGAAGAGAAGTCGGCCATCTATGAAGAGCTGGTCCCAATTACCTCCTTCACATCGAACAGCATTAACGACTGGAACGATAAAACGAAGGTCGTTATGGCGTTGCAGGATCGCTGGAATGCCATTAAGGGACCCATGCCCCGCGAAGAAGGTAAGGAACTTAGCAAGAAATTCTGGGCAGCCCTAAAAACATTTTTCCATAATAAAGGCGAATTTTTCCGGCAACTCGAAAGCAAGCGTGAAGAAAACCTTCGGGCTAAAACGCAGCTTTGCGAGCAGGTAGAAGCCATTCTGGCATCGGGCGAAGAATCACCCGAAATCACGCAAACGGTTATCGAACTCCAACGCCAGTGGAAAGCCATTGGTCAGGTACCTGAGAAGCAGAAAAATACCATTTTCGATCGATTCAAAGCGGCCTGCGATGCCTTCTTCAATAAGAAACGGTCGAAAAATCAGGAAACAGAGCGTGAATTTGAAGAGAATTTAGCGCAGAAAGTTGCCCTGATCGAACGAATCGAAGCGGCTGCCAGCGCCAATGCCGATCTTTCTGAGTTGAACGAGTTCAAAAAAGAGTGGAATTCGATTGGCTTTGTTCCGAAAAAGGACATGCAGGCGACCCAGAAACGCTATATCAACGCCATCAACGCGCTGGTTGGGGCCACTGGTAAGATTCCGGCCAAAGATAAAGAACGCATTATGCTTCAAAGCGAAGCTGAGGCTACCCGGTCGGGAAGTTCGCGTGGTGGACGTGATTTCAACCGTGGCGATCGCGATGGAGGGGGTAACAAACGAGAAAACGATATCCGACGAAAAATTACGGCGATCGAAAACGACATTGCTACCTATCGGAACAACATCGAATTCTTCGCCCGCTCGAAGAATGCCGATAAACTCCGGGCCGACATTGATAAGAAAATCTCCGAGGCCGAAAAGCAATTGGACGACCTTCGTCATCAGCTACGTGTAGCCCAGGCGTAAAAGAAGTTTCAAGTTTGAGATGTCAACTTTCAGGATGCTGGTTCATAATCTCTTTCGCGTCAGCAACCTGAAACTTGAAACTAAAAAATAAACTTGGGCTTGCATTAAATAGAAAATAACTCTATTTTTGCACCACAATTCAGGATCGCCAGTGTCGGATAGCGGTCGATTCCGCCTGATTTGTAATCAGGATGCGCAAGCGCGTCGGGGGTTCGAATCCCTCCACTGGCTCTCTCAAAATCAAGCACTTACGTTTTTAGCGTAAGTGCTTTTTTATTTCTGTTGCAAAACATATTTGCAGGTAAGGCCAAAGCTAATTATTCCCTTAACAGCTATTTGAAATCCAATCAAACTTCCGAGTACTTTGAGACTTATTGGTAGAAATGGTCTTTACTATAGGCAAGTCTTTGAATTGCGAAAGTAAACAGTAAGGATAGACCAAGCTCTTTTTATAATTTTTTGAATGTAATTGCTATTTTGATACATTCATATTGTTTGCCCTTATGCTACAGATACCGTATTGCATTAAGAATGATGGCCCTGAAGGTAATCCCCATCATAAAAAGTGCTTAGTAACTAAAGGCCAATTGCTCATTGCCTACGTATATCTTTATCTCGGACTGAATACGGATCGTTTCCCCACTTTCAATTCCTTTTAACCAGGCTAATACTCTGGCTTTATCAGCTTTTAAGACCTCCAATCGTTTTAAGGAATCGGTATGTTCTTTCCCTTTCCTTTCCATGTGTGAAAAGTTTTTCAAATCATGGAAGTTAATCTTATAGGTCAGTAAGCCGCATAAGATTTCTCGGGCATCCTCAGGTGTAAATACCCCCTCAATTAGTTTCAGATCAATTTTATGTTCCATAGTAAACGTTACATTAGGTATGGTACAAAGGTGGCTAGTTTATAATATAAATGAAAATTTATATTTTTGATAGAATCCATAAATTATTTTTATGAATTACACCTTACACCAACTACAGGTATTTCTCAAAATCGCACAAACGCAAAGTATCACTAAAGCGGCTGACGAGTTATACCTAACCCAACCGGCCGTTTCGATTCAGCTTAAAAACTTTCAGGATCAGTTTGATATTCCTCTGACAGAGATAATCGGCCGCAAACTGTATCTGACCGATTTTGGCCGGGAGATTGCCCAGGCCGCCGAAAAAATCGTGAACGAAGTCTATGCTATCAATTATAAAACCTTGTCCTATAAAGGTCTGCTGTTTGGCCGACTTCGCATCTCCGTGGTATCGACGGGCAAATATGTGATGCCTTATTTTTTGGCGGGCTTTATGCAGGCCCACGAAGGGATTGATCTGAAAATGGACGTAACCAACAAGCAGAAGGTATTGGAAAGTCTGGCCAGTAATGAAGTTGACTTTGCGCTTGTCTCGATAGTACCCCAGCAATTAGCCGTTCAACGCATCGAATTAATGCCCAATAAGTTGTATTTCGTGGGGGGAGCCAATAGCATTCAGCAAACCCAGGTGCTGGAGCCTCAAGCGTTAAAAAACCTCCCGTTAATTTACCGGGAGGCTGGTTCGGGAACGCGCTACATGATGGAAAAATTTATTGCCGACAACCAGATTCAGGTTCGTAAAAAGCTGGAACTGACATCAAACGAAGCGGTGAAACAGGCAATTATGGCTGGGCTGGGCTACTCCATCATGCCCCTGATTGGTATCCGGAGTGAAATTCAGCGCGGTGATTTGACAATTATACCGGTCAGCGGGCTACCACTGCAAACCTCGTGGAACCTTATCTGGCTGAAAGATAAACCGTTTTCACCCGTTTCACAGGCGTTTATGAACTATCTGGAACTGAATAAAGCGCTAATCATATCCGAACGGTTTGCTGGTTATGATCGGTAATAACGATGTCGATAGATATAGCGGCCGGAATAAACAGAGCGGATGGCTGCCCTGTATCGGACGACTGGCGGCTGATCACCTGCTTCGGGCAACTACAGACGGACCGCCTTAGGTCAATCAGGGCCCAACGAATACAGATTTTCATTCCGTTTGTTTAGGAATCAGAAACAAGCTTTATCCAGCCATGGCTAATCAAATCGTCAATGAAATGCTCACCGGTGTCGGTACGCAGGGGTAATCCATGGGTGGTTTCCCTGAAACGAGCGGCAAACAAAGCCATAAATTCAGCTTGGGAACCTGTCACCGGTAGCCGACTCAACTTCATAAGTTGATCAAGGAGTTCGCTGGATGAACTGACCCGTAAATAAATTGGGGTACTGTCTGGCAAGTTGGGCATAAGCATTTTTTTATTTTTCAGGTGAGGTCTGACTCGTTTCCTGAAGTGATCAGTATGGCTCAGTGTAGCCTACCTATGGATTGCATACCGGGCACTGACCGGGATCAGCCACGCTAAGACCATCTGAACGGCCGCGACGCTGCGCATAGGCACAGCGGACGCAGCCCTCAACTTCCGTCTGGATCAGGGCGGTGGGGGTTCCGCAGTTTCCACAGGGTAGGCCAGCTTCAACCCGGATGCGTCCCCAGCCGGGTAGGCGACAAGCAGGACACTCCTGAGCCAGCCGCTGGGCCAAATGGGTGGCCAATTCACCAATCACCTCCCTGCGCGTAGGGTTGAATGGCGCCCGCATGTCGGTTTCGACCCATAAAGTTCCGTGTGGAGAATACCACCGACACTCTCGAAAGGCCGCTTCCAGATCTGGCAGTGACTGGATACCCTTTACGACAGGTAATTGGGTAGCCCGGTTATTCGGCCGAACAATGAGCGCATGAGAAGGAAATCCGGCCAGCTCAGCGAATGCCAGCAGCGCTTCCCAAGAGTTTACCTGACTCATTCCATAATTGGTCTTCTCACTGAGCAGGGAAACAGACAGGTGAAACCCTCGTTTTCGGTCGATGAAATATAGAATTTCCTCGTCGCCAGCCAGAAAGGGCAGAAACGGATGAGGGCCGAAACTCCCTTCGCTAGCCAGGACATAGTCTACTTTGTCGCCGAGTTTTTCCAGCCCCCACTCGCATTTGCGCCGGGCACAATCGAGCGCGCTGCCTTTGCGCTCCACCTCCCCGGAAAATGTTCCCCACTGGTCCGTATCGACCACGTATTCCACCATACTCGCACCCAGATGCTTCCAAAAGGGGGGAGCAATGGAAATGGACTTGGCATGCTTGGTGAGTAGGATTATGCAGCTTCCGGCATAAACGGATGCGTGCGTTGGCTTACAGACTGCCATACAAAATCACGGGTTAACAGATAGCTTTGATTCGTTTCCGGGTCCAGACAGGCGAGCTGCACCCAGCCGTTGCCAAACAGCTTTTGCAGGACCGGCTGGGTCTGAACAATCGTATCCAGCAACGGGCGGGGGGCATACACTACTGTCATCAACCGCTGGGGCTGGTGATAAGCCTGTTCGTCGGTGGCGTATACCGACTGCAACGGCAGTCCCGTCATCAGGTCACTGCCATTGCCCTGCATGATCCCAATTTTGCCGGTAACGTTTTGGGTTACCTTGCTCCCCCCGCCGTAAGCTACATTATCCAGGGTCGAAAATAGGTATTGTGTGTTGATCCACTGGGCTACCACCATCGGCGCCGTCAGTATGGTCGTCAGGGCGGTTCCCTGTGGGTCCTGTTCATAGTCGTAGGAGTGCAGAAAGCAGCGACCTTCCAGATGTAAAGGGGCCGTTAGCGCCCGGGGAGCTACGATAAAAGCCGCATTGCGGGCCAGCCCCCATTCCGGACGGACCTGCGCCCAATCCACCGACCGCAGCCGGGCCTGCTCGGCGACATCTCCCATCTGTGGTTGGCGGGCCAACTGGCGGAGCCGCTCCTGCGTATTGAGTTGCCGGGCTTTGGCCAGGTTTTGGTTGAGTGGCTCAAGCTTCCCGGCGGGCAGATCGCCAAAGAGCGTAACTTCATCAGTGGTTGTATTGTGCTCAGCGGCCAAAAACTGCGTGGTGTCGGGAATCGCGATGCCCTGTTGGCGAAGATACCGCCTTACCTGTGGTTCGTTGAGCATATCGGCCAATACCCGGGCGTTGCTGCCCCCGTGCCGACCACCACAGGCCCCACAATCGAGGGCGGTGGCATAGGCATTATTCTGGGTTGAACTACCGTGTCCACAAAACACAATCAGAGGAGCGAAATGGCCGGTAAGTCCCATGGTCCGCAGCGCTCCTTCGGCATAGCGGCATTGATCCGTCAGAGCAATCGTGTCTTGCGAAGAGCAGACCGCCACCGGGTTTCGAATCGAGTCGACAAGCCGGGTTTCCAGCCGGGACGCCAGGCCGGGTGTGAGGCTGCGCATTCCCATCCAGAAACCACTCCCAATACCCAGGCTCTCGACCAGGGCAAAGGGCGTGGTAAAGGTATACTTCAGCGACTGATAGAGCTGCCGCAGGGTTTTCAGTCGGCCATAGCCTTTGCGATCCTGTTGCTGCTGGACCGTACTGCCGCAGGGCGACTCGTAGACCGTATGGCTTGGAGAAAGCAAAACCGGGCAGGACGCATACGATTCGCCCGTCACCGTATCATTGACCTGAATGGGAACGCCGAAGAAGCCTGCGAAGCCCAATGTCTGATAATCACCGGTTGCTTCCAGTGCCCGGCGAAAAGGCTCCGAGCGGACATCGATGCAGAAAACAAACTGCGCTTTGGGTACGCGTTTGGGAGGCAGGGTCTGAGCCGCTAATTGCGCCAGTAGGGGCTGACGAAACGCCCGTTCCGCTTGCTGCAAAGGCTCCAGAGGATTGTGGCTGGCCTGTGCTTGTTTCAGCACCTGCTGGTGCCAGGCTAGTAGGGTTCGGGCCTGGGGCCACAGCAACCGGGCGATAGTCACACGGAGAGCCAGGTACTCCAACTGAGTGACCGGATGGGGATGATGGGCATCCAGCCCGGCCCAGTCGGTACGGTAGCGGATAAAGGAAGCCCAGCCCGGCAACGTGGTCAGCATCAGCGTCAGAAAGGTCTCCTGCTCGCCCGGCTGGATGGCTAACTCGCGCAGTGACGCCAGCAGAGCCTGGGCCGGGTCCTCGGTCAGGCGGGCCAGCACCTGCTGTTTCCGGGCATCCTGGCCATGTAAGCAGGCATCATGAAGGGCGAGTTGGCGCCAGGCGGCATACAACCCTTGCTGTCGCATGGGCATGGGGATTGTCGCCTGTCCCTCGTCGAAAAAGAGCGCCAGCCATTTGATGGTTTGTTGGTTGACAGCGTCCATGCCGTGTGGCAAGGTAGCTTGCTGAAAATAGGCGCATCCCAGCGCCAGGGCTTCTTCAATGGGAAGCTCTTCAAATCCCTGAAGGGGGTTAACCGCAATCAGGTTCTTGAGTGGCCAGAAGGGCGCTATTTTTTGAAAGCTTCGGGCCACTTGTTCACCTAGCTGATCGGTAATCTGATTTTCGAGGGGAGCCATCGCGGTTTTGGATGGCGGGGTTAACAGATTGGTTTCCATAGTCGATTTTTAGTGATAGTGGTACTGGTTGCGGTGCGTGGTAATGGTGGCTGGATGGGGCTGACTGGCGTTTAAAGCCCACATGTAGCCTTTCAGCATCCAGCCCGGTAATGACCGGGGTTGTCGAAACAGTAGCCTACCTAACCAGGCCAGCGTGAGTACGCCCAGCCCAGCGACATGAATACCCGTCAGCGGCTGCGGTTTCATCAATCCCAGAGGGGCCAGGTACCCCGTGATGAGTTGCACACTGCTTCCATAAGCCAGACCTGCCAGTACAGTACCGATGAGGGCTATGGGTAGGGTTCGTAGGGAATTGGCCTGCAGCAGCGGCAGGGCAAATTGGATACCCGCTAGAAAAGCCACTCCGATCAATACCAGGGTCGTATCGCCCGCCAGCCAGGTTTTTCCGCTGGCCTGCGCAAAGCTGACGCTACCCGCCAGGCCGCAGAGCAGGGCCGCTAATAAAGCCCCCGGGCGGGGTGGGTAGCCGGGGGCCATGCGCTTTTCCTGAGCGGCACTCCCACTCGAGAGGAACAGGTAGGCTTTGAAAAGCCCATGGCAGACCAGATGAGCCACCGCAGCCGGAAACAGCCCCAGCCCACACTGGAGTACCATAAACCCCATTTGTCCCATGGTTGAGCAGGCCAGCATCCGTTTCACATCCGGTTGCATGAGCTTCCAAAGCGTACCCAGCCCAGCGGTCAGTAGCCCCACCACGGTTAGCAACGTCATCAGGAAAGGACTTTGCCCGTAGAGGGGGGCAAAGCGGACCAGTAAAAATCCCCCTCCGTTAATGAGTCCCGCGTGCATGATGGCCGAAACAGGCGTTGGCGATGTAAGCGAACTGAGCAGCCAGCGGTGAAAGGGCCAAATGGCCGACTGCGTCATAACGCCTACCAGCACGAATCCTAAAGCGAGTTCTACCTGAGGAGCGAGTGTAGGCTGACGAAGGAGTGCCTGGAGACTGGTTTCACCCGTAGTCAGGTAAAACAGGCTGAAACCTATGGCGATGCTAACGGCTCCCCCGGCAAAGTTTTTAGCCGCCAGCCACCCGGCCGTCTTTGCCGCTTTCCAGCCGGGCTTATGGATCATCAGCCTGACCAATAACGCGTTACTCACGCACCAGCAGACCAACAGCAGAGCCAGATGATTCGCACTGACCATCAACATGAGGGAGCCGATCAGGAAGCTAAGCCGGACAAAAAACGCCCGGTATTGCGTATCGCCTTTCAGGTACCGGTAGGCAAAGCTGCCTACGCATAAGCCAATAAATCCGACCAGCGCCATCATCAGAATTGCCAGCCGATCAAGCAGGAATAGACTACCAGGTGTAAAAAGAGTCATTTGGTATGTATTTATAAGTTATCTTTGTTTTAACGCTCAAATGTATTAGCTTTTCTAATATTAGAAAAACTCGAAATTCTAATAGTTTCTATTAGAAAACCTTATGAATATCGATACCATTGCTCTTCAGTGCTTTATTGCCGTGGCCGAAACAGGGAGTTTCACCAAAGCGGCTGATCGGGTAGGCCGAACGCAGTCGGCCATTAGCCAGCAGATGACCAAGTTGGAGTCTTTACTGGGAAAGTTGCTGTTGGTGCGGGGCAAAGCGTTCACGCTGACCCCGGAAGGAGAGATTTTTCTGGGGTACGCCCGCCAGATTTTCGCGCTGCACCGCGAAGCGTTGGACCGCTTTAAAGAACCCGAGCTCGAAGGCGAAGTACGATTTGGACTACCGGAGAATTTCGCTACGGTGTATCTGTCGGATGTACTGGCCGACTTTTCCCGGATTCATCCGCGTATCCTGCTCAAGATCGAATGTGATCTGACGCTCAATCTGTTTGACCGCTTTAAGCAGAAGGAGTTCGACTTGGTTCTGGTGAAAATGAATCGACCGGAGGATTTTCCCAACGGGTTGGAGGTATGGTCGGAGCCGCTGAAGTGGGTAGGCGATACCAACCTGATCGATCCAAACAAGCCCGTTCCGCTGGTGCTGGCTCCCCAGCCCTGCGTGTACCGGGCTTCGGCCATTCAGTCGCTGGAGAAGTCAGGTCGTAGCTGGCGGCTGGTTTTATCGAGCCCCAGTTACGCCGGGGCGGTGGCGGCTGTACGGGCCGGGATGGGGATTACGGTCATGCCCCAGACCATGATTCCGGGCGATTTGCAAGCCGTGGAGTCGTCGCTATTGCCCAAATTGGCCGATACCCATGTATCACTGATCAAGCATACGGCGACGAGCGCGGCTATCAATACGCTGGAAGAGTTTGTGCTGCGACGACTGAACCATTGAGGTTAACAAAGTAGCCCTGAACCGCTCACGACTAGCAGTTCAGGGCATACGAGCCTTATTTGGCCCCGTACATGATTCGGAGTAAATACCTGATAGAAGCTACGTTTCGAACCGATGGCTCTTCACGGTTTGGGCCTGGGCGAAAGTACGCTTCTTGCCCGGGGATTTCGGCAGGCTGGGTGCTGAGTGAAGAACCATTTATCCGGGATAACCTAAAAGACTTGTCTTTCCTGGAAGTACGGGCGTTGTATGGGTTGACGGGTAAGGCGGAAATCGGCAACTTCTCCTGGTAAAAATCATTTACCTATGTCGGTTATAATGCGGCCATTTATGGGGGTGTTCAGAGTGGCTAGTTTACCAACCCCGGCAATCAGGACTTAAAGATAACTAAGCCACCATTTTTCTTTATGCGCTAGTTTGTAGGCTCCAAATCGCTGACAGAACGGATATAAGACAGCGATTAAACCGAGCCACAACAAGTAAACGCCCCCCAGGTTTACTCCGAATCCCTTTAAAGCCACCACTTCATTGATCCAGACCGTTGAGCTCATACTATGCCAGTCGTAGCCCATGAGCGTAGCCATCAGCATGGCCAGTCCATGAATAAGGTATAGATGCAATAGATAAAAGAAGAAAGGAACCCGGCCAAAGGTCTGAAAAAAAGTTACCACACGACCGGTTAGCCGTTCTGTATGGGCCAGAAAAACGAAGCAGACACCCAGCGTTACCAGCAAAAACAGAAATGAGGGTGGGTATTTAAAAACGTTTAAAAACGACATGATCGTCACCTGCACCGAACCAGTTGATACCCATCGAACCGGATCGCCATACCCATTTATCGCCCGCAAGACGAAAAACAACGCAATCATCAGCAATCCGATTCGACTTAGTAACGCTGTTCGTCGGGAAGCCTCTATCGTTGGGCGGTATAACGATCCTAAACCATAGCCCAGGGCCATAACACCAACCCAGGGTACTATTGGGTAGCCTACATCCAGAAGGATTCCATCTCCGATTAGGAACATCTGTTGCTCATGCAATAGCGCCCAGAGGATGCTGCCTTTCCAATGAATAGCATCCAGTCTATTATGGGCCATAATGACAATCAGCCCAATAGCGCCGATCAAATAGGAAGGCAAGTAGATCAGCGCAGCCAGACAAATCATACTCACACCCAGCGCCCAGATCACCTGTAATTCAATAATGTGGAACGTCGGATCAAAAAACCAGGCGAAGGAAACCAGACTGACCTCCAGCCCAATCAGCCATAGCCCTCGTTTTAACAGGAAGCCCGACAAAGTCCGTTTGCCCTTTTTCTGACCAATCAGATACGCCGAAACACCAGCCAACAGGCTGAACGCTGGAGCGCAGAAGTTGGTAATAAACCGCGTCAGAAATAAGAGCAAGTTGGTCCGTTCCAGATCGGTCGGGTAGTAAAAATAGGCTTCAGTATGTATGAAATCGCGGATGTGATCCAGGGCCATGATCACCATGACCAGCCCCTTCAGTAGATCGATGGATTCGACTCGGGAAGTCTGACTCGTTCGGCTTGTCTCAATAGCACCCAGCAAGCGCAGGGAAGTTGAACTAGCAACCATACTAATACAGGTAATAGATATTCATTTGAGCAGGCCAAACACGAATCGATAGTTAACAAGCGCTGTTCATGGCCTTTTTATTTACTGGCCACAAAACTCGTTGTTGGAGTACTGGCAAAGTAGTAGGAATGAATACGAGGCTGGATTGGCTTACTAATAGGCTGGACAATGACAATAACTTACTACCCGAAACCGACTTATGATGATACCGGTTGGTGGCATAAACTGGCACGAAATTGCGTGAATCGGGGCAGTATCCGGAACTCTAGCATGATTAAACAACAAAGCCCGGCAAATGCCAGGCTTGTTGCAGCTTTTCTTAACTTAACCTATCTAATTCGTTTATTGCATTGCAATCGTTCGGCTGGTTTGCTGGACGGGCTGTGTCGATACGTTGACTTGTTTGGTAATGCTCCCCTCAGCCGATTTAATTTCCAGTTCGTATTCGCCATCGGCCAGATCATTGATATTCAGCTTCACAGCGTATTTGCTTTCCTTTTTACCCATCGTACGCTGATAGAGCACTTCCTTGTTTTTGTTACGAAGAAATACTTCGACGGGTTGATCGCTGGACTTTTGAACGGCCAGTCGAATTTGATGATCAGCCGTTACATACGCACTGGCATCGAAAGAAAGCGTTTTGGGAGTCGTTGGGTTGAAAAGAGTAGAAGCGCTCAACAGAAAAGCAGCAGTCAGATTGGTCATTAGTGGTAACATGGTAGTATTGTGTTTAATGTTTATGATGTTGTTTACTGGTATGCCATCTTAAATCCAAACCTTGTGCCAACTAATTTCACATGCTGACTATCAACGTATTAACCTCTATGCCATTTTTCACTTCTGTCCGTTAGTGGACGAATGCTGTTCGCTGACGGACAAAGTGGACAGATTGAAGGTCTTATTTTCGCATGCCCAATACACCCATTAATCTATGCCAAAGACTTACGTTCGATTGGGTCGCTTCCCCGATTGGGGTGTATACATAGTCTGCCTTGCCTGAAGGTTCATCCGTTAATTGTCTTTTGATAGACTCAACCACCAAAAGGTCTGGTTTCTGAAATTGAATCCGCTGAACGGCTGCTATAGGAATGGCGATTTGCCTATTACCTGTTCTGGTTTTTACCCAAACCCAATAGGTTCCGTCATCCTTAGGCGTATGTTCCAGGTATTGAACAGCACCAGCCAGCCCCAATAACATTTCAATAGGCTCCTTGTCCATTTTTTGTCGAAGATCCATAGTCGTCCTTACGAGTAAGCGTTCTGATCAAAATTCGGTTTAATGACGCATTGCGATCAGAAAAAGCTGCATAGCAGGCGCTACAACCAACACTAAGTATTGGAGAATCAGCGACTTTGTGAAGTAGATGTGATCTGGCCGTACTTTCTCTTCTACCGATAATATCCGACCAGGGTAGTAACCGACTTGGGTTCGAGCTGAATGCGCTTAGCCGAAACGATAGATTTGGCCAGGGATTTATGTTGCGTTGTTTCGTACCGGACAAAATGGCCACCCTTTATTGTCACTCCCTTCAGCGGCAAGTCAGTCGTATTGGCCGTCATATTGACACAGACCAGCACAAGCTGCCTGCGACCCGAATCTGTATAGGCAGACACCATGTATCGACTAGCCTCAGCAACCGGATTAGTCTTTTCTCCAATTTTTACAGCAATCCGCTTCATACCCGGCCGAATAAATCGGGAAAAATTACCAAATGCCCAAAGCTGTCTGGAGTCGACCACCTGCCCATCGTGCCGGGCTTTATCGTGTGCGTTAAAACTTCCATCTGGTGCGTTGATATAGACCAGGCCATCACTGTAATTGTACGGATTAATGGCCAGCCACCATTGCCATGAAGTAGCGTTTGCCAGAGTCAGGTCGTGGTGAATAACTTTGGCGACATACAACCCATACTCCATATCCGTGTGGCGGGGGCTTCCATTGTACTGCCCACAGATGTCGCCCAAAACCCCAAATTCACTTTGCCAGAGGGGCGGATTCCCAACCAACTTAGCCCGCTGGGCCACTCGTTGACGGGAGGCCACTAGAGCCGAATCCCGGCAGGTGGTAAAATAGCTGTGGTACGTCCAGATAGGCTCAACATTAGGCAACTTAGCGAATGAGCCTGATTGGGTCGAACCAAAAAAATAGTCGAGCTGAGTTCCTCGCCCGCTTTGGGCTTGCTCATATAAGTAGTTCAGTTGGCCAGCCTCTCCTATCACAACCGTGGTTTTGGACCTTTTGGCGGCTAATTGGCTGGTTACGGCCTTAGCGACAGCCAGTATATCGGCGTTTTCGGCGGGTGATCCTTCCTGATTGGCTTTCCCATTTTTACCGGCTGCCCAATCCCATTGCGGTTCGTTGATGGGGCTTAGGTAATCGAATTTAAAGTGATCGGCCACCGTCGTCAGAAAATCGGCAAAGGCGTACTGTGCGTTGGTCTTTAGATTAAATGCCTTACCCCCAGGCGAAAACGCTTTTCCATTACGAGTCATCTGGACCGGTGGTGAGTTCGTAAACCCAAGTGTGTACCGGACGCCCCGCTGCCGGGCTTCGGCCAAAAACCATTGATTACCAGCCTGTTTGCTCCAGTCGTATCGACCGTCGGGCGTTAGAAAGCACTCTTCCCTCCGCCATTCATCCCGGATGTAGCTACTATCCTGCTGTTCGAAACTCCCAGCACCAATATTCATGCGCCATAACGATAAGCCGATCCCTTTAGGTTGTCCATTCGTCAGCGTATCCTGGCTAAATAATAGATCGGCAATTTGATTCTTTTTAGGCTCATCTTGCCATTTTCCGATAAACTTAGCCGACCAGCAGTCAGATGCTCCAAAGCTATGGATGGTCTGAAATTCCTGCTGTACATTAATGGTTATTGGTTGATTGAGTGGTTCATCCGCTCCAGATACTGCCGGAAGAAGGCTTGTGCTACTTAACAGGCTAAGCAGGAGAAGCGCTACTATGGAAAGAATTTTCATTGAAAAAAGAGGAATCGCTGACGTTCGGGACTTAGAATGAAATTGTCCGGTAAATTAACCTCGTTATTAGATACGAACATATTCATCAACGATGGTAACCCAATTAATTTACGACGTATCGATCAGGAGATTATTTTTCTGGGCCATGCCTGCTATGCTGTTTATCCAGCTTGCCGCCGTGGCCCAGTCGAACAGTCAAGCTACAGTTAGCGATTTAAACACCAAGGTTATTCTGCAGGAACTTCCTTTGCATATTTCCATCCTCTACTTCGATCAAAGTAGCAAACAGTTACGACCGGGCGTAAAAACTGCATTAGATTCAATAGCCCGAGTCTTATTCCAGCAGCCAACATTGATGGCAACGATAACAGGTTATACCGACAACATTGGCAAGCCCGAATTGAATCGGATTTTAGCCCGGGAACGAGCCCAGGCTGTTGAACAATATCTTAAGCATCGGGATGTATCGAAGGTACAATTAACTATTCGGTGGGAAGGTCCTCAATCCATTCAGGCAAGCCAAAAGTCGGAAGCAAGCGAAACAATTAGCCGACGGGTAGTCATCCAGCTTTACCCGAAGCCGTAAACGCAAAAAAACTCCCTCTGCTGGCAGAGGGAGTTTTTTCAGAGTAATTACCTTTTCTCATAGCGGAACTATTCCCGTACGAACAGCCCATAGGGCAAGACCAACTCGGCTTTTCACCTGTAGCCGATCAAACAGACTTTCGCGATAGCCATCAACAGTACGAGGACTGACACACATTCGGTCAGCGATTTGAACGTACGTGAGTTCAGAGCAGGCCAGGTGAATAAATTGGGTTTCGCGTTGGTTTAGTTTTACAGAATCGAGTCGAACATTCATAGTATGGAGTGAGCTTAATTAACGGTTTGTCTAATTAGTCGATTGAATGTAAACAAACAGAAACACTTACTCCAAATCACATGAGTTAACGGTATATTTTTTGGCGATTTTTAACTAAATCCCAATTTTTCTCGCACACGGGTAATCGTTCGATGAGCGATGGCCCTAGCTTTCTCTTCACCAGCCTTCAGCTCGGCCTCAAGGGCTTCGTTGTTGGTCATGTAATAGTTGAACCGTTCCCGTTCTGTAGCAAACTGGCTCAGAACCAACTCATAAAACGCTTTTTTCGCCATTCCATAGCCATAATTCCCACCTTCGTAGAGGCTCCGCATGTCGGCAACCTGTGTATCTGAAGCCAGGAGTGAGTACAACTGAAACGTAATATCGGTATCCGGATTTTTAGGATCTTCCAATGGTGTCGAGTCCGACTTGATCTTCTTGATCACCTTCCACAACTCATTTTCGGGCAGGAAAATATCGATGTAATTGTTGTAGGATTTACTCATTTTCGCTCCGTCGATACCCGGTATAGTCATTAGCCGGTCATCAATGCGCGCTTCGGGCAGTACAAACACATCCTCGCCATACTGATGATTAAAGGCACTGGCAATGTCGCGGGTCATTTCGATGTGCTGGCGCTGGTCCTTTCCGACCGGAATAATTTCCGCATCATAGAGCAGAATATCCGCAGCCTGCAAAACCGGATACACAAACAATCCCGCATTTACCCCTGACAACGCCCGATCCGATTTTTCTTTGAACGAAGTAGCATTGTTGAGCATCGGAAAAGGCGTAAAGCAACTCAGATGCCAGGCCAGCTCCGTATGTTCAGCCACCCGCGACTGCCGCCAGAACGTATTTTTCTCCGTATCCAGCCCGAATGCCAGCCAGGTAGCGGCCACGGCACGGGTAAACTCCCGACGCATATCGCCATCTTTGATACTCGTTAGCGAATGAAGGTCGGCTATAAACAAAAATGATTCGTTATCAGGAAGTTTCGATAACTCAATGGCGGGTTTGATAGCCCCCAGAATATTACCCAAATGCGGTCGCCCGCTCGATTGAATACCGGTTAAGATACGTGACATAGTTATGAGTATTAGGAGCGAGGAGTGAGGAGTGAGAATGCTGGCGCGACAACAATAAGACGCGCCAGCATTCTCACTCCTCACTCCTCGCTCCTCGCTTCTATTACTTTACTTTCCCTGTGCTTCGACTACGGCGATGGCGACCATATTGACGATCTCGCGTTCGGATGAGCCCAACTGCAATACGTAAACGGGCTTACGAATACCCAACAGAATTGGTCCAATGGCATCAAAACCAGCGGCCTCACTCATCAGGTTATAGGCGATGTTAGCCGCCGACAGGTTCGGGAAGATGAGCGTGTTGGCCCCCTCTCCTGCCAGTTTGCTGAACGGATGATTCTGCTGAAGCAACTCTGTATTGAACGCTAAGTGGGCCTGAATTTCGCCATCCACGATTAAATCAGGATGTTTTATTTGCAAAATTTCGACAGCCCGATTCATTTTCTCCGCATCCTCGCCCTTCGCACTCCCAAAATTGGAGTAGGTGACCAGGGCAATACGCGGTTTAATGTTGAATCGCTCTACTGAACGGGCCGTCAATTCGGTGATTTCAACAATTTCTTCGGCCGTAGGATTGAAATTAACAGTCGTGTCTGAGAAAAACAACGGGCCACGCTTGGTAAGCAGAATATACATCCCCGCTACTTTCTGTACACCCGATTCTTTGCCAATGATCTGCAAAGCAGGACGGATCGTGTCGGGGTATGAACGGGTCAGGCCTGAAATCAGCGCGTCGGCTTCGCCGGTTTCAACCATCATAGCTCCGAAGTAGTTGCGGATATTCATCGCCTTCCGTGCTTCCGTAAGGTTCACGCCTTTCCGCTTCCGTTTTTCAAAGAACAGATCGCCAAAACGCTGAATGAGTGGTTCCTGCTCGGGCGATCGGGGGTCAAGGATGGGAATACCTCCCAAGTCCAGACTATTATCACGTATTAGCTGTTCAATTTTGGCCTTTTCACCCAGCAAAATCGGATAGGCAATGCCTTCGTCCCGTACCTGTTGGGCAGCTTTTAATACTTTCAGGTTCTCAGCATCTGCAAAAACAACCCGCTTCGGATTTGCCTTAGCCTTACTCAGAATCACTCGGGAAATCTGATTATCCTGCCCCAATCGACGAGCCAACTGCTGCTCATAGCCTTCCCAATCGGTAATGGGCAGACGCGCCACGCCCGAATCCATAGCCGCTTTGGCTACAGCCGGGGCTACCGTCGACAGCAATCGAGGGTCAACGGGTTTAGGCAGGATGTAATTTCGTCCGAAAATCAGGTTCGACTCCCCATAGGCCAGGTTGACCAGATCCGGTACAGGTTTCTTAGCCAGTTCGGCCAGCGCGTAGGTAGCAGCCAGTTTCATGGCCTCATTGATCTCGGTAGCCCGTACGTCCAGCGCTCCCCGGAAAATGTAGGGAAACCCGAGCACATTGTTTACCTGATTGGGGTAATCCGAACGGCCCGTTGCCATAATGATGTCGGGTCGGGCGGCCATGGCATCGTCGTAGCTGATTTCGGGATTGGGATTCGCCATCGCGAACACAATCGCATCACTGGCCATTTTGCGAATCAAATCCTGGCTGACGATATTGCCTTTGGACAAGCCTACAAATACATCGGCCCCGGCAAACGCATCGGCCAGCGATTGAATCGGGCGCGATGTAGCAAATGGGCGCATAATGTCGCTTAGATCGGTTCGATCGACGGTTAAAGGACCGTTTACATCGAACATGACCATATTCTCGTGTTTTGCCCCTAGCGCAATGTATTGACGGGCACATGATATAGCTGCTGCTCCGGCTCCCAGTATGACGAACTTTGCTGTGTCGATGGATTTATGAACGAGTTCCAGCGCATTTAGTAACGCAGCCCCGCTCACGATGGCCGTACCGTGCTGGTCGTCGTGCATAACAGGAATGTTCATCTCCCGCTTCAGCCGCTCTTCGATCTCAAAACACTCGGGGGCCTTGATATCTTCCAGATTGACCCCGCCAAACGTTGGTTCCAGAATCTTTACCGTACGAACAAATTCGTCGATATTCTTGGTATTCAACTCAATGTCGAATACGTCGATGTCAGCATAAATCTTGAACAGCAGCCCTTTACCTTCCATAACGGGTTTACTGGCCGCTGCACCAATATCGCCCAGCCCCAATACGGCGGTTCCGTTACTGATAACGGCTACCAGATTCCCTTTGGTCGTGTATTTGAAGGCATCATCGGGGTTGGCTTCAATCGCCAGACACGGTTCGGCTACCCCTGGTGAATAAGCCAGCGAGAGGTCGCGCTGGGTGTTATATTCTTTACTCGGAATCACCTCCAGTTTACCAGGGCGCCCTTTGGCGTGGTAATCGAGCGCATCTTCGCGACGAATTTTTTGCTGCATACAGATTGTGTAGTTGATGAGCTTTGTTGTACTCTTTGGGACCGCGAAGGTACGGAAACTAACCCGAGTGGTGTATCACGATGGGTCTAATACTTTCTGCCGATCGACATAGGCCCAGCCAGTCCAGCAAAAAAGCAGCAAAATACCCAACAGAATCGTTCGCTGCACAGGATTGGTATGAGTCGGCTCCAGAGCGGGGACGGTTGCCCGAAGTCGCAGCCCATTCAGTTGATCGACGCCAAAAACAGAAATCTGGTTGAAATTATCATACTTGTCACCGATGGTCAGAGGGTCAGTTTTTAGCAATTTCTTCCGGTAATCACTTTCCCGAATCAGCACCCGAATTGATCGATTCATAGTTACCTCCTGCTCTAACGTGCGTAGGTCTTCTGCATAGGCTTTTCGGCTTATGTAAAACTCAAAATCAGGCCAGTCACGAAGCTGTACCGTAAATCCCTTTAACCCACTCCGATTGCTTACCAATCTGATCCGGTCAAGGGTACTGGTCAATGATACAAGCTGAGCGGGCTGTTTGCTTTTGGGGTTATATGCCACATAACCAAACACGATATTGGCGATAATGACCATAATAAGCCCAGCAATTAGCCATCGTAGCCGATTGCGTTCTGCTCTGGTAATCACCTGCTGCCGGGGAACAGCAGCGCGATGTTCCGTTAGCCGGGTTTTCAATACCTCATAGGCTTCAAAATCCGTCGACTTAATGCTGAAGTAGTAATCTTTTAAGTAAACGGACAAGACCCGATAGGAGCCGTTTCTGTCTACCTCTGTATGCTCATGAAATCCTTCGATCGACTCATAGTTGAACTGCCGGGCAGCCTGTGCCCATTTTTTTACTGTAAACTGATGGGCGCCCAAGCTGATAACTGTAGTTTGTCGCCAGGCTTCAGCCAGCCAACCAATCCAGACAAACCCTACTAGTACGCAAACGATTGGCGCCTGGCTTAAATTGGGATAGACTTGCCCATGCGTCGCTATTTTATATGAGATATACAGTACAGCGGTAAGTAGACCTATAATGACCCAATTGAAAACCAGCCAACGCGTCCTGATGTTGAACGTCTCTTCTTGTTGAGTAAGTGTCTCCATTATTTTTCGACTAAAATCTGAACCCGTTATAACTCCACAACCGACCCGCTAAACCAGGCACGACCTTCTTACTCCTCTTTTGTACAGACGTGTTAGTTACCTATAAGTACTTAGTTGGTCAGTACGCCAGTTTCCAGATCGTCCGCGATTGCGTTGCGGACGAGCAATTGAACAAAGAGCGGCCTACATCCTACCCTCCAATTACTGCTACGGTCAATCGGCTTATGCAGACTAGTTTACCCTGCTCGTCGACAATGCGGATGTCCCAAACGTGGGTAGTGCGGCCGGTATGAATGGGTGTGCAACGGCCATATACCCATCCATCACGTACGGAGCGGATATGGTTGGCATTGATTTCCAGGCCAACTGCCCGTTGCTTTGCCGGATCGTCCAGAAGTATAAAGGACGCTACACTGCCCAGGGTTTCGGCCAGCACAACGGATGCACCACCGTGCAGAATGCCAAAGGGCTGATGCGTCCGTTTATCGACGGGCATGCGGGCAGTCAGGTAGCCCTCGCCAGCTTCGAGAAACTCTATACCGAGATGCTTGGCGATGGAATCGTTATGGATAAAATCAAGTGCGTTCAGATCAAAGCCTGCTTTCATGTCAATTTGTTTCTGGTTTCAGGATTCAAGTTTCAGGTACACGAAGCCAGGTGAACCCGAAACTTGAATCCTGAAACATTTTATAACCTCTTTTTTCGTAATTTTGCGGCTCAATTTTGACAAAAATTGCCAATAGGCAAGGGGGCAGCTTGACACAAAAAACAATTTATCTGATTCGCCACGGCGAAACGGACTTTAACCGGCGTGGTATAGTCCAGGGAAGTGGCGTTGATTCGGACCTCAACGAGATGGGACAGGCCCAGGCAATGGCCTTTTTTCTGGCGTATCAACATGTGCCGTTTAGCAAAATTTACATTTCCGGCCTGAAACGTACCTACCAGACCGCCGAATCATTTATCGAGCTGGGAATTCCGTATGAGAAGCTTACGGGTCTCAACGAAATTAGCTGGGGCATTATGGAGGGGAAAGCCCCCGGCAATCTGGACAACGAATATTACCGCGCCCTCATCGAAGCCTGGGAAGCAGGCCATACCGACCAGCCTACCGAAGGTGGCGAAAGCCCGGATCAGGTAGTGGCCCGGCAAAAAGAAGCCATCGACGTTATCCTTTCGCATCCTGAAGAAGAGACCATTCTGGTAACGATGCATGGTCGTGCCATGCGCATATTGCTTAGCTGGCTCACCAATCAGCCACTGGCTCAGATGGATCAGTTTGAGCACAGCAACGTCTGCCTGTACAAACTACACTATGATTACGACTCGGCTACGTTTACCATTGACTTGGCCAACGATACTGCCCACCTGCTGTCGCTGGCGCTGACGCAGTAACCTGTTGACCTGCTTTCCGATTCCCCGTTAACAAGTATCATTAGCCGATAATCCACCTATATTTCCATTAATAATTGCCAGATACCAATTCTGTCCTGAAACACGTATATTCGTTTATAGTCCGGTAAGTAGTGGATAATGAAGTGAGCATGTCAAAGCAGAAAATATATTGGTATTGCCAAATTGCCGGCTGGACATTGGTAATCCTTGTCGAGTGGATTGGCTTATGGTTACAAGATCTTTTCAGCGAAGAAGTATTTTGGTTAGGGATCGCGAATATCATTTTAGGCATTTCGTTAACGCACCTCTATCGATTAATCATAAAACGATGGAACTGGGTTAAACTTCCGTTAATACGTTTAGTGCCACGAGTCGCTATTTCGGTGATTGTACTCGCTGCTATTATGAGTGCGGTCAACATTCCGTTCGATAAAGAATTATATGCCGATATATTTGTCAACGAACCTAATTACATTTTTGGGTACCTGGTCATATGGGGTAAAACGATGCTAGCCTGGGTACTTTCGTACACCGCCTACCATTACGTTGAGCAAAATCGGAACGACGAGATCGAAAAGCTCCTGCTTAAAAGCAGTATGCGCGAAACCGAAGCTAAAGTGCTGCGCTCTCAGTTGAATCCCCACTTTGTTTTCAATGCCCTCAACAGCATCCGGGCGCTGGTTTTCGAAAACCCGACCAAAGCCCAGCAGGGCATTACCCAACTGTCGAATCTGCTCCGAAACTCATTACTCGCCGACCGCCGAAAAACGGTTGAGCTGCGCGAAGAAATTAAAACGGTAGAGGATTATCTATCGCTCGAAAAAGTTCGCTATGAAGATCGGCTGACCTCCCACATCGAACTCGACAGTCGGACGCTTTTCTGGCAGGTTCCGCCGATGATGCTGCAAACGCTGGTCGAAAACGCCATCAAACACGGCGTATCAAAAGAGATCGGAGGTGGATTCATTGAAGTTCAGTCGGGACTTATAGCCGACAAACTGCATATTACCATCCGCAATACCGGTGTGCTGGGCGACAAAGCAGCATCGGGTGGGTTCGGACTGGCCAATACTGCGCAGCGACTTGATTTATTATATGGCCCCGAAGCCAAGTTCCAGATTTATCAGGAAGACGACAACCGTGGCGACGGACCGATTGTCTGTGCCGAAATCACCATCCCTGCCCAGTCGGAGGGCATGTTCCGACGTGAAAAACAGTCCCTGGGAGCAAGGAGCTAGAAGCGAGGGGCAGGGAGTAAGATGCCAGGCGTAAGAAATTTCTGATTCCCGGCACCCTGCTCCTGGCTCCTCGCACCAAACTCCTCACTCCTACCCTCGAAACTATGAAAACCCTTATTATTGACGACGAACGCTTAGCCCGCAACGAACTCCGTAGGCTTCTCGAAAATTTCCCAAAAATTCAGGTGATCGGCGAGGCTGCCAACGCCGACGAAGCTTTGCCCATGATCGAAGAACTGGAACCCGAACTGCTGTTTCTGGATATTCAGATGCCCGGCAAAAATGGGTTTGAACTGCTTCAATCCATCGAAGGTAAAACCCCCGAAGTGATCTTCACGACAGCCTACGACGAGTACGCCATCAAAGCCTTCGAATTCAATGCCCTCGACTACCTGCTCAAACCAGTTGAGTTGTCCCGACTATCGGAAGCGATTCACCGGGTAGAAGAAGAACAGCATATTCCTGAGGCCTCGGGCCATACAATCGGAAGCTCAACTAAAATTTTGGGCGAAAACGATCAGGTGTTTGTCAAAGACGGCGAAAAATGCTGGTTCGTCAAACTGGGCAAAGTGCGGCTGTTCGAATCTATGGGTAACTACGTCCGCCTTTACTTCGACGATCAGAAGCCGCTGGTCCTCAAGTCGTTGAACGCCCTCGAAGATCGACTGAACCCAGCTACATTTTTCCGCGCCAACCGCAAGCACATTATCAATCTTCAATGGATTGAAAAGATCGAACCCTGGTTTAGTGGTGGCTTGCTGGTGACATTACGTGGGGGCGATAAAATCGAAATTAGCCGTCGGCAGGCTATTCGGTTTAAAGATTTGTTAAGTTTGTAATAGCGATTGATTGAACGTGAATGGCTTTTCGACAAACCAGGTACGGATTCACGACCGCTCCCTCGATTAGCCATTGACGCTTCATGAAGTTGATATATATAGCCTTTCTGGCGGCTTTAGCCAGTACGTTTGCTGCTTGCCACACCTCCCCAAGCGACCCTCCGGTCTTAAATCGTCAGCAATATACCCTAGGCGGCAACAACCCCTGCGACACGACGACAAATACGGGTGTTGATGTATCGGTGTCGTATATTCAATTAAAAGATGATACGGATGGTGCTCGTAAAATTAATGACAGCCTACGACTGCTGGCCGTAAACAGTGTGGTAAACTGGCTCGACAGTGCTACCATTGCCAGTCATCCCGACGTTCATAGCAATCTGGAAAAAGCCGCATCGCTTTTTGCTAAGGATTATGAAGTGATGCGAAAAGACATGGGTAGCCTTGGTGGTTGCTGGGAGTTGGAAACCCGAGCCGATACGATGCATGTTGGCCCTAAAGCGCTGACCGTTAAAGTTGAAACAACAGCGTATACAGGTGGAGCCCACCCAAACTCGAACCTCACCTTTTACACGTTTGATCGGGGAACGGGCCGGATACTCACCCTGAACGATATGATTGAGGACACAACTGCCCTGCTCGGTGTTCTGGAATCGGCCTTTAGGCAACAACAACACCTGTTACCCAAAACAAATCTGGAAGAACAGGGCTACTTTTTGCGGGAGGGTCGTTTTTTTCTGCCGGCCAATGTCGGAACCAGTCGCGTTGGGTTAGTCTTCTATTATAACCCTTATGAGATTGCTGCCTACGCTGTCGGCCCCATTCAGGTGACGGTGCCCTACGAAAAGCTAAACGGAATTTTGCGCGACGACTGGCAGTAGTCAATCACGCTGTGTAGAAGACCTATTAAACCATTTTTTAGGGTTCCGGCAAGTAAGTGAACGAACTGATTCCTGCCGTTATTCCGTAAGTTTGCCCTGTTTTACGGGTCATACCCACCGCTGGAGATTCGCTTCCGTTCTGTATGAGATCAAATTGGATTGGCCCAGTAGCCATTAGCAGCCTCCTGTTGCTCCTGTTTTTCTGTTTTAAAGTGATTCGGTTCCAGGCGTTGTATTACACCTACAACGATATGTACATCTTCCTACAGGCATCGTGTAGCTGGATGAACGGCCGGCCTATTCTGTACGAAAATATCTGGGGTTACGACGATCGAATCCATAACAATTATGCCATGTTGCTGTGGGGACCGCTTATTTATATATGGGGGGCCTATGGCGCTTTTGCCGTTCAATTTGGGCTGACATTACTTAGTTACACACTGCTCTTACGGCATCTGGCGATTCGACTGGCGAATTGGGCGGTATGGATGATACTGGCAGTACTCCTGCTGGGGCCGGTCTGGTTTTGGCTCTACGACCATCCCGACATCGGCTGGCATCCCGAATTGACGTATTTTCCACTATCGCTGTTGTTTCTGCTAGCCTTGCATTACGGACATAGAGGCTGGTTTTTCGTAACGGCTCTCCTACTGGTTTTGGTAAAGGAAGACGGGGCTTTACTGGCGGGTGCCATTCATCTGGCATTTCTGTGCCTTCAGTATCTGGTTTCCGACCGGCAGCGTTCTATTTTCGGAATTCTAACCAAATCCCGGTTTTGGATTGTACTCGGCAGTTGGGCATTGGTCTTTATTGCGGGGATGGCTTTTTTATCGTTTAAAAACCATGCTGCCGAACCTGAACCTCGTCTACAGCAAGCCCTTAATGCTATTCAGTCGGGCCTACATTCGCGCGAGTTCCTGAAAACAAATCTACTGCTACTCCTAAAAACCATGCTGCTGTTGGTAGCCCCGATTGGTTTATTAAAATACGGGCTGTATCGGTTGGGCTGGCCCCAGGCTGGTAGTGTTTTATTGGTGTATATCGTTGCGTTACTGGCGCTTCTACTATCAAATTGGGTGCAGGGAGCGACCTATTACGGGTCCAATGCACTATTTGATCTGGTATCCCTAACCTGGCCTCCCCGCTTTATGCTGGTCTATGCCTTTTCAACGGTGTATGCCATTGTGTTCTGGCTATTGTACAAAGCCGACCTCCCCCCCGTTACTAGCTGGCAACCACTGATCATTGGCGGGTTACTAGTTGTTCTTCAGTTACCGATTGTTCAGTACGCTCGTCCGGATTTTCGGTTAGCCCCGATTCTATACTATAGCTTGACGCACCGTTTCGACCCTCAAAAAGAGCAACTGCTTCCAAAGTCGGATGTAGCTGTTGTCGAGAAACTGGCGCATACCATTCCATCGCATTCCAACGTATTTATCTTCGATTACCTGATTCCCTTTTTCCACAAACATTACAACATCTGGCCAACTAAAAATCAGTGGGAAAATGCCGATCTGGCCATTATTCCTAACAATGACTTTCAGAAATTGGGCAAGCTTCTGCCAACGGTGATGAAACGCCCTTACAAACCCGTTCGGCTGAGTACGTACACGATCTATGTGACGCCCGCGTATGAGACATACGTCAACGAAGCACTGACCACTAATTCCAACTCAAAATGACCTTCGATCAATTTTCAGCAACCCTCACCCAGCCACAGCCCCCAACGGATTTGCATCCAGTATTGCAGGGCCTTTGGTACGACGCCAACGATAATTGGGAACGCGCGCATGAAATCGCCCAAAGTCGTGAAGGCACCCAACCATACGACCGCCTGCATGCGTACCTTCACCGGAAAGAAGGCGACCGGTTCAACGCCAATTACTGGTATCGACGGGCTGGCGCTTCATTCTTCTCGGGTTCACTGGACGACGAGTGGACGGCATTAGTTAAGCAAATGCTGGCCGTATAGAATCAGCTGATCAGGGAAGGTACGGTCCGCCGGTTTCGCCCCAGCCCCAGGTCGGCATAGGCGCATCTACCGGTTCATTCACTGATTCAGCCTTTGAGTTGATGACCGCCAGCCGGGAGCCCCATTCCAGATACCCAACCAAGGCCGACCGAAACTCGGGATCGTCGGGCATACCAATCGAATCGGCCGTATCCAGGATCAATTCAATCCAGCGTCGGCGCTGGGCTTCGGTCAGGTATCGGCCCAAATGCTTGTGAATCATCTGGTAATGGCTGCCTTCTTCAGTGCTGTATTGAGCAGGGCCACGAAACACTTCGGCAATAAAATGGGCCACATGCCGGGAGTGCTCAGGCGCCATGTTTCGAAACACCGGTTCGAGGACTGAATCCTGCCGAACGCGCTGGTAAAACAAATGAGTCCAGGCTTCAAAGTTTTCCATACCACCCACCCATTCGTATAAAGTTGGGACAGGGGCTTTCGGTTGAGTTTCCATACAGAATTTTCTATTTGTTGTCCGTGCGTAGTAGTCGAACGTAGCGGATGTTTTAGCATCATGCCGTCGACCTACGAACAGCAAACTAATAAAAAAAGGCCACACTCCGAAGAGTGCGGCCTGCGTCTGTCGATGAATAAGTAATATCTTAATGTGTTAGTTCTTCTTCAGTAAGGATCGAGTTCACATCGGTCATAGGCAGCCCGAAGGCATCCGCTACACCTTTGTATACCACTTTACCTTCTACCACGTTTAGCCCCAGTTTGAGATCCGCATTGTCGCGGCAGGCTTGTTGCCAGCCTTTATCGGCCAGTTGAAGGGCATACGGTAAGGTTGCATTGGTCAGTGCTACCGTGCTTGTGTACGGAACAGCGCCCGGCATATTCGCCACGCAGTAATGTACAACGCCGTCGATCACATAAGTCGGATTTTCGTGCGTAGTGGGGTGACAGGTTTCTATACATCCGCCCTGGTCAACAGCTACATCCACCAGCACCGTACCTGGCCGCATTTGCTTCAGCATTTCGCGGGTAATCAGGTGTGGCGCTTTCGCACCTGGAATCAGAACGGCGCCAACAATCAGATCACAGACTTTAATCATCTCCCGAATGTTGTATTCGTTCGACATCATCGTCTGCACGTTTGGCGGCATAATGTCTGACAGATACCGTAGTCGGGGCAGACTTACATCCATAATGGTTACGTGTGCGCCCAGACCAGCCGCCATTTTAGCCGCTTGTGTTCCTACAATACCGCCACCCAGAATCAAGACGTTGGCAGGTTTTACGCCCGGTACGCCACCGAGCAGGATTCCCCGGCCTTTCATGGGTTTTTCGAGGTATTTAGCGCCTTCCTGAATCGCCATACGACCCGCTACTTCCGACATAGGAACCAGCAGAGGAAGGCTACGGTCAGGACGCTCAACGGTTTCGTAGGCCAGACAAACCGCCCCTTTTGCCAGCATTGCCTGAGTCAGCTCTTCTGACGACGCAAAGTGGAAGTAGGTAAACAGCAGTTGATTTTCCTTGATCAGGTCATACTCAGGAGCAATTGGCTCTTTAACCTTCATGATCATCTCAGCCACACCGTACACCTCTTCGATGGTCGGCAACATGATCGCTCCAGCCGCTATGTATTCCTCATCGTTAAAACCACTACCCTCGCCCGCATTTACCTGTACATAAACGGTATGTCCATGCTTACGGAGTTCAGTAACACCAGCAGGAGTGAGCGCAACGCGATTCTCGTTGTTTTTGATTTCTTTAGGAACACCAATGACCATAGCGGCTTAACGACTGTTTGTTGTACTTCGATAGAGCAAAGGTAAAGGGGCTGTAAATGTTTTCTATGAGTTTCTATTTATTCAGGAAATCAGGCATTACTTTTAACAACGAGTAGAAAATATTCCTATTTAGAAAATAAATCAGGAAGTGTACCCGTAAAAATTCCGCTTATGGCTATTGTGGATGCGACCGACCGGAAAATTCTGGACTTACTGCAACAGGATGCTCACCTGACCATTCAGGATATTGGCCGGAAGATCAATCTCTCCAAAACCCCCGTTCACGAACGCATCAAACGGCTCGAACGCGAAGGGGTCATTGAACGCTATGTAACGCTGGTCGACAAAAAGAAACTGGGCAATTCACTGATGGTCTATTGTCAGGTTACCCTTGATCGGCAAACCCGCGATGCCTTTACAGCTTTTGAAGTCGATGTGCGTGAACTGCCCGAAGTGCTCGAATGCAATCGGGTCTCGGGCACGTTCGATTACCTGATCAAAATTATCAGCCAGGACATGGATACGTATAACCATTTCTATCAGGAGAAATTATCGGTCATTCCGGGCACACTGCACATTAGTAGTTTTTTTGTGATGTCGGAGATCAAAAACTCGACTGTAGTCCCCATTTGACTACTTGACCCTACCAGGCAGAAATTAACACTTTCAGGAAGGAATTCGGGTTTACTGGTGTTCTGAGACCATACCAGAATACCCCACGATATGGAAATTGAAATTTGGAGTGATGTCATGTGTCCGTTCTGCTACATCGGCAAACGGAAATTTGAAGCCGGTTTGGCACAGTTTGGCCATAAAGAGGACGTAAAGGTCGTCTGGAAAAGTTTTCAACTCAATCCGGGTCTAAAAACCGATCCCAGTAAAAATGTCAATCAATACCTGGCCGACATTAAAGGCTGGAGCCTTCAGCAAGCCGAGCAGATGAACGATCGGGTGACCGACATGGCTCGCGAAGTTGGTCTGGAGTATCATTTCGACAAGGCTATTGTTGCTAACTCCTGGGATGCTCACCGACTGGTTCAGTTAGCGAAGAAACATGGCCTGGGCGACGCGGCCGAAGAGCGCCTGTTTCGGGCGTATTTTACGGAAGGGAAAAATACGTCGGATCATACAACCCTGATCGAATTGGGAACCGACATTGGTCTGGATGCGTCGGAGGTTCGTGATATGTTAAACTCAAAGGCGTTTACGGATGAAGTAAGCCACGACCTATACGAAGCGCAGCAACTGGGCATCCGTGGCGTTCCATTTTTTGTCCTGAATCGGAAATATGCTGTTTCTGGGGCACAAGCTCCTGAAACCTTTCTGGGTGCCCTGGAAACAGCCTGGGCCGAGTGGGACCAGCAGCAACCCAAACTCACCGAAGTAGCGGGCAGTGAAGCAACCTGCACACCCGAAGAAGGATGCGTGCTACCTGAATAGTTGATTAAACACGGAGGCACGGAGAACACAGAGAAATTTGCTTAAAAACTCTGTGATCTCCGTGCCTCCGTGTTTAAACCCATTTAGAGTAGGAGAAAATTGATGTTTTGGCCTTTTAAGAGGGGTTATCAGTCGTGTACATTCACTTACATTTCTTGAAACAGGGAACAGCTACTTATGAAACAAACTTTATTCACTTTAACCGGCCTGTTTATCACGATTGTAACCTTTGCGCAACCAGCGGCAAAACGGGAGGAATGGGTTCGGATTTTCAACGGCAAAGACCTCACCGGCTGGGACATTAAGATTGCCGGACAGCCGTTGAACGACAATTATAAAAATACCTTTCGCGTCGAAAATGGCATGCTGCGGGTCATGTACGACCAGTACCAAACCTTCGATGGTAAATACGGCCATATCTACTACAATAAACCCTATTCGTATTACCGCATTCGCTTCTCCTACCGGTTCCTGGGAAAACAAACTCCCGGTGGCGATCCCTGGAACGTGCGAAACAGTGGTATCATGCTCCATTCTCAACCAGCAGAGAGTTTATCGCTCAATCAGACATTTCCGGTATCGCTGGAAATGCAGTTGCTTGGCGGTCTGGGCGATGGTCCACGTCATACGGGCAATCTCTGCACACCCGGTACGCAGGTCTATATGAGTGGGAAACTTCGGCCGGAGCATTGTACAGACTCCGACTCCAAAACGTACGACGGCGATCGCTGGATAACAGCCGAAGCTATTGTATTAGGTGACTCAATCGTACATCACATCATCGAAGGCGATACGGTACTAACCTACGAACGAACACAGGTCGGCGGAGGATTTGTCAGCAAAGACCATGACTGGGATGCCGGGCGATTCGGAAGCCCTGCCGCTAAACACTGGATGAGCCTGGCCAATACGCCCCTTAGTGAAGGATTCATTGCGTTACAGGCCGAGAGCCACGCCATCGATTTTCGAACTATCGAAGTACTTGAGCTGAAAGGCTGTACCGATCCCAAAGCGCTCAACTACAAATCCTATTTTGTCAAGTCAGATAATAGGTTGTGCCGATATAAAAAATGATGTTTTTGTCTGTTTCAAGTTGGCAAACGCATTAACTCATCTTGCGTCCGCAAACTTGAAACATGAAACCTGAAACAATCCTAACCGTTCTTGAATGAAACGAATCGCTACAATTGATGTAACGCGCGGTTTAGTGATGGTCATTATGGCGCTGGATCATGTTCGGGATCTGCTCCACATGCCAGCCTTGGCCCAGAACCCAACCGACCTGACTACGACTACACCCGCTATTTTCATGACGCGCTGGATCACCCATCTATGTGCGCCTACCTTTGTTTTTTTGTCGGGTACGTCGGCTTACTTATCGCTTAAAAGACGGAAAGCCGATGAACAAGCCAGTGCTCTCCGGTTTTTACGAAGCCGAGGGGCCGTTTTACTTCTTCTTGAACTAACGGTCATCAACTTCGCCTTCTGGTTCGATATTCACTTCCAGTCACTAATGTTACAGGTGATTTATGCCATCGGTTTCGGGTTGATCATGCTGTCGTTTCTGGCAAAACTCCCCGCCCGAACGGTTGGCATTATCGGGCTCGTCATTATACTTGGCCATAATATCCTGCAACTTGTTCCCACTTTTACGAATCCGGCGGCCCGATTACTCTGGGCGTTATTCTTCCGAACCGATTTTTTTCCGGTAAGCCCCACTTTTGCGCTATTAGCGGCCTATCCGGTCATTCCCTGGCTGGGAATCATGCTGGTCGGTTTTGCCTGTGGACAGTTGATGGAACGACCTATTCAGGAACGTAAACTACTCCTTCTACGCATGGGGCTCGGCGCGCTGGTCTTATTTATCGTCCTGCGTTTTCTCAACCTTTACGGCGATCCGGCACCCTGGTCGTCCCAGAAAGACGCGTTGTTTACGTTCTTTTCCTTCATCAACGTTACAAAGTATCCTCCATCGCTACTCTATGATCTGGTAACACTCGGCCTGATGCTGGTATTTCTGTCGACCATTGACGGAGCTAATACGGCGTTGACCCGATGGTTGGCCGTATACGGCAAGGTGCCGATGTTTTATTACATCCTGCACTGGTATCTGGTCCATCTTTCCATGATTGGAATGGCTTTATTACAAGGGTATTCGCTGGCCGATCTGCCATCAGGGCCTATGAACTTTGGCCGTCCCAGTGGGGCAGGCATTTCGCTGGGGCCTGTTTATCTGGTCTGGATTGGTATTGTACTGTTTCTGTATCCACTATGCCGCTGGTATGGTCGATACAAATCGGAGCATCCTGAAATCGGCTGGCTTCGTTATATCTGAGGAAGCAGGACAGATTAAGTTACGATTAAAATAGTCTTTGTTGGCTGGTCTGTCCAGTATTCCTACGCTTGAATTTGATTTCCTGGTAAACGTCTAGTAGAATCGCGATCATAGTATCCTAAATCCACGAATAGCATGTCAGATCGGTTTATAAAACAGGTGGCCATCGTTACAGGAGGAGCCGATGGCATTGGAAAAGGTATAGCCAAACGGCTGGCTTCGGAGGGCGCTACTATCGCCCTGTTCGATATCAATCACGTAACGCTCGAACGCACTGTAGCCGAATTTGCCAAGCAAGGGCATAGAGTGTCGGGGCATGTGGTCGATGTGTCGCAGGAGAGTTCGGTTGAAAAAGCAGTTCAGGCCGTCGAAGAGTCTTTCGGGCGATTAGATATTATGGTCAATTCGGCGGGTATTGTGGGACCTACCAACACTAAGATCACCGATTTTTCAGTGGCCGATTATGACCGAGTGTACCATACTAACCTGCGAGGGGCGTTTCTGATGACCAAATTCGCCCTAAAGGCAATGGAAAAAGCCAACTACGGTCGAATTTTACACCTGGCTTCCATTGCCGGAAAAGAAGGCAACCCTTATATGACAGGCTATTCATCGATGAAAGCGGGTGTAATTGGCCTGGTAAAGGGAATCGGAAAAGAATATGCCGAGACGGGTATTACGGTCAATGGTATTGCGCCTGCTGTTATCAAAACGGCCTTAAACAACGATACAGCGCCAGAACAGCTTGCCTACATGACCGCCAAAATTCCCATGAAACGCCTGGGTACGGTCGATGAAGTGGCTGCGCTGGCAGCCTGGATAGTATCTGAAGAAGCCAGCTTCACGACCGGATTCATCTATGATTTGTCGGGTGGGCGGGCAACCTACTGATCAGCAGGAAGGCGTTTTGACCGCTTCCGAGCTTATCTTATCCTGATTTTAAGCATGGATTAACCAGTTTTTAATAAAGTACACCCTACTCACCAACCCAATTGGGTCACTCGCCTACCTGAAATTGGCATTCCGCCGGTTTCTTTTTTGTCGGCTGATCAGAATTAGTAGCTTTGTTTATAAACCAACTAAGCTATGACCTACCGTCTGACGAATTCGCAAAAGTGGCAGCTCGCCTTCAGCGTGTTCGTTATCTATTGGCCTATCCGAATGTATGCCAATGGAGCAAGCTTCAATTGGATCTTTTCGGCGCGCCAAATGCCCTTCTGGGCACTCGAATTCCTCGTGTCGGTCCTGTTCTTCTACGCCTGGATTACGGTAACCGAATGGCTACAGCAACGCGTTTTCCGGAATTTCGGCGAAGGCTTTCTGATTGAGTTCAAGATTCCGGCCCAGATCGCCACCTTACTTATCGCTTGCGCTTTAGCCGTGGGATTCAACAGTGCTTTTGCCATATTATGGCATAATCTGGACGATGTTATGGAACAGCGGTTTGGTGTATCACGCGATCCCGACCCTCGCCAGCAACGTCTCCCAACGCCCCCTCGCTCACCTGAAGAACGGCAACGAATTCGGGAACGGCGTCAGCGTACTAATAACTCGCTGATGGTGATGGCCATGCTTTCGGCCTTTTATCTGTCAGCCAACCGGCGCGCTTTTCGAAGACTGGAAGATGTACAGCTTCGGGCCGAGCGTCTGGAGAAAGAGAACGTACAGGCCCAGTTTGCCGCCTTGAAAAGCCAGGTTAATCCTCACTTTTTGTTCAATAGTCTGAGCATTCTGTCGTCGCTGGTACATGCCGATGCCGACCTGTCGGAGAAATTCATCGACCAGTTGTCACGGGCGTATCGGTATATACTGGAGCAAAAAGATAACGAACGTGTTTTATTGAAGACCGAGCTGGAATTTATCCAGGCGTATCGTTTTTTGCTTAATATCCGCTTCGAAAACAAATTCGACGTGTTTATCGATGTACCCGAGTGGTCACAGAGCCGATACAGCATTGCGCCACTCACGCTGCAATTGCTGGTCGAAAACGCAGTGAAACACAATCGAATGTCAACCAAAGAACCGCTCCGGGTGCATATTTTGCTCGATGGCGATTATCTGGTGGTCAGCAATAACTTACAACCCCGCCCGAAATCAGAACATTCGACCGGTGTTGGCTTAGAGAATATCATTACCCGCTATGCTCTACTGACCGACCAGTCGGTTTGGGTTGGCGAGAGTAATGGGGATTTTGTCGTAAAAATACCGCTTCTGGTCAGTGAAAAAGTTTTAGTGAGCGAGGTAGAAAAAGATCGAAAGAGCGAAAGAGTGAAAGAGTGAAAAAGCGTCGCTACGACAATTTTCACTCTTCCATCCCTTTACTCTCGCACTCTTTCACGCTTTCGCTCTTTCGCTCTTTATGAACGTAGTTATTATTGAAGATGAGAGCCTGACCGCTAAACGGCTCGAAAGTCTACTCCAAAAATACGATCCAACGATAACCGTACTGGCCAAGCTTCCTTCTGTAGCCGATGCAGTAGCCTGGTTTGATGAGTCACATCCGCCTGTCGAACTGGTTTTTATGGATATTCACCTCGAAGATGATCTGGGATTCCGCATTTTCGAGCAAACGTCGCTGACTACACCCGTTATTTTCACCACGGCCTACGACGAATACATGATCCAGGCGTTTAAAGTCAATAGCATCGACTATCTGCTCAAGCCCATCAACTACAATGAGCTGGTAGCGGCTGTTGAGAAGTTCAAGGCTTTAAAAAAACAGTTTGGTCAGGCCAGTTCTGCTCCCGACATCGAAACCCTGCTCGATCTGATCGGTAGATCGCGGCAGACAGAGTATAAGGATCGGTTTATGATTACTGTGGGTACTAAGATTCGCAGCATCGAAACCACTGAAATCGCCTATTTTTTTCTGGAGGAGAAAGTGGTGTTTCTGGTCACGAAAGATGGGTTGACCTTACCTGTCGACTATAGCCTGGATAAGCTTACTCAACTGCTCAATCCACGTCAGTTTTTCCGCATCAGCCGTCAGTTTCTGATATCGCTGCCTGCCATCCAGAATATCCATACGTTTTCGGCTGGCAAACTCAAACTCGATTTGCAACCTAGATCCCGTCAGGAAGTCTTCGTCAGTGGCGACCGCATGACTGAATTCAAAGAGTGGCTGGGCAAATAGACTTGCGCCTTCCGAAGAATCAATCACAAATAGAGAAAGCCCGGTTGGCAGGCCGGGCTTCATACCAGAGTCACTCCGGCTCTAGTGGGAGAAAAGAAGGTTTTTCATTTTTTCACTGAACAACAAAGGTATAGTAAGTCTATAGGTACAGCAATGGGCGTTTCCCCGTACTTTAACCCGTCTTTTCCCCGTTGTCATTAAGTAAATTTATATACCTGCCAGTCATCGCAAATGAGTATTTTTCCTCTCTACGTGCAGATGGTGGCAGAAAAGAATCGATTTTGGCTACAGAAAATTGGCTCTTCACTACTGAATCAAAGACTGAGGAGTAGCGATTGGTTGATAGTCTTTCCAGTGACCGCTTATTCGGGTTAGGCGTTGAAAGGCGTCCCGACGCCCAGCTACATCTGGTCCATCGAAGCGCTTATAGGTTACCCAGTCTACAAAAGCTGTATTTGTTTCCTGCTCCAGAAACCCGCCTGTTGACTGCTGTTGCCCATCCAGTTCGGGCACATAAATTACTGTCAGTGTCACCGACTGTAATGCGCCTTTGGGGTAGAACGTCCAGGTTAGTTTCATAATAGTCTCAATAAGGCGCTATCTCCTTACGCTTCGTCATAGGCGACAACATCCTGGACAGTGCGTTTTTTGCAGGTAGAACAATCGTATTGACGGGGATGTTTGACCAGATCCTGAAAATGTCGAATGGCTTCAACGGCTGTAAATTGAACCCGATCAATACCTACCCATTCCCTTAACGTACCACATCTTCGGCATTTAGTTTCATATTGGTAGGTTAGCTTTTCCATATTCTTCAGTTCAATATATATACTTGCAAGTTAGTCTAATTTCATTTGTTACTATATATAATAAATTATTCCATATATGTTAATAGATTATTCTGGCAGTAGTCTGCTCGGTATATGTCAAATTTCGGGTAGTAGCCTTCATATGTATGATATTTTTACCCTAAAAAGCGTTTATATCATAATCCCATTGGGTAGTAAACAACGTTATAGATATGAACGCATCCTTAATCATCAACAATCTCCTTTACCCCTGGCCATCTCCAGGACATACCTGCTACACACGACCTGCTAGTTCAACAGGCTCACTTTGGAAAGGCTATGGCGGCTGGTTATTTCGAATTTGTACGTTTGCTCTTCTGAAAAGAGATCCCAATCGAAAAACGCATCGCATCCGAAAAGCCTGCTACGCCATGCGGGTCGATGAAAACACGTATTTGAGTCAACCTATGGTCTCCCGACGCATTCGCTCCCGTAATCCATTCTGGCACTGGGATCGAATTGACGAAACCCTGCATATTGATTCAATTGGTCGATGGCCGCAACGGGCGGCTTAAATTTACTGCTATCGCTCAGTTTACGAGTGGCATCGATAGTAGTAAAAATTTCATCATATGGCGTTTTGTATATTTATCACTAGTACCCGTCAAATGCCCAATCCAGCTTCCGCTACGCTTACCTTCAAACGTCGTTGTCCACAATGTCACTCCACAAAATTGTACCGTGTTCATCGGGAAGGGTGGCTTCGATGGGTGCCTTTCACCAAACTCTACTCATGCCAACGGTGTCGGACGCGCTTTTTCACCTTATCTCTCTCTACAACTTCCTCAAAGTCAGAAGCTGACTGATTATTCCGAATAATCAATTCACTCAAATTTAATTCAGTTTAGTTACGTCCATTACCTATCTTGCTCTGGTCTGTCGTAACTTAACTAATCATGCCCATTCGCCTGTTTCTACTGGGATTATTCGGGTTTGCTTTTTATACACTGTTTATAAGGCGTAAACTTGCTTTAAATAAGTCTTGCCCCCGTTGTCGTAATCGATACACCGATCGCACAACTCGCCCTCGCTGGCTTAAAAAGAACTTTGGCTTCCTGCCCCTCAAAGCCTACCATTGCAATAACTGCAACCATTATTTCTACCTGGCTAATTGAGTCTTTTCAAGTAGTCTCAAACGATTGCCCCTATCTACTCAGGCGGGAACGTCAATACGGATGCTGGTTCCATGGCTGGGCGCACTTTGCAGCCTATAAACTCCTTGTAATGTCTCTACGCGAGTGGTGATGTTACGCATCCCGATTCCATTAGTTTGTGATTCAGGTGAAAAACCTACACCATTGTCCCGTACGGTTAAACTAATTTTCTTCGCGTGTTGATCCAGGTCGATAACCACCTGGTTAGCGTGCGAATGCTTGATACTGTTATTGACCAGTTCGAGGGCAATGTAGTATAATTCCGATTCGATTTTGGCGGTCGGCCGTTTACCAGTGCCCTTGATATTCAGCAGAAACTGCATACTGGGATTGAAATTGAGCTTATCGATCAACTTCTGTAAAGCAGAAGCTAGCCCATGCGTTTGTAATTCGGTGGGCAACAGGTTATGTGAAATCAGCCGGACATCCGAATACACATCTTCGAGCATCCTGACCATACCCTCGTGCATGACCCGATCTTCCTCACTATATTCCGACACGTCCCAGGCTTCCATACGCCAGCGCAAAGCCGCTAGTTTGGTATTTAAGTTATCGTGCAACTCGGAGGCTACCCGTTTTCGCTCGATATACTGTCCTTTAAACAAGGCGTCCTCAATCTCCTGGTTCTTAACGACCAGTTCCTCATTTTTAGCCTTCAGTTTCCGATTCGACCAGAAGATCAGTCCGGCCAGGAGCGTAGTCAGCACCGATATGGCAATCAGAAAATTACGAGCCTGAGTAAGTTTTTCATTGGCTAGTGTTTGCAGGTTTAGTTGTGCCTGTTGGCGTTGCTTATCAAAGGTGTAATTTAGGGCCGAAGCCGTAGCTTTTTGAACAGATTCTTTGTTGAGCAGCGAATCGGAATCGAATTTGTATTTTTTGTAGTGAAACAAGGCATTATCTATCTGACCTACTCCTTCGTACGCCTGTGCCAGAATCGAATGGTACTCAGCCGTTTCGGCTAGTAATGGCGGATCAGATTCGTCGGCCCATTTCAGCCCTTCGGATGCATAAGCGATGGCCTTACGATACTGATGCTGAGCCAGGTAAATCTTCCCATAGTTGATCTGAACCAGGTGATCCAAAAAATCCTCCGACTCGGTCACATCCTGAAACATCTTATCACCCAGTTGGGTATAGGATAAGGCTTTATCAAACTGTTTCTGTTTAATGTACACCCTACCCATTCGGAGGTACGTCTTAGGTAGCCAGTAGGCGGCATGGGTCGCTTTATGGATCGCTACGGCTTTTGCCAGGACAGCTAGGGCGGCCTCATAATGGCCTTGTTTTTCCAATATTTCAGCCCGTTGGTTCAACAGAAAAGCTTCCAGAACTTTATCATTCCGCTTTTTAGCGACTCGTTCGGCTTCATCAAATATTGTCAAGGCTTCCTGATACAGCCCCAGAGCCGCATATGAAACGCCCAGATTTGGTAAGGTCGAACGAAGTGCCGCCAGATCGTTCGCTTCTTCCTGAAGTTGGCGGGCTTTCAGAAAAAATTCAATGGCCTTGCTGAAACTTCCACTCCGGGCAAAAAACTGCGCTTTTTCACCATACACGGTGCCTTGCCACGACTTCTCCCCCAACTGACTAAAAATAGCACCCGCTTTATCGAAAAGAGGCATAATTTCCCGCTGTCGGGTCAGGTTGGTTTCCAATAGTTGTGCTTTGCGGATGTAGGCCAACGCTTCCATGTGCCGGTCCTTCAGTTTGGCCGCTATCTGCAGAACGGTATCTACCTGGGCAAACCCCTCGTCGAAATCAACCATTCGGTCAGCCTCGATGCGAACCAATTGCAATCGGGCTCTGCCTTCGCCCGGTAAAAACGCAAGTTGTTTAGCCAGCTTTTCCGACTGGGTACAGTATACAATCGCCAGCGAGTCATTCCCACCAAGCCAGTAGGCATGTCCCAGATCATACAAAAGCCTTACCCGAAGGGTATCTGGTCGGGCGGTTCGAAGTAGCTTTTGTAAGGAATCAATCGATTGGGCCTGAAGGTGTAGCGTAAACCCCAGAAAAAAGAGAAGTAAACGGTTCGTCACGACGGTCTGAATAGCCAGGTTGAAGGAAAGGTCTGTGGATGTTTCTTTTATAATGAACTCCCATGCCGGTGTGGCAACAATTTACTGATAAAGCCTCAATAAATAATGAGCGTTTCGGCAATGGATAAGGTCTAAGGAAAGTCGATTCATTCAATGATGTGGATTTCTAACCAAAATGGTTTCCAAAGGCAGTAATATCGAGTATAGACATTCTTTTCTGTGCATAGATCCAGGTTAAAAATGCTCCAATTTACTACCCAATTTTTAGTCTTATGACCGACTGCAAAGCCGCCATTGCTGATGGAAACGGCAGCTACTCCATCGAAACCATTTCTATTGCCGATCCGCAGGGCGATGAAGTACTTGTCAAAATTAAAGCGGCCGGTATCTGCCACACCGACTGGGATTCTCAATCGTGGGCGAAACCCCTGGTTATGGGTCACGAAGGGGCCGGTATCGTCGTTAAAACGGGCAGTCAGGTACGTGGATTACAACCCGGCGACCCGGTCATGCTGAACTGGGCAATTCCCTGCTACGAATGTTTTCAATGTCAGGAAGGCAATCAGCATATTTGCGAACGCAATTCGGCCGTAACGGCGGGCAATAAAGTGAGCGGTGGTCATGCCACGCTGGCATCTACGCTGTACAATGGCGTACCGATTGAGCGGGCATTTGGATTAGGTACGATGGCCGAGTATGCGCTGGTTCGGGAAGCTGCCTGTGTCAAAATTCAGGTCGATATGCCCTTTTCCTCCGCAGCGATTGTCGGCTGTGGTGTCATGACGGGTTATGGATCGGTAGTCAATGCCGCTCGGGTAAAACCTGGTCGGTCGGTGGTGGTACTGGGTACCGGGGGCGTTGGCCTCAATGTGATTCAGGGAGCCCGTATTGCCGGAGCAAACCCAATCATTGCCGTCGATGTGAATCCCTTACGACTGGAAATGGCACGGTTCTATGGTGCTACCGATACGGTCTTAGCCGCTAAAGACGATATAGGATTGATACAGGCAGCATCGCAGGTCAAAGCCATGACCAATGGGCGCGGGGCCGACTATGCCTTCGAGTGTACGGCCATTCCGGCTTTAGGGGCTGCGCCCTTAGCGATGGTTCGTAATGCAGGTGTCGCTGTGCAGGTGAGTGGCATTGAGCAGGAAATCAGCATCGACATGAATCTGTTTGAGTGGGATAAACTATACATTAATCCCCTCTATGGCAAATGCCGCCCTCAGATCGACTTCCCCATTTTGCAGCATTTGTACGCCAAAGGTGAGTTACTGCTCGACCAGATGGTCAGCCGAACTTATCCATTAACCGATCTAGATCAGGCTTTTGCCGATATGCATGCGGGTAAAAATGCCAAAGGCGTTATTGTATTTGAGGGATGAGCTGTTTTTTCACCACCGAACGTGCCGAACTCGCCGGTTTGCAGTTAATTACAGTCAAAAGCAACGCACTAAAACGACGAGCCGACCTGACTGTTTTTCAGCCGAAAGGAACTGAAAATAGCATCGATCTTCCGGTTGTCATTCTGCTGCATGGCGTGTATGGCAGTCACTGGGCCTGGGTAGCTAAAGGGGACGTTCTTCAAACCACCCAGACGTTGATCGATAGCGGAGCCATAAAACCCATGTTGCTGGTGATGCCATCCGACGGACTTTTTGGTGATGGGTCGGGCTATGTACCGCATCGACATGAAAACTACGAAGCCTGGATTATCGAGGATGTAATTGGCGTCGTTAGGGAGCAGTTTACGTGTGTAAGTCCTGCGTCTCAGTGGTTCATTACGGGATTGTCGATGGGTGGTTATGGCGCGCTTCGGCTGGGCGCTAAGTATCTGCATCTGTTTAGCGCCTTCAGCGGCCTGTCGTCCATTACTCATTTTACGCAACTGAGCCAGTTTGTCCAGGATTTTGCGGCCCTACAGGCTGAAGTGATCGAGCAGGACAGCGTTCTGGACTGGATGCTGAAACATAAAGACGACCTCCCTCCTTTCCGGTTCGACTGTGGACTAGAGGACAATTTACTAGCTCCGAACCGTGAATTACACCAGCACCTACTTGCCCAGCGGATTCCCCACACCTATGAAGAGTTTACGGGCGGGCATTCCTGGGAATATTGGCAGGAACATATTGGCCAAACATTACGCTTTTTTAATCAGTATATTTTTGAAAGAGCGAAAGAGTGAAAGAGCAAATTGCTGCCGCACACTTTACATCGCTCTTTCACTCATTCACTCTTTCAAAAATCCTCCTCACGAATAGTCAGAAATAGACATCCCGGCGTATTATAACTGAAGTGTTCTGCCCAATACGCTATGAATAAACCCGGATCAATTCCAGCATTGGCCATCAATAACGGTGAAAAGACCATCACCAAAACGTTTCCCTGGCCAATCTATACCGAAGAGGATGTACAGGCCGTGGCCGAAATAGTTCGGTCGGGGCAATGGGGAAATCCCGATTGTTCTGGAGCCGTAGCGGAGTTCGAACAGCAGTTTGCCGCGTACTGTGGCACTAAATACGCCATCGCTTGCGTAAACGGATCGGTATCGCTGCGACTGGCGCTGATGGCTTGTGGCGTACGTCCGGGCGATGAGGTGATTGTTCCGCCGTATACGTTCATTGCCACCGCTTCGGTAGTGCTGGAGGTAAATTGCGTACCGGTTTTTGTGGATATACACCCCGACACGTATAACCTCAACCCAGCCACCATTGAAGCCGCCATTACCGAACGAACGAAAGCCATCATCCCTGTTCATTTTGCCGGCCTTCCCTGCGATATGGATGCGATTCTGGACATTGCCCGTCGGCATAATCTGCGGGTCATTGAAGATGCCGCCCACGCACATGGTGCCGAATACAAAGGTCGGAAATTAGGCTCCATCGGCGACGCGGGAAGTTTTAGTTTTCAGTCGTCTAAAAATCTGACATCGGGTGAAGGGGGAATGGTAATTACCAACGACGATGCCCTGTACGAAACCATGAACTCCCTGCGCAATGTAGGCCGACTTCCAACAGGTCAGTGGTACGACCATTTTAATCCAGGTTGTAATTACCGCATTACCCAGTTGCAGGCGGTTCTACTAATCGAACAACTCAAGCGACTGGAAGAACAAACCCAACTCCGCAACGAAAACGGCCTTTATCTCGACAATCTGCTGGCCAATATAGAGGGGATTACGCCATTGAGTCGAGGCTCGGTCGATATACTTCATTCGTATCATCTCTACATTTTCCGGTACGACAAATCGAAATTTAATCAGACGTCTAAACAACAATTTGTAGCCATGCTGGCGGCTGAGGGGCTTCCCTGTTCGTCGGGTTACCCGCATCCGTTATACAAACAGCCGGTTTTTCAGAACAAGAACTGGATGTGCTATGCTATCCCCGATTCGGTCGATTATTCGCAGGTGAACTGCCCGGTTGCCGAGCGGGCCTGTTCGGATGAAGCCGTCTGGATTTTTCAGCAGGCCATGCTCGGTACGCAGAGCGACATGGAGTCCTTTGCCGAAGTCATCCGCAACGTTCAGCGTGCTGTCAACGCCTAACCTAATTTTCCCTATATCCTTTATTTCATGAAACGGATTGGTATTACTAACTGGTGGATTTTCGTACTGCTGATTCTGAGTGGTTTCGAGCGAATTCATGCTCAATCGATTTCGTTGGGCCGGGCGGTCGTGCTGGTATCACCTTCTGTACCGCTTCCGATGCGCGAGACGGCTCCGCAGATACTCCGCGAAGAAATCGCCAAACGAACCGGAATTTCCTTATCTACTCGTTCAAGTTGGCCTGCCAATGCAGTACGTATCGCGTTTGCGCTTGCTGGCGACAAAGAATTATATGGCAATCCCGTTCCAGTCAATACCGATCCTAATCGGGCTGAAACACAACCAGAAGGCTTTCGCATCGTTAGTGAAGTTGGCTCAACTGGGACTACACTGTGGGTTATCGGTGCCGATAGCCGGGGCATTCTGTTTGGCACAGGCTGGTTGTTACGCAACCTGCAAATGCGGCCGAAGCAGATTGAATTAACAACCCCGGTAAACGTCGCAACCGCACCCGCTTACCCGATTCGAGGGCATCAACTCGGCTATCGAACAACGGCCAATTCGTATGACGCCTGGACCGTTGCTCAGTTTGATCAATATATTCGGGAACTGGCCATTTTCGGCACCAATGCAGTGGAAGGTATTCCGTTTCACGAAGAAGAAAAACCCAGCCCACATTTTAAGGTACCAGCCCCGGAAATGCGCATTCGGATGAGCGAAATCTGCCAGAAATATGATCTGGATTACTGGGTCTGGACACCGGCTACTTTCGCGCTAACGGATGTTGCCAAACGCACCGCTGAGCTAGACCTGCATGAAACTTTCTACCGAACCTGCCCCCGGCTCGACCATATTTTCATACCCGGTGGCGACCCCGGCGACAATCACCCCAGGGAGGTCATGCCATTTTTAAAAGACCTGCATACGCGACTGATCAAATATCACCCAAAGGCTAAGATATGGCTTTCACTCCAAGGCTTCAGCGTCGAACAGGTCGATTATTTTTATGATTATCTGGCCCAATATAAACCTGATTGGCTGGCAGGGGTAGTGTACGGTCCCAGTAGTCCTTCTCTGTCGGAAACCCGCTATCGGCTCCCCAAACAATACCAGATCCGCCAATATCCCGACATTACACATAACATCCGTTGCGAGTTTCCGGTCTCGCATTGGGATCAGGCCTATGCCCTGACGCTAGGCCGTGAAGCGACCAACCCCCGCCCGTATGCGTATGCCAAAATACAGGCTGCCATGGCCCCATTTACCGATGGGTTCGTTTCGTACTCCGATGGTTGCCACGACGATGTGAACAAAATTGTCTGGAGTATGCGGGGCTGGGAGCCGGATAAATCTGTTCATGAGATTCTGGAGGAATACGGGCGTTTCTTCTTTAAACCCGAACTGGCGGCTCCTGTTGCGGACGGGATTGCCGCCCTCGAAAACAACTGGCAGGGACCACTGGCCGAAAACGGAGGAGTCGAAGCCACGTTTACCTTCTGGAGACAACTGGAAACGGCTAACCCTCAACTGGCTCAAAACTGGCGCTGGCAACTTTTCCTCCTTCGTACCTATTACGACACCTACACCCGCCGACGACTGCTCTACGAACAGTCACTTGAACAAAAAGCGAACGAACGACTTGCACTAGCCGACAAAATAGGGTCGGAAACGGCCATGAATCAGGCACTGGCGCTGGCCAGTCAGGCCGATACCAAACCGATTTCAACCGACTTACGCCAGAAGATTGAAACACTATGCGCCGATCTGTTTACCTCTGTTGGCTTACAGACGAGCGTTTCCAAATATAAGGCCAAAGGATATGAGCGAGGCTGTTTGCTCGATTTCGTCGATTATCCATTGAACAATCGCTGGTGGCTGGCCGACGAGTTCACCAAAGTAAAGGCTATGAAATCACCTGATGAACAAGTGGCTCGTCTGAAGGTCATTGGCATCTGGGAAACTCCTGGCAAAGGCAGTTTTTATGATGATGTATCCAGCATCAGCAAAGGCCCCCGCATTAAAACGACTTCCGACGATGCCACGGATATTGCCTGGTGGAAAGATGGGTTTAGCCGAGCCCGACTTTCGTCGCAAACCTTTCAACGCTGCCCCGCTCTCGACTATAGTCAACTTGATCCGGGGGCTCGCTACATCATTCGGGTCGTTGGATTTGGCGAAGCCCTGTTACGGGTAGATGGTCAGCGTCTGGAACCTACCGTTTATAATCGGGAAGCCGATACGGTGAAAGAATGGATTGTACCTCTGTGGGCTACGCAGGATGGCCGTATCAGCGTTACCTTCGACCAGCCCGAAGAATCGCACCTGAACTGGCGACAGAACTCCCGCATTTCTGACATCTGGCTACTGAAAGAAAGTCAGAAAGAGTAAGCCGCACACCACAACATTCATTTTCTGAATAGTAACGAACAACACTTTCTGGCGTCTAACCGCAACGCAGCATAGGTTGTTCGTTACTATTTTTCATGAAGCACGACGATACACTCTGGAAAGCAATAATAGAGGACATATTTGAGGATTTTCTACGGTTTTTCTTCCCCAATACGGATGACTTGTTCGCACTGGAAAAAGGCGTTGAATACCTTGACAAGGAATTAGAGCAATTATTTCCGCCCGATCAGGATGCCTATTCCCCTCGTTATGTCGACAAACTAGTAAAAGTGTTTGTCCGGGCAGATGATCAGATTCAGGAACAGTGGATACTCATTCATATTGAAGTTCAGGGTTATAAAGATTCCAGGTTTGCTGAACGAATGTTCCAGTACTATTATCGCATTTTCGATAAATATCAGCAACCGATTACAGCGTTTGCTATTTTCACAGATGGTCACAAAGGATACCAGCCTGCTCACTACGAGCGTGTTTATCTGGGAACAAAACTCCATTATCAATACAACACCTACAAGATACTTGAGCAACAGGAGACGGAGCTACTAACCAGCAACAATCCATTTGCGCTTGTCGTATTGACCGTTAAAGCAGCGTTGACAGGCAAAAAGTTAACTGAAGACCAACTTGTCGAACTAAAGATACAAATCGCCAAAGTGCTATTGAGCAGTCAGTTACAAAAAGCTAAAATCAGGAGCTTAATGAATTTTCTCCGTTATTATGTTCGCTTGGAAAACCCGGAAACGAACCGTAAGTTTGATACAGCGATCGAAGCACTCACAGCGACCAATACAACAATGGGCATTGAGCAATTTTTATTAGACAGAGCCAAAAAAGAAGGCCTCCAGGAAGGAGTTGAGAAAGGCTTTGAACAAGGAATCGAGCAGGAGAAACGAGTGATTGTCACGCGGCTTTTGGAAAAAACCAGCTTTAGTAACGAACAAATCGCTGACATTGCCGACGTTCCTGTAACCTTTGTTGAGCAACTCCGAAAAGACCTATAATTCTCTAGTTAGATCAGGGAGCAGCTTACTTTTTCGGCAAAAATACCTTCACGTCAGGATGCATGGTATAGAGCCTGTACGCTTCCCCATCCGGTACGAGAATCCCACTGGAGCAGTTGTTGCCCATAATCGGATTGTGCGGGTATTTTGTCCAGTGAATCAAATCCGTCGATACCGCGACATTCGTTGACCAGTCATGCCAGTCTTTGTACGCCGATGCATGATAATAGGCATAATACCGACCTTTATACTTGATGATCTGGTTCATGGCTACCGCGTATTGGTCATACACCTCAGGGCCTTTCTTCAGAACGGGCTCATCCTGTACATTCGTCCAAACAGACAGGTCTTTTGAGGTAGCCAGCCAGACGGCTTCATCGTTTCGTTCATAGAACAGATACCAGGTGTCGGCTTCTTTCCAGATTGCGGGCGTTCCATACGGGCCTTTGCTCAGTGGTGCGCCGTTTTTGTAGCGAATATCGAGCAGGCCATGTTCCTGCCAGTGAATCCGGTCAGTGGAGGTCAGTAAATGCGCTACATCGTTCTTCCCTTCCGCGAACATATAGTAGGTTCCTGCCGATTTAACGACCGACATGTCTTCAACCCAGGTATCGATATGAATTGGATTTCCAGCATAACGTGTCCAGTGTAATCCATCGGGCGAGGTTGCATAGCCCAAAAACTTCGTCTGGTCTTTGCCATCCCGATAACCCGTATACCATAAGTGATAGGTATCCCCTTCCCGCAGTATATACCCTCGCTCACGAATGTGTTTGTCCCAGGTATCCTGCCCAGTGCCGCTGAATACAGGATTTGTTGTATAGGGCGTAAACTGAACTAGTTGATGAGGAAACCCAGGCTCATCTGTTACAGGCTGACGATAACCAGCGAACAAGGCCAGACAAAGGAGTAGAAACCCGTTTTTCATATTATTTACCCGCCAGGTATTTATGGCGATATTCGAGTGGGGTAAGGCCTTTGACCTGTTTGAATTGCCGGGCAATATTCTTCGAATCGTTAAGTCCCAGATCCATCGCAATTTCAAAAACAGCCTGATCGGTTTCCAGCAGTTTTTTCGAGAATTTCTCAATACGCAGATTCTGGATGTACTTGTAAATCGGATAACCTACTACTTGCAGGAAGCGCATTTCCAGTGATCGGCGGGACAGGGGCACCTGCTTCACCACCTCATCGACCTGTAGGTTTTTGTCGATATTCTGGTGAATGTATTTGAGCGACAAGGCAATGTATTCATCGGCCGTCGAATAAATATCCGTCGACTGGCGGGTAATGATCTGCGTAGGCTCTACGATAATATCATAAAACGTGCTGATCTCCTTCCGAATCAGTTGATCGAGCAAATGGGCTGCGTCGTACCCGCCTTTCTCGGCATCCTGCACAATACTCGACAGGGGTGGATCGGATAGCTCGCAGAGTGTTTCATCATTATCCACACCAAGTACGGCCACCTCTTCGGGAATTCGAATTCTTGTGTGTCGACAGGTTTCGGTAATGTGCTGCCCCATCCGATCGTCGCAGCACAGGATGGCAATAGGCTTGGGTAGTGACTTCAGCCACTTACTTAACGAGCTGGGTTTATAGTACCATAAATCGCTCGAACTGTACTCTTCATGCTCAAAATAATGCACCGTACACCCTGCTCTGGATACCCGTTCATCGAATCCTTCGGCTCGCTCCCGAGACCAGACGATGTGCTTAAAACCGTAGAACGCAAAATTCCGAAAGCCCTTACGCAGAAAATAATCGGCAGCCATAGCGCCCGTTGCTCGGTGGGCACCCGTAATATTCGGAATTTCGGTGAATCGCTCTTTGAAATCCTGTGCAATGACCGGAATGCCTGCCTCAACGATTTTTTCGACACTGCTCTCGTTATAAAGCTGCCCAATAATACCATCGGCTCCCCACTCCTTCGCCCAGTTCAGAATCCCATCGACCCCTAGTGTTTCGCGGTGAAACAGGGGCATCTGGCAAAACACCCAGGGACCATGTTCCCGGGCATATTTGGAGATTCCTTTCAGCAAACTCCGGCTGTAATCCTCCGCAAAGTCGATGAGTAGAATAATCTTGTGCATGAGAAAAGAGTGATGAGCGAAAGAGTGAAAGAGCGAAAGGCGGCACTCTTTCACTCTTTCACTCTTTCACCGCCCGGCGGCCCGGTCTTTAATTTAATCGTTGCATTGGTAACCAGCGGTTTCGCCCAGACGCCGATACTGAAAATATAGCCTAACGTAAATAGCATGACCAACATAGCCCAGCGCAGTCCAAGCCACTCGGCCAGTCCGCCGATGACGAGCGGCACCAGCGCTCCGCCCACAATTCCGGTACACAAGATACCAGAAAAAGTGCCATGATGCTCAGGTACAGAGTTGAGCGCCAGCGAAAAAATAATGGACCACATCACCGACGCAAAAAAGCCAGTGCCCGGCAAGGCAATCAGTGCCCACTCTTTCGGGCCAAACAACCCGACCAGCAACGAGAGCACAGCCCCCACAGTAAATAGCTTCAAAACGGCCCGGCTGTCGGCCACTTTCAGAAGAACCAGCCCCAGCACACAACCAATCGTCATCAGCCCCCAGAAATAAGCAACGACTTGCGCTCCCACGGTTGATGGATCGACCCCATGATACAGTTGAAGAAATTTGGATATCCAATTGGAAATACCCTGTTCGGTACCTACATACGCGAAGATACCAGCGAAGTAAAGCAATACGGTTTTATCCCGAAGCAACGCTGTCAGGGTTCCACCTACTTCCACTTTCTCGTCGTCTTTTAGTTCGACCTTCGGGAATCGGATCAGGGCTACAATTCCGATCATCAGAACCGTAGTCAGGGCAAATACCCAGTATAACGAGACCCATTCAACGCCTGTCGGTACGACCTGATCGAGCCATTGAATCCAGAACGAGCGATCACCTTTATGAACGGTCTGGACGAAATAGCTGTACAGCCATGGACTCAGGAATGAAGCCGCCCCCGAAAATAGTTGGGCCAGAACAGAATTAAACGCAAAATGCTCTTCGCCACCGGCTACCCGAAGTAGGGGGTTAATAGCGACCTGTAGCATCGCCATACCGACACCAATGGCAAACAACGACCCCAACGCCACGGCAAAACGGGGCTCCAGGGCAAATAACAACGACCCCAGAAAAGCCAACAGAAAAGCACCGATCAGCACATTCTTTTCGCGGTACTTCTCAACCAGTATACCCGCCGGTATCGACACACCATAGGCGACAAAAAAAGCAAACGGCAGAAACCCAGCCAGACCAATACTCAGTTGAAAGCTATCGACCAGATCCGGTATAATCGGACCCAGGATGTTGGTCAGGAAGGAAATGACGAAGAAGATGACCAGCACCAGGATCACCAACAGGGTATTTCGTTTCATCGTATCTTTTTCAGGTGTTTTGCCAACCCAGGATTCTAATCTGACCAATTATTCGCTGCTGGACCGTATGACTTCATGACAACAGCAGGAAGTCATACGATCCAGTAAAAAGAAAAGTTTAGTCATAACATTTATCTTACCAACCTACAGGAAATACTGCATTTATACGGAGTAGCGGCTAACTCGATCACACCAATTGGCGAACCAGCGCAGCGGCTCCCAACAGGGCTATATTTTCGTTTTGCGATTGAAACAGCTTGAGTCGACGGAGCGTGACCGGGTACGCGAAGTCGGCCATACTCTCAAACATCGTCGTTTTGAAAAACGGGTATGCTTTGGCAATTGAACCACCCAGAATAATGACTTCGGGATCGAAGGTATACAGAACTACCTTCACGGCATTGCCAAAATGTTTGCCAAAATCGGCCCATAGGTTCAGCGCATGTTGCCCACCCAGCAAGGCAGCCTGACTGGCTTCCAAAGCTGTGGTTCCGTGAATAGATTCGAAAAAATCACCAGCGGCATACGACTCGATATTCTTATCCAGATAAGGCAACAGACCAATCTCGCCCGCTCCGCAGTTACTGCCCGTATACAATTGATTATCAATAATAACGCCCGAGCCAAGGCCTGTTCCGATAGCCATACCCACTGCCGAACGGTAACCCTGCGCTAGACCGAACTGATGCTCACCCAGAATAAAACAGTTCACATCATTGTTGACAAACACGGGCATATCGAACTCTTTTTCGAGAATATCCCGCAGGGCTACCTCCTTCCACGACGGAATGTTGGCGACATCGTACACCACCCCCTGCTCAATGTCGACTACAGATGGAACGCCGATACCAATACTGGTAACGGATGAGTCAACCAACGGACGGATGAGTTCAATCAGTTGGGACAAGGTAGCCGACAGGGAGTCTTTTTGCTGTAAGGTTTTGCTATGTTGCCGGACAATTGTACCGTCTTCAACCAGACCCGCCCGTACATTCGTCCCTCCTAAATCAACCCCAATAGTCATAGTGGAAATATTTTTATATTAGTTCAGATTAGTATAGAACGCAGATTAGTATGATTGTTATAATTTAATATGATCTGTGCAAATCTTAACGATCATACTAATCTGCGTTCTATTTTTATCGAATTACTTGCTAACAGTTATTGATCGACTGGATCGGCCTGCGGCATCAAAGCTTTTAAGTTTTACTGTACCTGTCACGGTAACGGGGCTCGCAAACGCTGTGGATTGTGCTGTGGGCTCAGATCCATCGGTTGTGTATCGAATCGTTAGGCCGGGTAGCTCGACATTCGCTTTCAACATCCCGTTTTCGATTAATGCACCCGGTGGTGGTATGCGATAGTTATAACCGCCATTCAACCGGGCCAGTCGGAAAAATTCCTTCTGAGCCAGTGTATTGGCAAATACATTCCAGCCTGCATCCATGGCCCGTTCGCGTGCCTGTTGGTTTTCGATAGTCTCCCAGGTACGCTCGGGTGCCCAGGCGCTCTCCGCAAAGCCAAGTAATTTAGGCAGTATATCATATTCGGCCATATCGCGCCCTTTTACAGTCTCGCTCCACAATTGGGATTCTACCCCCCGAATGTTTTTTCGGGCTTCGGGTTTCATCCGTTCCAGCCCGGCAAAACTGAGCGGTTTTCCCATCGAGGTTTTGTAGGTGGTTTTAAACATGTCGTACGGCGCAAAGGCCCAGTTGTCCCGAGTATCGACATAGCCCGCCCAATACAGTCCCGGCTCCAGTGGGTCGTTGTTGTACGACATATCAAAGTAGAAGTTCGACACGTTGCACAACACTACCGGATACCCGGCATTGGCCAGCCGATTACCCAAATCCAGATCGAACAGGTTGTTCCAGACGTACGGCACTACGCCTTTTCCAACAAACTCAGGGTTCACGGCCAGTTTCCCATCGGCCGATTTTGTGAGTACAACCTCCTCCCAGCCATGCACTTCGAGCTTCCGTTTGGCGAGTCGGTCGCGAAGTTTACGGAAGAAATAAGCCTGCAAATTTTTAGGGTCTTTGATGGTCGGATTCTCACTCAGCAGTTTAGCGGCTATTGGTGATTTCGTCCAGACACCTTCCGGCACTTCGTCGCCCCCCGCGTGCATCACATCCATCGGCAGGCCCGCTTCCTTGTACATCTTCGTGATTTCGTCCACCACTTTTTCGTAGAAATGGTAAGTCGACTCCCGCCCAACACTCACTACGTTATCGGTATAGCCCTGAGCTGACAGATAAACTGATTTGTCGTCGGGGTCGATCAGGCGGTATTCGTTCGCTTCTTTTTCCTTACCTTCTTTCATGAACCGCTGGTAGCGGGCTTCCATTGCTTTGATAGCCGCTCGTGCATGACCCGGCAGGTTCACTTCCGGTACAACCTTGATGTGCCGTTCGTGAGCATATTTCAGAATTTCGATAAAATCGGCTTTAGTATAATAACCGCTTCCGTATTTTTCTTTGTCGTAGGCCTTTGGACCCGACCCATAGGCCGGATGGAGTACAGGAGCTTCTTTACCCGAGGTATGCTCGCGTTGGGCCCCTACCTGCGTCAGTTCGGGCAAGCCATCGATTTCGAGTCGCCAGCCTTCGTCTTCGGTCGTATAGAACAGAAACTTGTTGATTTTATAATAGGCCAGCAAATCCAGAAGGCGGAGAATTGTCTCTTTGGTCTGAAAATTTCGGCTTACATCCAGATGCATCCCTCGAAATTCGAAACGAGGGGCATCGTCAATCTGGGTATAGGCCAGTGGAACATCAGCCGAGGGATTCCGATACGCGTCGGTTGGGAGAAGTGCCAATAAGCTCTGCGTTCCATAAAAGACTCCGGCCGCATCGCTTCCCGTAATCGCAATCCCTTTATCGTCGATACGCAACTGGTAGGCTTCTTTGGCAATGCCATTTACCCGAACCACTCCCGTTTTCAGAAAAATGCCTTTAGCCGTTGGCGCCTGACTGCTCAACGAAACCTCTCTCCCTACCAGCGCCTTCAACTGTTTACTCAGCAATCTAGCTTCGTTCTCCAGTCCTTTATCGGCATAAATCACAAAGGTCGAATTGAAGGCCAAAGTACCTGGCGACGTAACCAACCTGACTGGCGATGGAATGATTGGCTGCAGTTTTTCGGCGGAGAGCAAGGAAACCTTCAGGTTATTCTGGTAGGTTGTTGCCGGGCCTGCCGGTGGGTACAGATCGCCCGGTCCCCGTAGGATTTGCTCTTTCCGAATAAAGGGTTTAACCGTATAATTAGCGACCTGTACGATGGATTCTTCTTTGCCACCCTGATCATAAAAAACCACGTAAAGTCCCATCGGCGCATCGGTCACTTTGGTAACGGCCTCGGTTCCTTCATAACTGATTTCTGTGTATGCACCCGGTTTAAGACTGAACCCTTTAGCCGGAACCAGCTTATACCAGTCGCCATTGATATGCTGAACCGTTGCAGATTGGGGCGTTCTGGATGGCAGAATAGGCCGGGGCGACATGTTGAAAAACAAGGCCCAGTTGGCATCGGTCAATTCGTTATCGCTGTTGTTTTTCAGCATAAAACGAGCCTGAAAACCATCCTTGACATCGGTAAAATTGCTGACGAGTTCCCAGGAAACGGTGAGTTGGTTGCCAAAGCCTCCGCTTTCGGTAGCAGCCCGCTGACAGCCGTTTATGCCTATGATAAACAGGCAAATGAGGGTAATGTAGAAACTCTTCCGCATAAATCGTCCGGTTTAGTAGCCTTTATAGTACGCTAATCAGTACTAAAGATACCATTGTCAGATGTAATAAAATGGTCATTTAATTGTCATTCGCTGTCATTCATTAGTCATTAAGGTCGTTAATGGTCATTTTGTAGTCAGTGATCATTGTAAACTAAAAAAGGATAATCTATGACGACAAACGACCAGAAATGCCAAGTAAATGACTACTGAATGACCAAAATTCCGATGACGCCGAATCGACTCATTTCCCTGGATGCGCTGCGAGGGTTTACCATTGCCGCCATGATTGTTGCCAACTTTCCGGGCAGTGAGAAGTTCGTGTATTTCACACTGCGCCATACCCGCTGGAACGGTCTATCATTCACTGATTTAATTGCCCCAACGTTTCTGTTTATTGTCGGGGTATCCATTACGCTGGCTTATTCGCGCCATGTGGTCGAAGGAAGTCCGAAAGGAGAACTTTACCAAAAAATTATCATTCGCTCACTGAAGATTTTTGCGGTGGGCATGTTCCTCAATTTATTACCCGATTTTACGTTTTCGGATGTGCGCTGGACCGGCACACTCCACCGGATTGCCATCGTCTTTCTGGTTTGCGCAACGTTATTTTTAAACACAACCTGGAAACAACAGGCCTGGATTGGGGCTATTACGCTGGTCGCTTATTGGCTGGCCATGACGCTGATCCCTACGCCCGATGCGGGAAAGGTTGTTCTGGAGCCCGGCCAGAATCTGGCGGCCTGGCTGGATCGAAAATACCTTCCGGGGCGCATGTGGCAGGGTACCTGGGACCCGGAAGGTATTCTCAGTACGTTTCCATCCATTGTGACCACGATAACGGGTATGCTGGCCGGGCGGTTGATGCTTACCTCAATTAGCCCCGCCGAAAAAGTAGCGTACCTGATGACAGCGGGCCTATTCAGCGCAGCCGTCGGGTATTTCTGGGGTCTGACCTTCCCGGTCAACGAAAACCTATGGACAAGTTCGTTTGTGTTGGTCACATCGGGCTTTGCCGCCCTGCTGCTGGGAGCCGTTTATTTTCTGGTCGATGTACTGGGGCATACTCGCGGCACCAGGCCAGGCATCATCTTCGGCGCCAACGCCATCACCGTGTATGTACTGGCCGACATCTTTGCCCTTGTTTTTTACCGAATGAAATTCGGCAGTTATTCACTTAACGAACATGTAGTCAATGGATTGATTGGGATTGGCATTCAACCGGAGCTGGCCAGTTTACTGTATGCCCTGTTTTTCATCAGTGTCAATTTCATTCCAGCCTACATCTTGTACCAACGCAGGATTTTCATCAAGCTGTAGAAACCGGCTCGTCGGTACATATCCTACCCTTCCTATGCTTAAACGAATCGTTTTCTCCGTTTGCTTTTGTTTGGCGCTGACTACGGCTACGGCTGTGGCAAATCCAATCGATTTGTCTAAAGCACGGATTGTTAATACCGTTACGGACAAAAGCATGCTGCATCGAACGGTTGAAGTACTTCAACAGGAAGTTCGAAAACGGACCAACATTTCGCTACCCGTCATCACAAAACTCCCTGCCGACAACCAACCATTGATAGGACTTGTCCTGGAAAGCGATATAGATAAACTGCCCAAATCCTTTCAGAAATTTGTGCGCGATATGCCAGCAACGCAGCAGGAAGGTTTTAAACTGCTGACGGTTGAATCGGCCAACGCCGTACTTATTGTGGGGCATGATGCCCGTGGGCTACTCTATGGCGTCGGGCGATTACTGCGCAAGCTGAACATGCGTCCGGGAAAGCTTGAGTTGCCCGAACCGATTACCCTAGCCACTAGTCCGCGTTATCCGATCCGTGGGCATCAGTTGGGTTACCGGCCCAAAACCAATGCCTACGATGCGTTTTCGGTAGCGCAGTTCGACCAGTACATCCGCGAACTAGCGCTGTTCGGAGCCAACAGCATTGAGATTATGCCCCCCCGTACCGACGATGATTTTACCAGTCGGCATATGAAGTTACCAGCCATTCAGATGATTCGGGAGCAATCGCGTATCTGCGCCGACTATGGGCTGGATGTCTGGATGTGGTACCCGAATATGGGACAGAATTATACGCATCCCGATTCCATACAGAAGGAATTAGCCGAGCGAAATGAGGTGTTTGCGACTATTCCGAAACTGGATGCGGTGTTTGTACCGGGTGGCGACCCCGGCGAACTGGAACCGGATGTACTCTTTGCCTGGCTCGAAAAAGAAGCACAGGTTCTGCATAAGTACCATCCAAATGCTAAAATCTGGGTTTCGCCCCAAGTCTTCCGGCCAACAACGCGCTGGTTCGATGCCTTTTTCAGCTATGCCAATCGCCGGTACGACTGGTTTGGTGGAGTGGTTTTCGGTCCCTGGGTCAAACTGCCCGTACAGGAAATCCGGCAACGACTACATCCATCTATTCCGATTCGCCATTATCCTGACATTACTCACAATTATAGCAGCCAATATCCGGTACCGCATTGGGACCTGGCCTGGGCCATGACGCTTGGTCGCGAAAGCATTAACCCACGTCCGCACGATGAAAAGATCATTCACAATGCCCTGGATGAATTTGGAGCAGGCAGCATCAGCTATTCGGAAGGCACCAACGATGATGTTAATAAATTCGTCTGGAGCGATCAGGACTGGAATCCCGAAACCCCTGTTATCGAAACCCTTCGCGATTATGCCCGGCTGTTTATTGGCCCCGATTATACCGAAACCGTTGCACAGGGTCTTGTAGCGCTTGAGCAAAACTGGCGGGGTAGTCTGCTAACCAACGAATCTGTCGAACGTACGTTAATGCAGTGGCAGACGATGGAAAGCTCAGCTTCGCAGTCGATACGGCAAAATCCCAGATTTCAGATGGGTTTGTTGCGTGCTTACTATGATGCCTATACTCGTCACCGTCTACTCTATGAAACAAATCTGGAACAACAGGCACGCGACCGGCTGACGACTATAGAGCCTGGTGGTTCGTTGAGGGCGATTGAGCAGGCAAAGGCCATTCTGATGAAATCCTGGAAAGAACCTATTTTGCCTCAATATCGTCAAATCTGCTTTGCCTTAGCGGACTCATTATTCAAAAACATCGGTGCTCAGCTAACCATCGAGAAACATGGAGCCATGTCGGGACGAGGTAATTTTCTGGATAACATCGATATTCCACTCAACGACTCTCCCTGGCTCCTGTCGCAACTGGAGTCTATTGAAAAAATCAGTGATGAGCGCACACGTTTAACCAAAATCAATGAGATGCTCCACCGAACCGATCCAGGTCCAGGTGGCTTCTACGATCACATGGGTGCTCCCGAAAGCTGGCACCGGGTCGTCTCAGAAAAGCGCTGGGAAGAAGACCCCGGCAGTTTGCAATCGGCCCGAATCGGTTTTGGCGTCGGGCTAGTGGGTGTTGAGTGGGTCGATGAAATTAAAGCGACGGGTTTCAAAGGGCAGATTACCCCGCGAGTCTGGATGAAGCAGGCGAAAACGCTGTATGATCAACCCTTAAAAATTGCCTACAATGAACTGGACCCCAAAGCCATTTACCGCCTTCGCATTGCGTACACGGGTCGGTTCCGTTCGCGCATGAAGCTCACGACCGACGACGGTTCAGTCGTTCATGAGTTTATCCAGACGGGTGAGCAGCCAATCTATGAATTCGACGTTCCAAAGGCGGCACTGGCCGATGGAAACGTAACCTTCATCTGGACATGTGGCGAAGGAGAACGCGGTTCGCAGGTAACCGAGCTTTGGCTACTGCGCAAGTAGTGTGTGGGCCTAAAAAGCCTAAACTTATACGCTCTTCTTTTTGACCTCTTCGACAAACGATACCGGTACGCCAACCAATCGGGCGATTTCCTCAACCGTAAAGGAGGTTTCCCGAAGAAGCATTTGAGTGACAGTCTGGCTCTTTTCTTTCACCCCCTGTTCTATTCCTTGCTCTCTACCCTCTTTTTTAGCACGTTCCAGCAAAAATTGCTCAATTCCCATTGTAGTATTTTGTTGCGTTATAGCTTCAACAGCCCGCTCAAACTTATCGATTGCCTCCTGTTTTTCCAAACGTACATAATACCGAAGGAAGTTCATCAAACTTCGAATCTTATCTTTGGACAATTGGCTCGCTAACAATTCCTTAGCTATATTTATTTTAACGGCCAGCAATTGCGCTTCAGTCATCTTTTTGCCAAGTAAAGCAGCTTTACCGATTAACAATACTTTGGCAAAAGGATTTGTACTGCCTGATAAAGCAGCATCGCTTTGCTCCAGTAGTTTATAGACATTGTACTGATAACGGAGCTGGGTTCCCAAACAATCCTGTTCATAATAGGCAGGTTGATACCCTTTATGACCATCTGTAAATAAGGCAAAAGCTGTAATCGGCTGCCGGTATTTGTCAAAAATACGGCAATAATACTGGAACATTCGTTCCGCAAAATTGGGGTCTTTGTAGCCCTGTACTTCTATATGGATTAAAATCCACTGTTCCTGAACTTGGTCGTGTTGACGAGTATATACTTTTACAAGCTTGTCAACATACCGGGGTTGATAGCTATCCTGTTCAGGAGGAAACAATTGTTCTAATTCCTTATCCAGGTAGTCAAACCCTCTATTCAGAAGAAACAGTTCTTCTGCTTTCGGATAGAAGAATCGTAAAAAATCATCAAATACATCTTCTAAAATTGCCTTCCAGAGAGAATCATCTCGTTTCATCGTCTGGCAAAATAATAACAATTTACCAATTAGTCACCTAAAAGGTTAAATTGTCACTATTTTTTATTACCAGACAAATCCGGTGTATAACCTATTATACCCGCAGGAACGTCTTTTTCTTATACATGAAATATAGGAAAGCCCATTTGACGGCAATTACGCCCAGTGCCATGCCCACTTCCTGGACGGCTTCGGAGGAGGACAATTTCAGCAAGCCCTCGAAGAAGAACCGGCCTGCGTAGCCAAAACTAATAAACTCACCCGCCAGGTAGATCAGGATGGAGTTCATGCCGATAACCGTAAAGAAAAACGTCCAGCCTTTTATATCTTTTACGTCGATGATCCAGTAAAAAATAGCCAGCAGCACCAGGCTAAACCCGCCGGTAACACAGACGAACGAACTGGTCCAGAGGTTTTTATTGACCGGAAAAACGAAATTCCAGAGCCAGCCCAACAAGACAAATCCTACACCTATACCCAGCAATCGAAGCGCCTTCTGTACGCCCGTCCGCCCATGCGACCGGAGGAATGTACCGGCAAAAATGCCCAACAGCGCATTGCCAATGGCTGGAAGCGTTGAAAACACCCCTTCGGGATCGTGAATCGTTTTGTAAAGATGACCCGGCACAATCTGGCGGTCGATGTAGCTGGCCAGGTTACACTCCATCGTCAGAATACCTGCTCCACAGCCTGGTACCGGCACCAGCATCATTAACGCCCAGTAGCCTAGTAGCAGTCCGACAAACCAGATGTATTGGAAACGCGTGCTGGCATACAGGTAAATCAATTGCCCAAACATGCCCGCCAGACCAATGCGGCCCAGCACACTGGGGAAACGTGTATCCTGAAACGCTTTGACAAACAGACCATTGTTGTAAATAACACCCAGCAGCACCAGCACCAATCCCCGAATGATTATTTTCCGGGCAATCTCCGATTTATCCGCACCTTTATCCAGTCGGCTGCCAATCGAAAAAGGAGTCGACACACCAGCCATGAATAAAAACAAGGGGAAGATCAGATCGTAGGCCGCAAAGCCATTCCAGTCGGGGTGGCTTAACTGATCTGCCATGACCACCGCCCAGGCCCAGCCTGTCGTTTTAGCCAGTCCATGAAACACATCCTCACCACCCATAATCCAGAACATGTCGAAGCCACGCAGGGTATCGAGCGAGAGGAGTCGTTTGACAGGAGCGGGTTGGGCAACAGCGGGTTCGGCCGTCGATTGTGCGGTAGATGTTTGCATAGTAGGTTGGTTTTATTCTTTTTTCGCCTGTTTGCGGGCTTTATACTCCTGAAAACGATTCCGGTATTCATCCATTTGCGTGGGCGTATACCGTTTTTGATACTCAGCCGGTAATTCAAGCCGTTCGGGCGCTAGTACCGGAGCCTGGTCGACCAGTGTATTTTTCCCTTTACTGTCCTTCAATAAGTCAAACGAATCGTATTTCTCACCGGTCACCGTATACGATTGATAGGACAGCTTAGCCCCGTCGATTGAAATGGTCTGGTACAACTGCGTATTCGAGGCTGCCCGGTCCATCCAGTTTTGCAGACCAATGTCGTACATTTTCGGGCCACTGACCGATACCACGTAGATCGGCCCATCGGGATGTTTTCGACTCTTGCCTAATGGCATGTTCAGCCCTCGGCCATAGGTATGATCATGTCCTTGCAATACCAGATCGACGCCATACTTTTTGTAAATAGGCTCCATTCGTTCACGCCATTCGTCATTGTCCCGGCCTTGTTTGGTTGAGTAAATGGGATGGTGATGGGTCACGATGGTCCAGCGATTCGGATTGCTGCTCAGAACTTGTACCAGCCAGTTAGCCTGTGTGGTCATCACCGCCGAATCGAGCAGAGCGGCCTGTGAATTTAAGGAAATAAACCGCACACCCTGATAGTCGAAAAAATAAGCGGTCTCTTCCAGCCCTTTCGGTCCATTCTGGGGCAATACAAACGACGGACGCCAGTGCCGCGATACACGATAGGCCCCTTGTTCATCTTTGAAGTATTCATGATTACCCGGTGTAGCCAGCGTAGGTATCATCCCATTGATCCAGCCACCCGCTTCAAACCATTCGGCCCATTGCCAGTCGGCGTTGGACGTAGTGATCAGGTCGCCCGCATGGATCATCAGGCTTACGGTTGGCAGCGTGGAATACGCTCCGCGAATGGCCCTTGACCAAAGCGATCGGATGTCGTTCTGTGCATCGCCAAAATATAAAAATGAAAAGGGTGCTGGCTGATCTTTTGCTGTTTTAAACTGAAACCACTCAGTCCAATGCATTTTGTCGCCCACCCGGTAGGTGTACTTTGTGTCTGGCTTCAGATTAGTAAAATGGACGGAATGGTACAAAACGGCTTTGCCATCGAGGACAACCCGTTCGGCAATAGCTTCTACCGTCACGGCTTTGGTAACAAAATCAGGTGATGGGTCTGCCTCAGCAATAGCGCCTATAGCCTGAGTAACCGTTGAATCGGTACGCCAGTTAACCGACTGTGATGTGGCTGGATTCGCTTGCCAACCCAGAATAACCCGGTCAGGATAGGCCGTTGGGGTATAGTCTTTGTGTACCTGCGCCCATCCCGACGCCGTTATGGCTACCAGAAAAGCTGTATAGATCAGTTGTTTCATCACGTTCAAGTCAGGTTGTTTTAGATTACTTAGTTGGCCGTTGGGCTACTGCTCGGTAGACGCTCAGGGTATGATCAGTCTGAATCACATCAACACCCAGTTGGGCTGCTTTCCGGTAGTATTCGGGTGTATCCCCCTCATCCAGCAGATCGACAAATACCCGAAGGCCGCGTTGATGTAGTTGATCGACCAGCTCTTTTGTCAGTATCCGGGCATCTATATCGAATGCATACGGATGCAACCTCGCCACTTTATCTGTCAATTCTTCCATTTTTCGGAGTGAGGGCATACATTTCGCTTTAGGAGCCACTTGTTGAAGGGAAAGCAAAAATGCATCGGAGCCATAAAAGACCGCATCATTCAACAGACCATATTGCGACAGCACAGCGACCAACGGTTCAGCAGCCACCGCCTTGCAATCGACATACAAGTTGGTTTTCGTGCGATGGTGCTTATTCCAGTCAGCCACCAGTTGGCATACTTCGGCTAAAGTCGGAATTTGCTCGGCCAGGAATGATGCCCCAGCTCCCTTACCGGCCGACAATCGTTTCAGTTCGGTCAATGTTTGATCGGCTACTGGCCCTATGCCATTGGTCGTTCGATTGAGGGAGCCGTCGTGCAGAATAATAAGCTGGCCGTCTTTGGTCGTGCGAACATCGATTTCTATGTAGTCGACCTGTCGTTGCAAGGCGATCCGAAAGGTTGCCAGTGTATTTTCTGGCGCAAGACCTGTATTGCCACGGTGGGCCGACACCTGCATAACTGGCTTATTCGACAACATTTTCCGATAATAGGCAATGGAATCCATTGGTAATTCCGGCGATTGACCATACGCAACACCGGCACAAATCAACCCTCCTAGCAGATAGGTACGTATAATAGTTTTCATAACGCTATTTGTGTTCAGCATTTTTCAGATTCGGCTTGGCACGCCAGTAAGCTTCTGGCCCGAAGCGGGTATGCATGGTATTGCCTAACTCTTCATGCGCCGGATAAGCGTACACAAGCCGATTCGTCAGCACGAAAAAAACACCCGATAGAACAATAGCTCCAACTGTTCGTAGCCAGGCCTGGCGATAAAGCGGCTGAAACGATTCGGGTGGAGCTATCACGATCCGCTCCCGTTCATGTGGCATGACCAGCACCAACAGGGTCGCCCCAATGGCGTTGAGCGTAATCACCCATTCGGTCAGTAGCCGCTGGGGGTGCCAATCGACCAGAGCCCGTTCAAAATTCCCGACCACCATCAGCCAGAGCAGGACTAAAAAAAGCAATTGCCCACGACCCAGCCAGGAGGCCGGAATGATGGACAAGGGCTCCCGAAAATGCCGCCGGATCAGCCCAATCAAGAGGACTAGCAGCAGTAGCCAGGTCAGATTGAACCAACCCACCGGACTTAACTGCCAGGAATCGATACCGGGCAAACGGCCCAGATAGGGCACATCCCACAAAGCAGTGGTCGTTTTCGTCGATCCGTCGGGAAGTGTAATTGACCGGGTCCACACGTCAGGATTCAGTTGCTTACCCCATTCCTCGACGTTCTTGACCAGATTGACATACGGAATCGCCAGCCACACGAATACGGTCGCTACTCCTAACGTCCATCGCCCCTGTCTGTTCACAGGTCGATCCTGATGGATAGGCACTCGTGTTGCCAGAAAACCCAGCGCGACCACAATAGCGATGCCGTTCACAAAGCCGTACGTCTGTTCCAGAAAGCTGTGCCAGTTCTGCTGCTGCCAATTGGCCCAGTTGGCTACGACGGTTTTAAATTCAGCGTTATCGGGCGAAAGGCCACGTCCAGCCAAGATGCGCGGATTACCCGGTACCACCAGCAGTTGTTTCACCCACTGAATACCCGAAAAGCCCAATCCGCCAATCAAACCACTGATGACGGAAGACGTGGCCACAGCCTCTAACTGATGTCGTCGGAACCAGAGAAGTGCCCCGATAAAAACGCCCGTGATCCCCGCCCAATCGTCGCTGCGGGGCGGTGTCATTCGAAAGCCACCATAGTTGGCCAGGCCGATGCTTCCAAGTACAGGCACGGCCAGGAAGAAAAGTAGCCAGCCCGCAGCCATGTAGACGATCAGCGATGCGCCCTGGCGAAATTTCCCAAAGCGAACAAAATAGGCGGTAATTCCCAGCAGTAGCCCAATAAACCAGCCAATATGCTGCGGATAATCGCCAAACCACTGCGGCCAGTTGTTCAGAAAATTATGGGGATCGAAAGCCCGTTGCCCGGTTTCGGGACTGATATAGGTTGGATCGCCCAACGGGTACGTTAGCCACGAAGCCAGGGTTTTGTCCAGGCCCGCTACGCGTAACAATACCTGAATTGCCCAGCCGAAGAGCGCTCCGATGGCCGCAAAAGCAGGCAGCCACAGCCTGTTTTTTTCAGATCGATCGGTTAAGTCGAAAATCCCCATTGCCAGCAAAGCCGTGGAAGCCGCCAGATAATCGGCATCGAGCCAGTATAGCGGACTTTTATGCCGCGAAGCCGTATGATCGAACCCAATGCCTGACTGGAGCCACTCGGCTATCGGGTCTTCAATACTATCCTGAATAAACCACGCTCCAAACAGAAACAGTATTGGCTTGAACAGGTCCACCAATCGCTGATGCTCGGCGACAGCCGCTAATGCTGTACCGGCTCCGCCCAAAGCCGCCCACAAAAAACCGATATAAAACAAGCCTACATACCCATACCACTGCGAAAGGAACTGGCCACTTTGCGTATAGGCAATGACCTGCATGTAGGAAATGGAGCCGCCAAAGCCCCAACCAATAGCGCCAAAAAAGGCAAAGTAAAGCACCCGCTCTCGCCAGTCGGCCCGGCCCGATAACAACGCGACCACAATAGCCGCCAGACAGCCCGCAAAAGCGGCTCCGTATTCATGGCCAAAATTACCCCGAATGCCCCAGCCAATCGACAGCGCAAGGCCGCCTAATACGATGGATTGCGGACGCCAGATAGGAGACAGCGCCTGGGTTGCCGTAGTCATTAATCGTCAGGTTAAATAGTCAGTGAATCTGGCTGACTAGGCTCCTTTCCATCGCCAACGGCTTCTTTAATGATAGCCAGGTCGTGGCGCAGGCGCTGACTGAACAGGGCAATATCGAAGCTATGCACAACGATATTGGCCCCTTCGGCCATCCAGCGAATTTGCCGTTCGGGTTCCAGCGAAAAATGAATGCCGATAGCCAGCCCTTTCTGGCGGGTTTTGTGAATAATGGTTCGTACAGCCGCTTCGAAATCAGGGTGATCGTACTGCTCAGGAAGCTCCAGACTTACCGACAAATCGTGTGGCCCAATAAATACCGCATCCAAACCCGGTACTGATAGCATTTCGTCCAGCCGGTTCATCGCTGGAACACTTTCGATGTTGGCAATACACAGATGGTCGGCATTATACGCGGCTATGTAATCAGCCATTTCGGGCGACAAGGTATCGGTTCCGTTCAGGTAAGCGGCTAGCTTTTCGCCTTTCAGCGGACGGTATTTAGTAGCGCCTACCAGCGTCTGTACCTGTTCGACCGATTCGAGGTAGGGAGCCACGATGCCGATAGCTCCGCCATCAATAGCCTGACAGGCCAGATACGGATCGGGGCTGGGGATGCGAACGATCGGCGTAATGCCATACGTCCGAAACTGCTGACAAAGCCGGGCCAGTTCCGACCGATCCAGCGGTATGTGTTCAGTATCAATAAACACAAATTCAAGACCGATCTGTTTTATGACTTTAGGCCACATCGGGCCTGTCGAGGTGATACAGGTTCCGTATACATTTTGGCCATTTTTAAGCCGTTGCAGAAGACTAGCAGAACCACTCATAGGAATCGAATAGTAAACGTGATAAGCTACAGTACTCATCTACAGTACTACGGCCTATTCCTCTATTCGGGCTACTCTTTATACGAATTTAATGCGAAGGTGGCGGTCTACTTTGCGGTTGCGCTCCCAGCTATTCATCGTTCAATCGGTGCGCTGATTACGCCCAAATACCTACCCATCCAATACGGCAACAGGAAGGAATCACCTGCGCTCAGTTCAGAAACTACCTTACCCGGCCGATCCAGTTTGAAGAGATTGCGGTTGTGTTTGAGTTCAGGTCGTTCGTCGGGAGGCAGGACTTTGGTAGTTGTCTGGCCCCGGAAGTTGGCGGGTATAAACTCTATGTCTTTCCGATGGCTGTTCAGCATAGGCCATTCGACCATATCGAGCGGAAATTCCTGCAAATACCAGATGGTTTCGGGTAGATCGAAGGTTTTGGCGCCCGTCATGGCATAACATAAATTCCAGAGACCATCTTTTTCGGGGCGTTCCGCCTGCCAATGGTCTTTGATGGCCTCCCGGTATTTTGCTTTTAATTCAGGGGTAAACGCATACGGATACAGGCACCAGTAGGCCAGAAAATACATTTCATCGTCGGAGTGGTTCCATTCTTCCGAAAGCATCTTTGCCCAATCACCCGCGCCTTTAGGCGCCTTCCCAATCTCGCTCATGGGCCACATCAGGTTGTCCAGATAGCCGTACTGCTGCATCAGTTCGTAGGCTTTCTGCTTATAAATCGGCTTTTTGGTGAAATGATAAGCGGCCTGTAAAAAGGCAATGATGTTGGACGACATGATTTTCCGGTCGCCCACCGAAGTCGGAAATGCGTTGACATAGTCGGGATGCCACTTGCCCCAAAGCGTAGGTTTGCCATCTACATCGATCAAATACCAGTTGTTTCGGATGATGTTGGTCATCAGGCCGTCCATCAGTGTAATGGCTCGTTTTTTCACGTCACCATCCATCAGTTCGGCCAGCATGGTCAGGCAAAATAGCTGCCCTACCGTCTGATCGCTGCTGGTGGTGCCCCGCCAATCCCACTGTGGGTCGCTGGCATGGTTCCAGCCGTTGGTAAGTCCGCCATCCCAGGCTTTGGCCTCAAATTTATGATACCCCTGCCGTTCGAAGCCCCGTCCGAAAAAACCGTCCATTCCGGTAATGCTAAATAGCCGTTCCATAGCCTCGAACGATTCCAGGCAGTTCTGCAACGCGTCCTTACTTCCGGTCACTTTATAGCGAAACAACTGGCTGACCAAGTACATCGATGTCCAGAGGTTGTCACTGTCCCGTTGCCCCATTTGCGCTGTCGACAGATCACCGTTCTGAATGACGGTCACATCACAGTTGAACCCGTACCGAATGTGCCGTTGCCGAACCTGCTGTTCATAACGCAAGGCTTTCTGTTCCAGGGTCATCGACTCGAAATGGATTTCGCCCAGACCCTTGTTGGTTAGTATACAAACTGTTTTTTCGGCTCCCTCCTGAATGGCCGTTACGCGATTGCCCGGCAACCAGCGTTCGCCATAGTAGTAGTTAAATGTACCGTCGGGACGCAGCATAAACGCTCCCCTGGTCGAGCCAAACCACAAATTCCCCTGCACCACCGAAATCACGGTCAGGTCCGGCCAGGGTACTTTCTTCTGTATACCGCCAATCGGCGTAAACGAATGGGCGTCCAATACTTGATACCCGTCGTACGTGCCGAGGTATACCTTGTTTTGAAAAACCGCTAAACAGGTTAAACCCGGTTGTTCGAAAACAAGTTGGAGCTGACCTGTTTTCAAATCAAGCCGACTCAGTGAGTGCTTTCCCAACACCCAGTAGCGTTGCGCAATGGTTTCGTAGTGTAGACCAATTACTGAATCCTGTGGTAACGTACCTGCCCATACGCTCGAACCGTTTCGCCAAGCCCGGAGCCTGACCCCATCCGAAATCAAGCCTGAAAACGACTCGCCATTCCCAGTGGCTCCTCCACAAAATAGCCGAGCAGCAGGCATATCGTGCCGAACAGACAGTTTCCCAGCCCATGCATTGCTAAACAGGGCGGTATTGTCCAGGTAAACAAACTGTTGGTTATAAAGACCTAAAGCGGCAATAGCCCGGTCAGCCATCGGTCGGTACGTTTGGTCGGCCACCAGTTTACCGGGATATTGAAACTGTCCACCTGATGGACGCAGCAACCCTTGCGACGAAAGAACCTGTGTTATACCGTTTCGATCCGTACCGACATAATTAAGTTGGCGTGTCGTATCCGTAGTGTAGTATTTGACGCTAAAATCCTGTAGGTACGGCACATCCCGATAAACCGGTTGCTGCGCCGGGACAAAGGGCGAAAGAGTGACTGAGCGAATGAGCGTTCCGTAAAACAGCCAGCTCGTTCCGTTTTTTTTAAGAAGGGTTAATAGATTCATGATCAGCAAACGAAGTCCGTTTCACACTCAATCACTCAGTCACTCTTTCGCTCTTCATCTATCGCACCGGTGCGCTGATTACGCCCAGGTACCGGCCCATCCAGTAGGGTAACAGCCAGATGTCGCCCGCGCTATGCTCGGAGGTGCCGTTGCCCCGTGTCCGCTCCAGATCGAACATGTTGCCATTATGCCGCTGGATAGGCCGTTCGTCGGGTGGGAGTACTTCTTTGGTGGTCTGCCGACGAAAATTGTCTGGAATCAGCTCAATATCTTTCCGATGACGGTTTCGGATCTCCCAGTCGATCAGGTCGAGCGGAAACTCCTGCAAATACCAGACGGCTTCGGCCAGATCGAACGATTTTGTACCCGTCAACGCGGTGAAGATGTTCCAGGCGCCTTCTTTTTCGGGCCTTTCCAATTCCCAGTGATCGATAATGGCCTTCTTGAAATTGGCCCGGAGGGTATCGTTGAAGGCGTAGCGATACAGCCCCCAGTAGCCCACAAAATACATTTCATCGTCGGAGTGGTTCCAGCCGTCCGACATGTGCTTGCTGTGTTCATCGGCATTGTCTGGGGCTTTACCGATGATCCGCATGGGCCGCATCAGGTTTTCGAAATAGCCGTGCTTCTGCATCAGTTCAAACGCCTTTTTCTTATACTTTTCTTTATGCGTAAAATGATAGGCTGTTTGTAGCATCGCCACAATATTGGACGAGTTCAGTTTGCGGTCGCCTACATTGATCGGGAAAGAGTTGACATATTCCGGGTTCCAGCGGCCCCACATGGTTGGCTTCCCATCGAAATCGATCAGGTACATATTATGAGTGAGGATATGACTCATCAATGTATCAATCAGCATGATAGACCGGTTTTTCAGGTCTTTGTCATCGACCAGTTCGGCCATGGCTCCAAAGGCAAAGATGTGCCCGATCACTTCGTCGCTGCTGGTAGTCGATTTCCAGTCCCAGCCGGGCAGGGGTGAATGCTGCCAGCGTTCCACATCATGTAGTTTGCTGATATACCCTGCCCGCTCAAACGAACGCGCCGGAAAACCGGGAACCGGGGTAACGGTATACAATCGTTCCATCGCATCGAGCGACTCCCGGCAGTTTTGCAGGGCTTCTTTATCTTTCGTAACAGCGTACCGGAAAATTTCACCGGCCAAATACATCGACGTCCACAGACCATCATTATCCGAATCTTCCATATAGCCACTCTCCAGCACCCCTTTGTCCATCCGAACCAGCGACGCATTGAACCCATTCCGAATATGTCGGGTCCGCACCTGCCGATCGTAGAACTGCGCTTTCTCAGCGAGCGTCATCCATTTCGACTCAATTTTAGCCAGACCTGCCGTTGTAAGAATCAGGACCGAATTGGCTGGGCCTGCAACAATTTGTGTCACCTCATTGCCCGGTAGCCAGCGCTCACCATTGTAATAGTCGAACTTACCGTCGGAGCGCAGCGCAAAGGCTCCCTGATTCGAGCCGAACCAAAGCTTTCCAGCCACCTCCGCTACAGCCGTAATGTTCGTAGCTGGCACTTTTCGATGAGCCGCACCAATCGGTTTCTTCGTGTTCGAATCGAACTCCAGATAGCCGTCAGTGGTACCAATCACGACTTTAGTACCTTTTGCGGCCAGATCGAACGCGGTAAAGTTGGCCCCCTCCAACGCTTTGCTCAGTTTAGGTGCTTTGCCCGATAAGGTATACAGTGATTTTTTACCCAGTATCCAGAATTGATCGACACCGGGCTGATACCGAATTTGGATCGCTTCGTCATCGGGTATGACTCCTTTCCAGCGGACATCTTTGCCGTTGACCAGATGTAATGCTTTTCCATCTGAAACCAGAAATGTAAAATCAGCCCCGCCCGCAAACAGTCGGGCTTGTGGAAGCTGGTGTTCGGCAAAGAGTTTACCAGCCCAGGCATTGCTCAGCACCGCCCGATTATCGAGGTAGACAAGTTGATGGTCGTACACACCAATGGCCGCCAGCTTCATATCACCCATTGGCCGATACGACTGATCGGGCCGTACAGTACCGGCAACCAGAAACTGACCGCCTGATGGATGCATCAGCCCATTGCTCGTGAGCAGTTGAATAACTCCATTCCGGTCGCAGGCAAGCCCAGACAAACTGGCATCTGGCTTATCGGCATAATACTTAATGCTGTAATCCTGCAAAAACGGTTTGTCCTGATACACAGACTGAGCACTCGCCAGAATCCCCAACGACATTCCCAACGCAACCCCAGCCAAGCTTTTACGAATTATTCCTAAACACATAGATTTTGTTTTTCAACAGATTATTGAATCATTTTAAGGTATCGACCCATCCAGTACGGTAGTAGCCAGAATACCGGCTCCCGTTCAATATCGGGCGTACCATTCACTGCCGCCCATGGATTTTTGTCCCAGCGTACCACAGTTCGGATACTAGCCGGTGGTAATTCACTCACTTGCCATTCGTCCAGCACAGGCGTCCGCACGATTCGAACATCTTCCCGTTTGGTATGATCGACCATCCAGTTGACTAAATCGAGCGGTGTATCGACCAGAAATTCGACGGACGATGCCAACTCAACGGGCTTATTCCGGGCATAACAGTACAGAAAATTGATCAGTGGATTCTTATCGGCTTTCCGTTGCTGAAGCCACTGATCCATGTGAGCTTCGTAAAACGACCGAAGTTTAGGGTCCTGTTCGCAACGGACCAGAATAGGATACACATAAGCCGCCAGCATCACATCGAAGTATATGAACCAGGCTGGATTCTGATGCTTGATCTGCGCCATATTGCCCAGATATCCTTCTTTATCGATCAGTCGCCGGTAGTGCTGTTCATATTTAGGCTGACCGGTCATGTAGTACGCCAGCTTCAGAAAAGCCAGTAATTCCATCGAATTCTGAGCCCTGTCCGGTGCCCAGTCGGGGTCACGATTTAGCTTATCGGGCGACCAGACACCCCAACGCGTATGCTTCCCGTCGATGTCGGTCAGGGTAAAGTTATGGGCAATCAGGTGATCGACCAGCCAGGCTACGTGTGCCCGAACCACGGCCTTCTCAGCCTCGTCGGCTACCAGTTCGTAGTAGAAATAATAACCCATCATGTGCCCGCATACCTCATCGCTGCTGGTATCGCCTTTCCAGAGCCACTTGCCATCTTTCGATTTCCGCCAGCGCACCTCAACCGGTTTGAAACGAGGCTCTTTCACGAGTTCGTCGGCCCGCTCCTGCTCCGTGTAGGTTCGGTTGGTATCGTCCACCCGCGTCCAGTTGGCTGGTACAATCGTGCGGGCGAAAAAGCCATCCGTTTCGGTTACCTCCTGAAGAAGTTTTAAGAAATCGAACGCTTTTTTTGCTTTGACTTTCGCATCTGGCTGTTGGGTAGCCGCATACCGAAACGACTCCATCGCCAGGTAATTGCCCGTATATTCGCCATCATTGTCGTCGTCATCTGGCTCCCAGGTGCTTATGTCGCCCGGCTGTTTCAGACGACATTGTCCGGCAATCCAGGGCTGTCGAATATGCCGTTTCATGAGCACATCGTAGAAATAATCCTGTTTCTGAGCCAGAGTCATCGCTCGTCGTTTGATCGCGCTGACTCCCTCGGCCGTAGCCATCCAGGCCGTGCCCTGTGCATCGAAAGCAATGTCTTCGACCCGGTCATCGAGCAGCCACCGCCGGGTAAACCGCAACGAATGGCTACCGTCGGGGCTGTATCGCACCACGCCCACATCCGTACCGATCCACATCCGTCCATCAGGAGCCCGACCGACACAGTTTACGTAAATGGACGGGATGCCCTGCTTAGGCTCCAGCGTTTGCTTCGGTTTATCCTGACTCAGGATCGTAACGCCACCTAATCCACCTGCCCAAACACTCTGGTTCGAGTCCAGCGCTAAGCCCCGAATCAAAGCGCTCAATAGCTCGTCGGGCCGTTGAAAAATCCGGGTTTTGGTATCCTCAACATGATATAGCCCTACATCGGTAGCCACCCAAAGACCAGCCTGTTTATCCGATAGTACCCGCCGGATGGATCGGGGAAGCGAATACGCCTTTTTCTGACATCCCTGCTTATTGATCAACCATACGCCCGATGGTCCTAATGCATACACTCCCTCCGGGGTCGGGCAAAGCTCTGCAATCGGCCCGATAGGCCCGTCGATCTGTTCGAAACGCTGGTTTGTGTAGCGGAAAAGGCCATTCCACGCACCTACCCAAACGGATGATTGCGCATCGACGGCTACGGCATAGGCTGAGCCCTGACCGGTTGGAAAAGGCAGGCTTACCCAATCAGACTGGCTAGCCTTTTTCTGAAAAACACCCGCTTCCGAGGCAATCCAAACCGTCGATTGTCGGTCGACCGTAATTCTACGTACAGCTACCGAATGCCCATTTACAACCAGTGGGTATGCTTCGTGGTATTCCTGGTCAAAAGCGCGATCCCGGTAGTGCGTCGTACTATCCAGTTCTATTGCTCCTTCTGACCGACAGGCATAGCTAAGCCAGCACACCATGACGATGGCACATGCTGCAAACCCACGTCGAAAGGCTACACAACTATTCATCTGGAGAAAGGGAAGCTAACCGCATAAAGACCAATAGTGCCTTGTGCATTTGTTATACGGGCGTTCCAGGGCATTGGGCTACTAGTGCCCAACTAAAAATTTAGCGCTGACATGCCAACCGATACCTAACCCATCCATTCTCCACGCTAGTAAATCATTCCGAGTGTATCACGCAAAAATCCAGATAGGACGGCCCCTAAATCACTGAAAGTCAAATTAAAACGACTTGCGCAAATTGACGGTTATTTTACGCAAAGTGCGAAATTCTTTTGAAGTCCCCTCTTCTATATTTGTCTCGATAGTGGCGTAGAATCCAAATATAATTCGGTTTCTAAAGGGCATGTTAAGATATTATGAAGGATTTGTAAACTTTTATAGCGAATCCTTTGGCGAGTATTGTCAAAATTTTATTCGGCAATTCAACTTAAATAAGTTATAAAAATTCTACAGACCATTCAATACAAAGCATTTTAGTGGTTTGTTGCTCGTCATCCACCTTACTTTTCTACCTATGGCCATTAACTACTCAATCGAATCTATTTTAAGCAAGGTTGTTTTGGGCGACCAGGCTGCTTTCGCCAAATTATATAAGCATTACCGTACCCCTTCCCTGCGTTTCTGCCTGTCAATTCTGAAGGATCAGGAAGAAGCTGAAAACATGGTTCATGATGTATTTATTAAGATTTGGGAGCGCCGATCGACTATTAACCCGAGTCTAAACTTCAATTCCTATCTATTTACCTGTCTGAGAAATCAGGCGTTCGACTACCTGAAGCAGGTTGAAAAAGCACAGCTTCTCAAAAACCGCTATCTGGAACGCATGCAGGAAGCGCACGACGAATCACCGGAGCGTCAGGAAGCCCAGTTTAACCTGGTTCAAACAGCCGTCAGTGCGCTTTCCGAAAAACGCAAACTGATTTTACGCATGAATGTGGAAGACGGGAAATCGTATCAGGAAATTGCTGAATTGCTGAACATTTCAAAAAATACCGTCAAAAATCAACTGGTGAAGGCCAAGCAGCTTCTACGGGAACGGATCGACTTTGCGCTTTTGTCCTAGTTCGGTTGGGTTGGTTACGGGTTAACCTGCCTACTAACTCATGTCCCACTCTCTTTTCTAAAAAATACGCTGCGTCCTGATAGTCCTATCGCAGCCTTTCCGAGTACTACTGACAAACTGTCAAACGGAAAGGCCATGACTAATCAGGGCAGCCGCTATCTGATCGAACAGCTCCTCAACAATAAACTGTCGAGGGCCGAACTGGATGAATTTCTGGCCGGTCTGCATGACGAGCAGGCAGTACAGGCCTATTCAGATGTACTGGAAACCCATTTTAATCAACTCATAACCCAACAAAACCCCAACCCGGAACCCGATGAGCCAACTAGTTCAGGCTGAGCTAGTAACAGTCCATTCGGTCATTCTGATTTTTTCCCCAATGTATTTTATCGAACCTCTCATAACTGAACACGCATGAACACACATTCTACTTTTCAGTTGCTTCTGAGGCATTCTCTGACCATCACGTTGCTGATAGGAGCATGCTGCTTGCACGCGCTGGCCAAAATCAAACCGGCCAAAACCATTACCGGAACGGTTACGCTGGCCACCACCAGCCAACCCGTTGCCGGAGCCAATGTCCTGATCAAAGGGACCCAGTTAGGAACCGTCACCGATCAGTCGGGTAAATACGCCATTACAGTCAATAGCGACAATGCCGTACTGGTTTTCTCCTTCATCGGCCATAAAACCCAGGAAATCGCTGTTGGCAATAAATCAGTGATCGACGTATCCCTGGTCGAAAACAACGAGGTGCTGGGCGAAGTAGTCGTAACGGCGCTAGGCATCAAGCGGGAAGCCCGTTCGCTGGGCTATGCCGTGGGTGAAGTGCAGGGCAAGGACCTGAGCCGGGTGGCACAGGAAAACGTACTGAACTCACTGGCAGGTCGGGTTCCGGGCGTACAAATCAGTTCGACAGGCCCTTCGGGTTCATCGGTCAGCATGATCATTCGCGGAGCCAAATCGCTGAATAACGATAACCAGCCCCTGTTTGTGGTAGATGGTGTCCCCATTGCCAACTCGCTCAACAACGTCAGCCAGATCGGTAACGACAACCGCGTCGATTACGGGAATGCCATTTCGGACATCAACCCGGATGATGTCGAGAATATCTCTATTCTGAAAGGTCCCAGTGCAGCCGCCCTTTACGGCTCACGGGCGGCCAACGGTGTCGTGCTGATCACAACAAAAAGTGGATCGAAATCGCAGCGTATGACGGTGAATGTTTCGTCCAATACCGTTTTCGATCAGCCGTATAAATACCTGAAAATGTCGAGCAAGTTCGCTACGGGTATTCTGCCGTTTACGCCCAGTGCCAACCCTTATCCGGGCGGTGTCCTTCAGATCGATGAAAGTTCGGCCGGTGGCGTTGGCCCCGAACTGGACAAAGGGTATAACGCTATCCAGTGGAACAGCCCAATCGGAACCGATGGCAAGCCCATTCCAACCCCGCTGGTGTCGCATCCGAATAACATTAGCGATTTCGTTCGGACGGGTATTACCAGTACCAATGGGGTATCGATCTCGAACAACAACGACAAAGTCACCTACCGACTTTCGTATGCCAACATGAGCAGCCGGGGTATCGTCCCAAATTCCGACCTGTTCAAAAATACACTGGCTCTTAATACGTCGGTCCGTATCAGCAACAAGTTGAGCCTAAGTACGAACCTCGATTTTAGCCGGAGCAACTCCAACAACCGGCCCGCTGGTGAGCGCGGTACCAATCCGTTGCAGTGGGCTTATGGCGTTGGTTCTCATATTAATATAAACGATCTGCGCGACTACTGGGTACCCGGCAAAGAAGGTCTCCAGCAGAAATCACAGAGCATTGGCAACTACAACAACCCCTGGTTCCTGGCCTACGAAGTGAACAACAGCTTCGTGCGGGATCGGATGTTCGGGAACATGAAAGCCGAATGGCAACTCACCCCCGACATCAAACTGATGGGTCGCTACGCGCTCGATACCTATACTGAGCAGCGGGAAACCAAAATTGCCAAGAGTTACACGGGCGAACCGAACGGTGCCTACGGCCTGATCAACCTGAAACGCTACGAGCGGAACGTCGACTTCCTGGCTACGTATACGAAACGGTTCAATGCACTGAGCCTGGTGGTATCGGCGGGGGGCAATAACCGGTATTCGCAATCGACGGATATTAACACCAGCAGCAAAAACGGCGCGGGGCTAATTATTCCAGGTCTGTACACCATCCAGAACATCGCAACGGCCAACATCAACTACAGCAATTACCTGTATAAAAAGGCCATCTACAGCGTTTATGGTACGGCCAACCTGGGGTATAAGGACATGATTTACCTGGACCTGACGGCCCGTAACGACTGGGCCAGCACGCTCCCTGTCAACAACCGTTCGTACTTCTATCCATCGGCCTCGTTGAGCCTGCTCATCAATGAGATGGTCCATATGCCGTCGGCTGTCGATCTGTTTAAAGTCCGGGCGGGTGTAGCTCAGGTGGGTAACGATGCGAATCCATACAGTCTGTTTCCCACGCTGGCCGATGCCGGAGCCTGGAATGGCGTGACGCGTCTGAGCAAATCGGGTAGTATCCTGCTCCCTGATCTGAAACCGGAAATAGCCACCTCTTACGAGGTAGGTATCGACTACAATATGTTCCGAAACCGGCTTCGTTTTTCAGGAACCTATTACGTGTCGGAGAACCGCAACCAGATTCTGCCTTCGCAGATTGCCCCCTCCAGTGGTTTTACGACCAAAAACATCAACGCTGGTTTGCTCGAAAGCAAAGGAGTTGAACTGTCGCTGGGCGGTACGCTTATCGACAAAGGGGGCCTACGCTGGGATCTGACAACGAACTTCACCAAGAACGTTACCCGCATCAAAGAACTGGCCGAAGGCATCCCCTACTACACCCTTTGGACCGATGCCAAGGGCGGAGCCTGGACCTACGTAGGCGATAAGGTCGGCGACATTTACGATGCCGAAATTATTACCGTGACCGACCCGGCGTCGCCCTACTATGGCTACCCGATTCTGGATAACGATGGGTCGTGGCAGAGCAAAAGTGCGTCCACGGTCAAGAATAAAATTGGCAACTTCAACCCCAATTTTATCCTTGGTGCCCAAAGCTCGCTTTCCTACAAAGGCTTTACGCTTAACCTGTCGCTCGACTGGCGGGCCGGTGGTGATTTCGTATCACAAACCTACCGCTATATGGAGTCGGATTTGCGGTCGCAGCGCTTCCTCGATAACCTGATCAATCCGGGTGGCCGCACGGGCGATGCCCTGCGCAACTGGCTGGTCGAGAATGCCGATCAATACATCAAAATTCATGGCAACTACTTCCCGATTGTGGGCGGGCCAACGGCTGAGTATGGTGGGTATCCGTTCGAGTTTGGTGGCAAAACCTATGCGTATGGCGTATTCAACCCAGGCGTTATTGCCCAGTATGATGCCAATGGAAACATAACCGGTTACACCGAAAACCTGGGTGGAGCCGGTACCAAAATCATCCCGTACGGCGATAACTATCCCTGGTCGTTTACGAGAGCCGCTACCTTCGATGCATCGTTCGTTAAATTGCGGGAAATTTCGCTGGGCTACGATCTACCGGCTCGCTTCGTGAAGTCGATTGGGTTGCAAAATGCCAATTTCTCGATCTATAGCCGCAACATCATTCTGTGGACAGCGGCCAAAATCAACGTCGACCCTGAAATGGCATTTCAACCACAGTCGGGTGCCCAGGCCGGAACCCAGTTTAAACAAGGTATTGAGCGCTACAACGTAACTCCCTGGGTGATTCCGGTTGGTTTTAAACTTGGCCTAACATTCTAAAAAATAGTCAAGGATTGTCAACTGCTCCGCGTCAGAAATAGTCATTCATTGCCCTATTGAACGACACCTGACCACTCCTAACGCGAAGCAGTTGACCACTGACTGAAAAAACTTTAACGATTCTGTCATGAAAACTATATTCCAAAAGATCACTGTCGGCCTGGTGCTGGTTTTGGGGCTGTTCGTCCTGTATTCCTGTAAGGACCTGACCCAGTTGAACATTAACCCCAATGGTGTTCAACCCGAAACGGTGAACCCCAACCTGATTATGCCGACGGTGCTGACCGAAACGGCGAAGCTCTACACAAACCTGGGCTTTCAGGATATTGCCGGGGTTGTTCAGCACACGCAGAAAGATGCCTGGTTCAGCGGTCATAATGACTACGACTGGGGGGGCGACCAAAGCTGGACAGCCTATTACGATCAGTTGCGAAATAATGACCTCGTCTATCAGCGCGCTGTAGCCCTCAACATGGAATTCCAACAGGGTGTGGCGCTGGTTATGAAATCGATGCTGTTTGGCCTGATCACCGACCTGTGGGGTGATGCGCCGTATACCAATGCCCTGAAAGGCGAGCTGGGTGGAATCGACAACATTGCCCCCAAATACGACAGTCAGGATGTCATTTACGCGGGTATTCTGGCCGATCTGGATAAAGCCAGTACCTTATTGTCGAAACCCAAAACGGCCTATAGCAGTATTGTCGAAAGTGCCGATGTATACTACGCTGGTGATCCGACCAAATGGCAACGCCTGGCAAATTCGCTTAAACTCCGGTATCTGATGCGGATTTCGGCCAAACAGCCAGACATAGCTAAATCGGGTATCGAGAAAATCGTAGCCAATCCAGCACAGTACCCAATCATTGACGATGCGTCGTTCGATGCAACGATGGCCTACGTAGGAAACAACTCGGGTGATGCCTGGCCATCAAACTCTGTTTTCGACATCAGCGGTAGTAACTATCGCCGGATTAAAATGTGCGCAACGCTGCTGAAAGCCATGCAACCTACCAACGACCCTCGTCTGGCGATCTGGGCCAAAAAAGTAGAGATTCCGCTGAAAGTGGACGCCACATTACCGGCCGGAACCGACAAAATTATCAGCGGTGTTCGGTACCTCTCGCCCGATAAGGTCGGAACTACCCCAATCGACACCGACCCCAATTATGTTGGTCTCCCACCCAGTGCCTCACAATTACCATCGGCCTATAATTTCAACCCAACGCCTGGCCAGACTTCAGTCAATCCGCACGTATCATACCTCAACGAAATCTATACACAGGCTAAAGGCTCGTTGCTGAAAGCCCGACTGGTTTCGGCGGCCGAAGTGAACTTCATCCTGGCCGAAGCGGCTCAGAAAGGCTGGGCGGCCGGCGACGCAAAGACCCGTTACGAAAACGGCGTAAAAGCATCGCTAACGGCCTGGGGACTGTCGAGCAGCTATGCAGCCTTCATTGCCCAGAAAGGCGTTGCTTACGAAGGCACCCAAGCGCAGATCATCGGTCAAAAATGGATTGCAAGCTGGACTAGTGCTACCGAAGCCTGGTTCGACTACCGACGAACTGGCCTACCTGCTCTTCAGGCCGGGCCTGTAGCCAAACGGAAAGCCCTACCCCTACGCTTCTACTACATGCGGGATGAGCTGAACCTGAACAAAACCAATTCGAGTGCCGCTATCGACAAACTCGAAGCGACGACGAACTCCCAATCGGACGGAAAAAACAGTGCCTGGTCGAAACCCTGGCTGGTTCAGGGCACCGGCAAACCCTGGTAAGCCAGTAGCAATGAATAATGGATAATGTAAAATGGATAATGATGACCTACTCGTCATTCTACCTTTTACATTATCCATTATTCATTATCCATTTTACATTATGAAAACCCTACTCCTCTCAACCTTACTGTTCGTCGCTTCTCAGCTGGCTTCTGCCCAATCCTTTAAAGCAGGAGCAGCCGTCAGGCTGATTACCCCAAATCCGTTACTGCCGGTTTCGGGAGGTATCGGCACGCCCAAAAAAGCCGTCGAGAAAAAGGGGGAGTTGTATGTCAGGGCCTGCGTGTTTGAAAAAGGAGGTACCCGCGTTGCCATCGTCAGCGTCGATAACCTGGGTTGGCCGTCGGTGCTGGGTAATAAATCACGAGCACTGATCAAAGGCATTCCGCCCCAGAATATCCTGATCGGCTGTACGCATACCCATAGTGGCCCCGATGCCTATGGTTTTCCCAACGAAAAAGGGGAATCGTTTGCCGACCTGCCGTACCTCGATCAATGCGTACACGCCATCGCCGATGCGGTTAATGAAGCCGTTTCGAAGCTAGCGCCCTCTTCGCTGAAAACGGCCGTTGGAGAGGCCAAAGGGCAAATTGCTTACAATTACTACGCCCCCGACCTGTACGATCCTCGCTGTGGTGTTATCCAGGCCATTGCTACGACCGGTACCAACGCTGGCAAACCGATAGTTACACTGGTCAACTACGCCATTCACCCCGAAATCATTGGGTCGGGCCGAGGTATTCTCAGCCCCGATCTGTGTGGTCCGTTGTACGACCGTATCGAGTCGAAAGTAGGTGGTATCGCTATGTTTGTTAACGGGGCACAAGGAGGCATGGTTACGGCCGATAACCGTCGGGAAGGGGGCAAAGAAGCCAATACCTGGGAAGAATGCATCCGCATTGGCGAACTCCTGGCCGACGAAGCCCTACGGATTGTTGGCCCGGCCGACTCTCAGGCGAACCCATCCCTGTTTTGTACCATGCATCCGGTCACGTTTCCTATTGAGTCGGAGGTTATGAAATACATTGTCAAAAAATCGCCACTTCATTACGAGCTGGCTCCCGGCGATAAGGTGATTGCACAGGTCAACCTACTCAACATTGGTTCGGCCCAGGTGCTGACAATTCCGGGCGAGGCTTTGCCGAATATTGGCTACTACCTCAAGCGGCAGATGCACACCAAAGTGCCGCTCCTGTTCGGCCTGACCAACGATGCATTTGGGTATATGCTGACCCGAGTCGACTTCACTAGTTTTAAACGATACGATTACATTAGCCGAACCAGCCTCGGCGAAAATACGGCCGAGATTTACATAGCCGAAGCCCTGAAACTCATCGCCGAAGCGCCCAAAGCCGACGGCGCCAACTAACGCAAAACCACAGATTTCACCCAAAACCTGGTTAACAACCCTACCAATTAACCCTTCAGGATCATCTTTCAATTAATCTCAAAACCCTAATGAACACCTATTTCCTTAAAATCATCGCCACTATTGGCCTGATCAGTGTGCTGTTTGCCTTTGCGCTGCCGAAACCGACCGACGGCATTACCCCCTCGACCGCGCTGGATGCGTACTTGCACAATGGCGACCAGTCATTCAAATGGGAGGTAAAAGACACCTATACCTATGGCGACATTACGGCCTATGAGGTGCTGCTTACGTCCCAGAAATGGCGCGAATACACCTGGAAACACCAACTGTCGATCCTTGTCCCGAAAGAAGTCAAACACGATGGGGCACTGCTGTTCATCACGGGCGGATCGGTCAACAAAGAGGGCGAACCCAACTGGAATAAGCGGGAGGATATGTTCAACCGGGCCATCAGTCAGTTAGCGACCAAAAACAGCGCCATTGTGGCCGTACTTCGACAAACGCCTAATCAGCCGCTGTACGATAACCTGAAAGAAGATGCCCTGATTTCCTACACCCTGCATCAGTTCAAGAAAGATGGCGACTATAGCTGGCCGCTGCTTTTCCCGATGGTCAAAAGTGCCGTTCGGGCCATGGATGCTGTGCAGGCGTTTTCTAAACAGACACTCCAAAAAGACGTCAATCGCTTTGTGGTATCGGGGGCATCGAAACGGGGCTGGACTACCTGGCTGACTGGTGCCAGCGACAAACGGGCCGTAGCCATTGCCCCCATGGTAATCGACGTACTGAACATGCCGGTTAACCTGGATTACCAGATGAAAATCTGGAATAAGTACAGTGAGCAGATCGAAGACTATGTCAAGCTGGGCATTCCGCAGACAGTGCATAGCAAAGAAGGCAGTGCCGTTACGGAAATGATCGACCCCTATTCGTACCGGAAAAAGCTGACGATGCCCAAAATGCTGTTCATGGGTACTAACGATGAATACTGGACGGTCGATGCCGTGAAGCACTACATCAGTCAGATTCCGGGCGAAAATTACATTCATTATGTGCCGAACGTAGGGCACGATCTGGGCGACAAACGACAGGCACTCGAAGCCCTCAATGCCTTTTTCGGAACCACACTGACTAAACAGCCCTACCCTACCTGCCAATGGACCGTAACGCCAACTAAAACCGGCGTCAACCTGACGATCAAATCCACGTCTGATAAACTGGAAGATGTGACGGTCTGGTCGGCCAACTCCACCGATCGGATTTTCCAGGATGAAAAGTGGGAAGGTAAGTCTTTAGGCCTCAACCATACCGGAAGCGTGTCAGTAAGCGAACCCTATCCGGCTTCTGGCTACCGGGCATTCTATGTCGATCTGAAGTATAAATCCCCTACCGGTGGCACCTATACCGAAAGCACCCGCATGTTCATGACCGATAACGACGAGGTATTTCTGAAGTAATCTTCCAATAGAACCTGTTTAAACTTCTCCTTTAGCAGAAAATGTAAGCCCTTTTTTGTCATTCCGACGCAGGAGGAATCTCAAGCTTGACTAATCAACAACGTTAAGATTCCTCCTGCGTCGGAATGACAAACCGAACCAGTTTTACTAAAATGTAGAAAGTTCAAGAAGGTTCTTCATTTAGACTGACCTATTTCCAGTTTCACAATGCGGTTCAGGATACGATCGTCGTCGAGTTGCCGTTCGGGTACGTAGTGAATGCGCACGGCCATACCGTCGCGTAGGGAAACCTGCTCGGGGCCACCGTTAAAGAATCCGGCCATTTCTACATTGCGGTAATAACCGAACGAAACAGTATCGACCCGAAACGCTTCGTAACTGTAGTGATTGTTCTTGCCATCTCTCCGCTCCGTCCACTCTTTTTCCCAGTACCCCACAATCGGTCCTTCGACCTTCAGGGCTTTCTGGTGTTTTAGCTGGTACTGATCAAAGAGCGGAATACCTACCGACACCACCACGGCTATGACGGCAAACGCTATCAGCCCATTTCGGCCCGAACCCGGACGACTCGTGTACGCAGCTATCAATGCAGCCGCTGCCAGCCCGAACGGTAACACCAGCGACCGCCAGTTGAGCAACGGCTCTGTCGATAGATCGTAGAGGGTAGTATAACGAATGACGCCGTCTATCATGGTCAATCGAAAAGCGCTCATTTCTATTGAATGATTAGTCGATACCACTTAGCAATACGCCATGGTTTCGGCCAGCATAAGCTCTACCAGGCACGTATAACAGGCAACCCAGGCCTCTTCCATTCGTACTGACCAGCGGTAGCCCAATACGCGTTTGAGACTCCAGAGCATGGCCTCCTGCATCCTGAATTGCATATACTGTAGCTCCTCTACCCCGTATTGCCGATGCCGTCTGGCCAGCTGCACCAGAATATCGACCAGTGAGTCGGGGCGGTCCAACCGCTTAACCCCATACATCAGCATCTCGACCAGTTGCTGAGCCTGGTCCGTCAACGACGTTCGGCAGAACAACGGCTTTAGCTCAGGGGCGATATAAAAGAGTCGGCTGTAGAAAAGACTCCCTATCCTGTTGACAGATAGGGAATCAATTCCGGTAAAGCTTTGCTGGACAAGATACACCTGATTCGTTGTCATGATGCGATGCCGTATGTAGGGTTGCTAAATGGATTCATGACTCTTGTTTTATACTTAGTCAAGCTATAACGCTTGCATATATACGTAGAGAGAAATGAGCTGTCGAAGCCTGAATCACCTTTAGGCCATTACGCGTTTTGTTTGGGGTCGTTACCGTATTCGTTCGTTTCCTTAACGCCTTCGGTGCAGGCCAGAATCAGGTTATAAATCGGAATCAGCACATACCAGCCGCTTTTCCCTACGTCGTGCATCCGGCGAATTGCCACAGCTACCGAAGGAACCAGAATAGCCAGGTTCAACAGCATCAGAATACCACCGATGACACCTGATCCATTGAAGATCAATATATTGACAAAATTCAGTCCCTGTGTAACCAGTACATTCACCAGGAAGAAATACCAGTATTCGCTGCGACGGGCGCGTCCGTTAAAATCATTGTACTTTTTCAGTACGGCTACATAATTGTCCAGTATTGAAACACTACTGACGGAATTGGGGAGGGTGTTCATGATTGTTGTTTTTGTTGGTTATATAAAAAAGATGAAGGGCTACTTATCAAACAGCGGGTGTTCCTGCGCCGTTGTTGGTGCCTGCGGAAGCAAAAGTAGCGGACTGATAAAGGGGGTATCAACTACCGTCTGGTAACTGGTAGCGAAAATCTGATGATAGGCGAAAAACAGCAGGTAATTAGTTTATCTCATCAGGACTGAGTCCTGGCGCCCAGAGGTAGAAGGTTAATAAAAAACAATGCCGTTGACGATCAATCGAGACAACGGCATAGAGAAAATGGTCATGAAAGCCCATAGCTAGCCATGCTTGCCGCTGACCAGTTGGGTAATGGCTCCCCGGGTTATCGTCAATTCAGAGGCAAACTCGTCGAGTATTTGCTGGCAATCCTCAATGTTATGGCTAACCCGCTGATGAGCCAGCTCCAGGGCATCGATCCGCGACCGGTAATAGGGAGTCTGGTCAACAGGCCCTATTTCCATCAAATCCCAATAAATAGTCTGCAATTGGGTCAATAATTGGTGTGTTTCAACCTCATACATAGGACTTTTGTCAGGATAAACTTTATAGACAAATGTTAAGCCTATTCCGTATTCTTCCCAGTTTATTTTGCCGAATCCCCAATTTTGGGTGCTAAAAGTCAATTTTTAAGGGTTGTAATCGCCCCCTGCCCTCTTCCTCAGTCAGTAGATGAACCGGTCGACCTGTCCTGTGAAGCCCGATACTGGAGTAGGTTGATCAATCGCTTATACGGAATCAAGGCTTTAAGCTCACTTCCACTTCGCAACACCACCAGGGTCTTTTGCCCACCTTCGAGGGGCTCCAGCTTTCGTATATGATCGATGTTGACTAAACTAGTTCGCTCACTGGTACGTATGGGGACAAATGGATTCATAACGATAAGGGCAGCGTCCGGACTTGATGCCAATTGGTCATCAGAAAGGATGCAATTAATGAACAGGCAAATACGTCATGTATTCGAGTCAATGCTAACACGCACGTTACATTGTTTAACAACTATGTTGCATTTAGGCTGTATCTACCATGTAATGCGGTTAATCGCCCAAAACAGACTCCTTCCCGACCTGATTTATAACTGAGGAGGCCACTATGTGAACATCCAGAAGCCGTTTATAAATTTTTTTAATAAAATAATTACCAACAACATAACTTTTATATATTTGAGTATGGAAATCACACATGAAATGTTACTGTACCTCGGTTTCGACCATATGCCGTCAGGTCCCTTTATGATCTATAGTTATAAAGGATTTACAGGCCGGTTCGATATAGAAACCGGCACATTTTACTTTCGTGGTTTTTCAGTCGGCATTGTCAATTCGAATGATTTGCGGTTTATGCTGGGCGCTATCGACTTTGAGCACGAAGAGCAGTTTCTCCCCTTTCTGCCTTCCGACAATTAAGGTCGGGCTGTCAATCCAACGCATTCATGTCCACGAGCCATTGAGACAATAAGGCTCCGACTAATCATTTTCGACCTTTTCCTGGTTATACTACTCATACAGATCGACACCTGAGTAGTTTATATGGAAATGAATCACCCGATTATCTTCATTGATGATGACGAAGATGACCAAGTCATCTTTGAACCTCTGTTGCAAAAAATTGCGCCACAGACGCCCATACTTTTTTTCACGGATGGCCAGCAAGCCATCGACTACCTGCGAACCACCAGCGATCGACCGTTCCTGATTATCTCAGAGGTCAGCATGAATATCATGAGTGGGTTAGAATTACGACGACAGATCGAAACAGACAGTCAATTACGAAAGAGGGCCATCCCGTTTATTTTTTTCACTCACCCAGCCTACAAGCATCTGGTAGAGGAAGCCTATGAACTGACCATACAGGGATTTTTCGAAAAGAAACAAAACGTGTCGGAGCTCGAAAGTCAGTTACAAGCCATTGTAGCCTACTGGTCGAACTGTTTGCACCCCAATCGGTACAGCGATACTGATTACTGACGGTTGCTTCATTTCTTTAGCCAGATTTTGGGTACCGTTACGGTATCAAACCAGTAAACTTTAAGCAGCTTCACGTACTTCTTCCAATCGGCATACGTATCAGGCTTTTGTGTAAAGGCATTGGCGCCCAATACATATGCCTCTTCGGCAACCTCTTCGTCGGTATTTAAAGACAGAATAACCACCGGCACCATCTTACCCTGTGGATGCGCACGCAATAGGGCTAAAAAATCCAGACCCGTTTGTTTATCCTTCAGGTCAATATCCAGCAAAACTAGCCGGGGACCATGTTCTCTCAAGTTTTCCAGATACGTAGCAGCTTCAGAAAAGCTTCCGATCTGGATGAATCTGGCCTCTGGAAAAACAAGGCTGGCGGCCCTGTTCAGGACTTCAGCGAGTTGGGGATCATCATCCACCAAGAGCATAGGAAGCTTGGCAGGCATGTGGTTTAGGACTGTTCTTCTCTATGTACAATTAGCCACTTCAATTTGTTCAAATCAGCTTCTGTTGATTTGTGTCGATCTGCCCACAAAATGGGGAACCGACACCTCAGCAGCCAACTGTGAAAGCGTGCAATCTGCCAATAATATTAGTATTAATATACTTATAATCAATACATTAACTACCAGCTAAACAAACTGGCATAATTTCCGATATAAGAGAGGCAGGCATATGCCTTTCGAGCTAGTTGTTCGCTACAATAGGTAGCTTTAGATATATATCCTACTTGATTTACTCAACTTATGAAAAAATTGAAGCCCGGCAGTTATGCCGGGCTTTTTCGTTAATCAACTAAAGTTGAAGTTGTAAACAAGGTGAGCTGCATCCCATCGGGAGCTTTCACCCGTGCCACATCACTCCAGGGCGCTACTGTTGGCGGAGCCACTTCGGTTGCGCCACCGTCGATAAGGATTTCGCTGGCCTTAGCTACCGGTTCAACGACCCGCAACGCCAGTCGTACCGGCCCCGACACCCGACTTCCAACCTCCAGTTGATCGATCCGTGCAGCGTGACTGGCATCGATCAGTTCAAGGGAGGCCCGACCTGCGTCCAGAATAATGCCATTACCGGTTTCCTCATGCCATTCTTTTGACGTTTCCAGCCCAACGGTATCCCGATAGAAGCGAATCAGTTCATCCAGGTTTTCGACGGTTAGTATCAGCCGGAGTTCTTTTACTGTGGTTTTCATGCTGCGTTTTCGGTTTTAAGCATCCGGCAAGTAGTCATTCCGTTTTCATCCGGGTGCCGATTTATTTAACTATCACACGCTATGGATAAAAAAGTTCAATCCAGTGCATCCGGACGGTTTGCAGGCTGAATTGTGGTCCTATTCCCAGCCGGATTTGTCTATATTTGTCCGTCTGAATTGCTTATGAAGCGTTACGTTCGATACATTTCCCGGCTGCTACAACCTGAGCCGAAACATTCTTCGGTAATCATGCTGGGCGATTCGTTGATCAGAATGGCGAACTGGAACCAACTGCTAGGCCGAAAAGATATATTGAATCGGGGAGTCAGTGGCGACTCACTTGAAAGGATTTGCCAACGAGCCCAGACGTTTCCCTCGTCGACGGCAAAAATCATTTTTCTGGAAGGAGGTATCAACGACCTTCCGCATCCCGACACCAACCATCTCTTTGCCTGTTATCAGAATCTGGTCAACGGCTGGCAATCGCGTCAGGTACTTCCCGTCGTTACTGGCTTATTGTACCTCTCCCCGCTGGCAGCCCGTTCATACGCCTGGCGCAGCGACTGGCAGGGCATCAACTCACAGGTAGCCCGGCTGAACGATCAATTACAACAGTTCTGTGCGCAGGAGCAGCTTGATTTTATAGACTTAAATGGGCATTTATCGCTACCCGACCAGTTACGGTCCGTATATACGACCGACGGCGTTCATTTAACGGATGCTGCATACGCCATCTGGGCAACCGAGGTAACCCGAATCCTCAACAAGCATCAGGTGTGATGGATGGCGCGGGTTGCAGGGATTGCATGGGCAGCAACCCAAGCTATTCCCTGCCATCCATGCTATTCCCCGCTACTCCCCGCCAGCCCTGGCCAACGCCCGGATTTTCTCCCGACTTCGCTTCAATCGCATCTTAACGGCGCTTTCTGACAGCCTGAAACGGTGGCTAAGCTGCTGGATACTCATATTTTGTTCATACTTCAGCCGAAGCAGAGTGGCGTCGTCTTCGGGTAATTGCTGGAGTAATACCTGCAATTGCCGACTCTGTTCATCAATAACCTCCTGTGGATTGGGTTCGTCCACGACGGTATCGATCACCGGGGTAAGACGCTCCGTAACCAGACGATTGTCGATACGGATTCGATCCATGCAGTAGTTATGGGCAATGGAATACAACCAGGTCGACATCCGGGAATGGTTTCGGAACGACTGCCTATGCGTAAAGGCTTTCAGGAAAATATCCTGCGTACAGTCCTCTGCAGCTGCCACATCGTTGGTGACCGACAGGCATTTCTGAAAGACCTTCTTTACATATTTTTTATACAGGGTATCGAAGTCGTCGATGGAGGAAACGGGAAGCTGGCTCTTATGGGTTGCGATGCTCTGTTTCATTGCATTTGTTGACGTTTTCATAAAAAAGGACAACAAACCCCTGAAAATGTTTGGCAATATCTCCTCGCAGTCAGGAACGTATCAATAATTATTCATATACATCAAGTTTAATGAATAACAGTAATCGATAACATGTTTCCAGAAATCTTCGCCTAAAAGCACTAAACAATACCGAAAAAATTACTTTTCTGGTCTTTAAACCCCTTAGAAAGCTGATATTCTTTTAACTTCCGAGGCTAACAGGCTTATTTACTGGACGGTAGCTATTTGACCACCCTGCTTTACTGATGGTAGCCCGTTAATCGATCCCATCAGGCTCGCTGATTAAGCATAACTAGCTTAACGTATACGACTTTGTCATCCCGACGCAGGAGGGATCTTCGGAGATAAAATAAAAGGTGGCTTCCGAAGATCCCTCCTGCGTCGGGATGACAAAAAATAAACTAATTATCCCTCATCATTCACGCACTCATCAGCTTCAGTTGCGCCAATGAATTCAACACCATAGGCACCCGCCGACGAGCGATTTCAAAGCAGGCGTCGTTGGTCATGGTGACATAATTGGTATCCGTCGAATTGCCGGCCGGTTTGCAGGAAGCAATGTACGTCTGGTTGATTAAGACTTTCTTGTGTACCCGCAGAAACTGGGGCCACTGATCCTCGAACCATTTCAGGGTCCGGCACGACATCACAACTTCGCCATTTAATAAGTGCAGAAATGAATAGTTGATATGCCCAGTAAGGTAAAGCACCTGCTGCGGATCATAGTGATGCTCTCCGCGTTTTCCAGGAAGACGTTTCATGATCGTATGCGCTCTTATGTAGCCCCCAGATTAATTGGATCCGGTTAGGGTAAGCTTATAGTACATTCTTTTTTCATGGGACTTTACAGAGGCTACTGACTGCCATTTCATCGCGCCCTGCTTTCTTCCCCTGAGCGTTTATAACCGTTGAGCGACCCTACTAAAATTACAATTTAATAGTAATATATTGCAAATATACAAATTTCATAGATATAATCTAAAAGAGTTATTAAAAGGTAAGCGTACTAATTGGGCTATAAAGCAGATTGAGCGGGATTAAGCTCCAGTAAATTGACAATCTCAACAATTCGCCGACGACCAATCGATAGCGAAGCGCCATTGCGCATAATGAGATAGGCCGCAATGGGTGAAATCTGTACCCAGTTATGAATATGCTGGGGATTGACCAGGTAACCCTTATGAATACGGATAAAATCAGGCCACCGAGAATTGTACCATTTTAAGGTACGGCTAGACAGAATCCGATCGCCATTGATCAGGTGGACAGTACAATAATTAACGTCACCGGTCAAATAGAGCACTTTTGCCGGATCAAAATTATGCTGAATCTGAGCTGCCGCCGAACGCTTCATACACCATGAACAGGAGTGGGTTGCCAAAATTATCTAATAGCTCCTACAAAAAAAACTAATCTAGTTTATTTTTACCCAATACTATAAACATAAAAAGTATAAAAGTTTATGAATATTTGATCAGATTAGATACTGTATATAAACTAAAAGTTACAATTCCGTCCTTATACACAATTATATATAAGTTCATAACTATTCTTTTTCATTTCGCTTGTAAAATAATCCAAGGGGTTAAAAATGGACCAATATAATTCATATTCATATATACAAAAAATGATAGATTAAGTATTTTTTAGAGGCTGATTTTAGCCTTTCGCCGTTTAATAAATACAATTTATTTAATAGTCAGCCATTCCATAAACAGCCCTATAATTGTAATCACAGACGATAACGATACACATAACTAAATCCTTGAAACAATTATTGGCAAATGGCTGATATGAGTTAATACATAGTATTTTGTTCCATACTCCATGTTCAATCCACTTACCCTCCCATACGTATGAATCCAGCCTCTACTCTGTTTCGACGTACTGATTCTGAGTTGATTAACGACAACTTTACCATTGGTTATAGCGCTGCAGATATCGACTTGCCAGCCACCAGAACGCAATCGATTAAACAGCCCATTACAGCCATCCATTTAAAATGGGTGGATACGCCAGAAGTAGTCACATTACCGAAACGAACCTTTTATACCCGATTCGGCAAACGAATGATCGACGTAGTGGTAGCTAGTCTGGTTATTGTATTAATCCTATCCTGGCTGATTCCGGTTATTGGTTTGCTGATTCTGCTGGAATCGAAAGGTCCTGTATTTTTCAAACAGGCTCGCTCGGGTCGCCGAGCCAAAGCTTTCCAATGCTTTAAGTTTCGAACAATGACCCACGGGAACAAGACGCAGGAACCCTTCCGGCAAACAGCCCGTAATGACGATCGGGTGACACAAGTAGGCAAGTTTCTGCGTCGGACCAACCTGGACGAAATGCCCCAGTTTATTAATGTACTGCTGGGTGATATGAGCCTGGTAGGTCCACGCCCCCATGCCGTACCTCATGATGCGTTACATTGGGATTCTCCGGCTTATCGCGAACGGTATTGGGTCAAGCCGGGCATTACGGGTTTAGCGCAAATTCGGGGAGCCCGCGGTGCAACGGGTGCTACACAACGAATGGATCATCGCGTAAAATACGATCATTTATATATTCCGAACCAAACTCTATTCCTTGATCTCAAAATCTGCCTGCGTACCTTGAATCTAATGTTCAAAGGCGATATTCATGCTTGGTAGTTACTACATCATACTACTTAAAACCAAGTTTCTGCCTTTTAAAGCGCTCAAATTGTTATTATTTTATCTATACCATTACTATTTTCAGGGCATAATCGGAAAATATCAATTCATCTTATCTTCCTATTGTACAATTACGGACAAATGTTAACTTTGTTCTTTGGTTAATTTGTCCATACCGTAGGACTCACGTATGACGTTTCTTTTAACGAATTTATTTCGGAATATTAGTAGCATAAGAGTTGTCAATTGGCTATTAATAATACCATTGTTATATTCCTGTGCTTCGCCCAAGACAATAACTTATTTTCAAGGCCAAGGTCCAGTCGACACCATCCGCTATAGTACCCTGGCCTCTATTGAACCAGCCATTTCCCGCATTCAGACTGACGACATTTTAGCAATTGTAGTTAGTAGCTTGAGCGAAGAATCCAACGTATTATTCAACTTCTCAAATACGAACGCTCTAACGACCAGTTCATTCCCAGGCACTTCGACTGGAGCAGGTAGCCGGAACCAACCATTAGGCTACTTGGTCGATCCGATGGGTAACGTCGAGATTCCATTAGTGGGGAAAGCGAAAGTAGCGGGTATGACACTTGAAGAAGCCGGTGTCTTTATTAAAGAGAAATTGAGCAAATACCTCAAAGAGCCAACCGTAAATGTCCGTCAATTAAACCATAAGTTTACCATCCTTGGTGAGGTCAACCGGCCGGGTGTTTATAATTTACTAGATAATCATACCACATTACCATCGATCATAGGGATGGCTGGCGATCTGACGGTCTATGGGCGCCGAACCAATGTCATGCTGATTCGAACGACGAATGAAAAGCGCGAAGTTTTCCGAGTTGACCTTACCTCACGGCAAATTCTTGATTCGCCTTTCTATTATATACGGAATAATGATATAATTTATGTAGAGCCGCTGCCAGGCAGAGTAACCTCAACTGACAGAACCGTTCAGTTATTGCCCATTTTCTTAGGCGTAACGTCGACATTGCTTGTGATTGTAAACCTCATTCTGAGGTAATTGGGAGTAGAAAGGAGACAGTGCGTAAGCTTGTACTAATTGATTGAAGAATGGCTGAGTCAACTACTGATTTTTGGGAAGAGAAAGAAACACCGTTTAATCTACGTTTATTTTTTCTAAAATACCTGCGTTATTGGTATTGGTTCATACTATCGCTCATACTAACAATAGGAGGAGCTTATATTTATCTACGATATGCTACACCCATTTATCAGGTAAGCGCTGTCTTACTCATTAAAAAGCAGGATAAAGCGCAAGCTGATGATATTCTTAAAGCATTTGAGTCAGGACAAGGGGATAAGATCGTTGAAAATGAAATCGAATTGTTAAAATCCCGCACACTCATGCAGCGGGTGGTAGATGACCTAAATCTATCCGTATCTTATTTCAAAAAAGGTGAAATACGACAAGAGGAGGAGATTTTCGGAACATCGCCCATTTGGGTCTATCCTGGCGCATTAACCGAAAGTGCTTATAAAGAACCTGTGTATATATCTATAATCAATAAACAATATTTCGAACTACAGAATAAGGAGGGCCAATCTAAAGGACGTTTTTCCTTTAGCGAAAATCTAAAAAATAGTTACGGAACTTTCCGCGTTTTTCTAAACGACTCATTACGAAGATCTAAAGAAAACTTGATAAAAGTTACTTTTTCAAACCGGGAAAGCTTAGCAGAGTATTATCAAAAGGCAATAGATGTAGAGCTAATTAACCAGAAAAGTACTGTTCTAAAATTAACTATTGAAGATGCTGTTCCTAATAAAGGGAAAGCTATATTGTCAAAATTGCTGGAGGCTTACACATACTCTGCCTTAGCTGATAAAAACCGGGAGGCTACCAATACTTTACATTTCATTGATGAACGCCTTCGACTTATTACTGGAGAGCTAGGTAATGTCGAAAAGGATGTGGAATCTTATAAAAGTGCTCAAGGGATTACTGATTTAAGCGCTGAAGGGAACTTGTTCTTAGAAGCGGTTAAGGATAATGATTCTAAACTGAACGAAGTTGACCTTCATTTGAAGATCTTGGATGGAGTTGAAGCCTATCTAAAAAGTAGCCAAAGTGGAGTTGCCCCAGCCACCCTTTCCGTCACAGATCCTGTCTTGATTGAGCTATTGACCAAGCTCAATGAACTCGAAACGCAGCAAGAGAAATATGCACGCACTACTCAAACTGACAACCCTTTTCTACAGACTATTAATGCTCAGGTAGCCAATACCAAGAAAGCCATTCAGGAGAACGTGACTAACCAACGAAATAATCTATTAGTTACACGAGCAAGTCTTGAAGGGTTAAACAAACGTTTTGAGTCATCGATTCGAACCATTCCTCGAAAAGAACGTGAATTTCTCAACATAAAACGGCAACAAGGGATAAAAGAAAGCTTATATCTCTTATTACTACAAAAGAAAGAAGAAACTGCTATATCATATGCCTCTACAGTGACTGACAGTCGGATTGTTGATGATCCTTACAGTGCGCCAAAACCGATTAAACCTAACAAAACTAACATTTATTTAATTGCATTTATGGTTGGTCTACTTATTCCTATTGGAATAATTAGTGTCAGTGACCTATTGAATGATAAAGTACAATCAAAGAGAGAAATTGAAAATCAAACAGGCTTATCTGTTTTCGGGGAAATAATGGAAAAACCCAAAAACCTAAAAGATAATATTCTTGATATTAAGGGAAACAGTATTATTGCTGAGCAATTCAAAATTTTGCGGGCAAATCTGCAATATGCTGCTACAGGAATAGAGCTTGGGAAGGGACAAGTTATACTACTTACATCTTCAATTAGTGGTGAAGGAAAAAGCTTCATTAGTATCAATTTGGCATCAAGCTTGGCTCTGCTGGATAAACGCGTGATACTTTTAGAGCTAGACTTGCGGAAGCCAAAAATAGCCAGTTATTTGAATGTTTCTAACGGAAAAAGTCGAGGTATATCCAATTTTCTGATTGGTCAAAGTGAAATAGGTGACCTAATTACACCAACTTCGCTTAACCCAAACCTATATATTATTCCAAGTGGCCCTATTCCCCCTAATCCTTCCGAATTGCTATCGAATGGGCGAATAAAAGTTTTACTAGATGCCTTACGAGGGCAATTCGACTATATCATTGTAGATACCCCACCAGTATCTCTAGTTGCCGATGCTCCACTAATTAGTCCATATGTAGATACAGCATTTTACCTTGTACGGTTTGGCTATACACCCAGAACCTATTTATCATTTTTGGCTAATCTACAAAATGGCAAAAAGTTCAAATCATTAAACGTCATTTTTAATGGCATTGATTACCGAAGTAGCCAAGATTATGGCTATGGATATAGTTATGGATATTCCTACAAATACAGCGAAGAGTAAAACTAACCTATAATACGCTTACACTTTGCCGAGATAAACATTAGTATTCCTACTCCTAGACCTCACCTAACAAAAATCCTTGAAGTGGACCCAAAAACCAAAAAATAATTATGCCTTGGTTTGTATTGTACACCAAGTCTCGAAGCGAAAAGATCGTAGCTGACAAATTAATGACAATGAGCATAGAAGTATATTGTCCTATGATGAAGATTAAACGAAAGTGGTCAGATCGTATAAAAGTAGTTGAAGAACCATTATTTCGATCCTACTGCTTTGTCAACTTAGAGGAACACGAACGATACAAAGTGTTTGATGCACCAGGGGTTGTTCGGTATCTATTTTGGCAAAATAAACCGGCTGTTGTACGGGAGGCAGAAATCGACGCCATTAAATTGATGCTTAATGAGGTTGATCATACTTTATTGAGTGTGCAAACTTTCCAACCTGGCGACCAACTCCGTATAGCCTCAGGCACATTTTCCGATACCACAGGGAAAGTTATTCGTCAGCAGGGTAAAATCGTTACAGTACTACTAGATACGTTACAGTTAATGCTAACAGTTGATCTTTCAAGAACAGTTATAGCCGTTTAATGGCTGTTTTCTATTAAAGAGTAAGCGTATACTTTTATCATATAACCTCTTTGGCTAAGTATCCTTCTGGGACTGAAAGGGCGGAGCTATAATACAACCAAAATAATCCTACCATGAAGATTGTATTACTCGCGGGTGGCTTAGGGACTCGCTTAAGCGAAGAAACCGTATTAAAGCCAAAGCCTATGGTTGAAATTGGCGGCAAGCCGATTTTATGGCATATTATGAAGATTTATTCAGCACATGGCTTTAACGATTTCATTGTTTGTCTGGGCTATAAAGGGTATGTGATTAAAGAATATTTCGCCAATTATTTTCTGCATCAGTCTGATGTTACATTCGATATGAAGCATAACAATATGCAGATTCATAATTCCCAAGCCGAACCCTGGCGAATTACGCTTGTTGATACTGGTGTGGATACAATGACAGGTGGGCGAGTGAAACGGGTTAAAGACTATATTAATAACCAGCCTTTTATGCTTACCTATGGCGATGGAGTAGGTAGCGTTGATATTAAAGAATTAGCCAATTTCCATAATCAAAACAAAAAGCTACTTACTGTCACCGCTGTGCAGCCTTCAGGGCGCTTTGGTGCCCTGAATATTTCCGATTCGAATGGTGTATTATCATTCATGGAGAAGCCAAAAGGTGATGGAGCCTGGATTAATGGTGGTTTCTTTGTTTGCCAACCGGAAGTGATCGACTATATAGCAGAAGATAGTACCATTTTCGAGCGAGACCCACTAGAAAACATCGCTAAGGATGGTCAAATGATAGCCTATAAGCACGAAGGGTTCTGGAAACCCATGGATACGCTTCGGGATAAACAGGAGTTGGAAAGTCAGTGGGAATCGGGTCACGCCCCTTGGAAAATCTGGTAATCACAGCTATGAACTATCAACATCTACCAGATTATTATAAAGGCAAACGTGTATTCCTGACCGGGCATACTGGTTTCAAAGGGTCTTGGCTACTCAACTGGCTTTATATGCTCGGCGCAGAAGTAAAAGGCTATTCGCTTGCACCACAAACCGACCTTGATTTATACCATATTATACAAGGTGATACACTTTGCCAGTCAGTAATTGCCGATATTCTGGACAAAGCCCGGTTAGAGAAGGAATTACTTTCTTTTGAACCTGATTATGTCTTTCACCTGGCAGCTCAACCTTTAGTACGACTTTCCTATTTAATTCCGTCCGAAACCTTTGCCGTTAATGCTATCGGAACAGCTTATGTCTTAGATGCTGTACGGTTACTAAAAAAGCCCTGTGCTGTCATTCTAATCACGACCGATAAAGTCTACGAAAATAAAGAATGGCATTATCCTTACCGCGAAACGGATCGGTTGGGCGGCTATGATCCGTATAGTGCCAGCAAAGCCTGTGCTGAATTAGTCATAAGCTCGTATCGTAATTCATTTTTTAATTTAGCCGATTATGGTGTACATCAAAAAGCGATTGCAAGTGCACGGGCGGGAAATGTAATTGGTGGAGGAGATTGGGCCAAAGACCGCATTATTCCTGATATCGTTCGTGCGCTTACTAAAGGCGAAGAAATTAGGGTAAGAAATCCAGCAGCCGTCAGACCCTGGCAGCATGTGCTTGAGCCATTAGGTGGATATTTACATTTAGGTACAAAACTTATCGACCATCCTGTAACCTATGCCGACAGCTGGAACTTTGGTCCATTACCAGAGGATAATTTAACTGTTGAAGAGCTGGTCAATTTAAGTATCCAATGTTGGGGGGGAGGAAGTTATCAGAAATCGGACCGCAGGGGAGAGCCTCATGAAGCCGGATTGCTCAAATTAGACATCAGCAAAACAGTAAACGAAATTCACTGGAAACCCAAATATCAGGCACGTAAAGCAATTGCAAATACGCTATCCTGGTACCGCATATTTGCAGATAACACTCCGGGAGATAAACTAACTAGTAGTCAAATAAAAAATTTCCTAAATGACTAACTGCACCGTCTTAATTTTAGGAGGCAGTGGTTTTGTTGGCGCTCATATTGTTGATGTATTTTCGCAAAACGACTTATTCCGTACACTTAGCACGTCAAGGCAGCCAACAAACACTCAATTTTATTTCGATATACTTGATCCTGTAACCTGGCAATCGGTTATAGAGGCAAAACCTGATTATATAATTGAAGCAACTGGCTACGGTGTAGTTAAAGAGGAGGCAAACTTAGATTTACTCTACCAAATTAACTATATAAAAAAAACGGAATTCATTGACTTTGTGTTCAAAAAACTGCCTGATGTATTCTGGATACAAATTGGGACAGCATTTGAATACAGTTTGGAATTAGAAAGCTTGTTAGAAAGTAGTTTTTGTTTTCCAAAAACACATTATGGCATTTCAAAGTCTCTATTTTCTACTTACCTAAGAGATAAAGTCAAGCAACGTTATTGTATAGTTAGGCCCTTTGGTATGTTTGGCGAGGCCGAAGCTGCTTCTAAATTCTTCCCAATGCTGATTCTAGCTCAAAAAGAAAAACGAGTTATTAATTTATCGGATGGGAGTCAACAACGAGATTATTTTTATGTCAAAGATTTAGGCAGCTTTTTAAGACATTTAATTGAAAGTGGCCAGATGCTTGAATTAGCTGGGCAAATAATAAATGTTGGTTCAGGGAATTCACAATCATTACGGCAACTGAGTCAGTTACTTGCCGAACAGATCCCCAATTTTGATCCTATTTACTGGAAATGGGGTATTGTTGCTCAACGAAGCGGAGAAAATGCATTATTTTATAATGCATCATCAAAAGCAGCTAAACTAGGTCTTATTACAACCCAACTTGAGAAAGCATTCCAAAAAACTGTAAACTATTATTATTATGGAGGAAGTACTATCACAGTATAACAATATTGACAATAATTTATTAGAGCAATTGCTACCACTATTATCAAAAAAAACAAAAAAAGATATTATTCCGGGTGAACATTATATTCCAGTCACTGGGAAAGTGATCGATGAACAGGACCTTCTTTATGGGATTGATGCCGTAATGGATGGCTGGCTAACCACCGGGCGCTTTGGAAAAAAATTTGAATACCAATTTGCCAAATATTTTGGGGCAAAATCATCCATATTAGTCAATTCTGGTTCATCGGCAAACTTGTGTGCTTTTTATGCCCTCACGTCGCCTAAATTAGGTGATCGCCAGATTAAACCAGGTGATGAAGTAATAACCGTAGCAGCAGGTTTTCCAACTACCGTAAACCCACTCATTCAATACGGTGCCATACCGGTGTTTATTGACGTAGACATTCCAACCTACAATATAAAAGCAGAACGAATAGAACAGGCAATTTCCCCAAAAACAAAAGCAATCATGATTGCGCATACATTGGGAAATCCGTTCGACTTAGGTACTGTTATAGAAATTGCCAAAAAGTATAATTTATGGCTAATCGAAGACGATTGCGACTCTCTAGGAGCTACCTATAATGGCCGTAAAACAGGAACGTTTGGCGACTTAGCAACTGTATCTTTCTACCCAGCCCATCATATCACTATGGGTGAAGGAGGGGCAGTACTGGTGAACAATATCAAACTGAAAATGATAACCGAAAGCTTCCGCGACTGGGGGCGAGATTGTTACTGTGAAACGGGTAAAGACAATACCTGCCGCAAACGCTTTGATTGGCAACTAGGCGACCTTCCATTTGGCTACGATCATAAATATACTTATTCTCATATCGGTTTTAACCTGAAGGTAACGGATATGCAGGCTGCAATTGGCCTAAGCCAACTACAAAAAGCTGATCAATTTATAGCAAAACGTCGGGAAAATCATGCTTTGCTATATAAAGCCTTAAAACCTTTTGAGGATCATTTTATTCTTCATGAAGCTACCCCAAATAGTGATCCTAGCTGGTTTGGGTTTATGATAACTATTCGGGGGAATAGCCCACTAAATCGAAGTGAGTTTGTACAATATCTGGAAGAAAATAAAATTGGCACACGTCTACTTTTTGCGGGGAATCTTATTCGACAACCTGCCTATAAAGATGTTAATTACCGCTTAGTTGGCGATCTAACTAATACAGATATTATAATGAATCGGTCGTTCTGGCTAGGTGTTTGGCCTGGGTTGAACAAAAATATATATGATTACATTAGTGAAACTATTTCAGCATATATAAAAAAAATTTAAAAATAAAAAAGCTAATTATGAAAAAGAAAAAATGTTAAAAATATTTTTTCAAAACGTATGTTTTATTAAGATGTATATTCAAGACAAATTTTGAGTAAAAATAAATTTGCAGTTAATAAAAGCTGAGTCAAAGTGGAAAATTTGAAAGGAATATAGAAGACATTACGAAAAGAAAAAATAATCCAAATCAAGTTGATGCAAAAAACTGATAAGAATAAAAGTTTAAAAAATGCTAAAACAATATAAAATAGAAATATTGTACTAATAAAATCAGAATGAACAAAAACAAAATTGAAAGCCGATATTGTTTTTAATAAAACTTAATACAATGGATACAATTATACTAGGTGCAGGTCTCGCTGGGTTAAGTGCGGCAAATTTTTTAAATTTCAATAACATAATTTTTGAAAAGAAAAATTATGCTGGAGGGCATATCAATTCTGAAGTAATTGACGGTTTTACTTGGGACGAAGGACCGCATGTTTCATTTACAAAAAATGAAATTGTGAAAGAAGTTTTTGAGTTTAATGCCGATAACAAAATTTTAGAATATGAAGTAAAACCTGGAAATTATTTTGAAGGTAATTGGATTCCTCATCCAGCACAGACAAATTTGTTTGCCGTACCTAATCCATTGAAAGATGCTTGCTTGAAAGACTTACTAGACTCAAGAGTGCAACTATCTAAAGATATTATACCTCAAAATTATGGAGAATGGCTTAATTTATCATTTGGTAAAACTTTTTCAAAAGCTTTTCCTTACGCTTATACAAAAAAATATTGGACAACTGAACCTGAAAATTTGACTACAAATTGGATTGGCGAAAGAGTACACTTTCCAAATATAGAACAAGTAAAAGAAGGGTATTTAGGCCCATTAAAACATGGAACTCACTATATCCAAAGAGTAAGGTACCCAGAATCAGGGGGTTATATTTCATTTGCAAAAAAGATGATTGAAAGCGCCAATATTAAATTAAACCATGATATTTCATTTATTGACTTTGATAAAAATATAATAAATTTCACTAATGGCTATAAAACAAAATATAAAAGGATAATTAGCACAATACCGCTACCATTATTAATAGAAAAAAGTAATGCACCAACTAAAGTTAAAAACAGCTCTAAAAAACTATCATGCACTTCAGTTTTATTGGTGAATGTAGTTGCTAGTCATCCAACTCAAAGGTTTGAAAATTGGATATATGTTTATGATGAAAAAAAATATAGTACAAGAATTAATTGCACAGAATTACTTTCTAAAAATAATGCTCCTGAAGGCAAAACTGGAATTCAAGTAGAGGTGTATTTTTCAAAATATAAGCCACTTGTAGATAATATTAAAAATATAGCAGATAAAGTTTGCGATGAGTTAATAGAAATGAAATTGATTAAAGATAAAGATGCTATTGAAACGATTAACACAAAATGGGTTGACTGGGCAAATATAATTTTTGATAGAGAAAGAGAAGAAGCTCAAAATGAAGTACTAAATTGGCTAGAAAAAACTGGTTTAAAAAGAGAGCCAGATGATCTAGAACCAATGACCAATTGGGGGGATAAATTGAATACTAAATTAGAATTAGGAAATCTTATTTTAGCAGGAAGATATGCTCAATGGAAATATTATTGGACCGATGATTGCGTATTGAGAGGATTATATATATCAAAATGCATTTAATCAACTTAAAAAGCTAAGTGCTCAATTAAAAATTAAAACGTAAATATCATATTAGCAAACAATTAAATAATAAATATTATTTAATTAAATCTAACAAAAAAAATTTAAGAAATGGAATTTACAATTGCAATACCTGTATTAAATGGAGGTAAAACTCTTATGAAAACAATTGAAAGTGCACTAAATCAAGATTATAATTTACCCTATGAAATATTGGTAAGTAATAATGGATCAAAAGATAATACAGCTGATATACTTAATACATATGCTAATGAAATTAATATAATCAGTAGGATTGATACAGTTCCTATGTATGAAAATCATAATATATGTTTATATAATGCTAAAGGTAAATATATACTTTTCTGCCACTCAGACGACATTTTAATGAATAATGCTTTAACAATACTTCAACAAATAATACATAAAAGGGGTAATCCTAGAAAATATGTAATTTGGGGTAGGAGTATGTTTAGAGATTTTTATGAAAATTGGAGGTATGGTAATATACAATTAAATAACATTCTTGCCGGTCAATCAGCAGTAAATCCGTTTATAAAAGGTGGATTAGCACCATCTGGAGTTTGTTACAGTAAGGATGCATTTATTGAAATTGGCGGCTTTTGTAAAGCAAATCTTAAGTTAACTCCGTTTGATATGAGTACAATGTTAAAAATGGCTATAAATAGTTTTGAATTTGAGATGATTGATAGAATAATATTTATAAGGAAATATGCTTCAACAGCAATTAACATAGGTCCTAATGAATTAAAGGATAGTGTTTCAGATGCATTATGCTGTTTAAAAGATGAATTAGATGGAGTAAGTTATAATTACTTAGCGCAATGCATAGTAAATTCAAAAATATATGCTCCTGAAGTTCTACATTTCTTATTAAAAGATCGACTTATAAATAAAAAAGAAACGAGAAAATTAGTCATAAAATCATTAATAAAAAATCCGTCTTCAATTTTCCATATATATTTTTATAAGACAGTTATGCTCCTTGTCTAAATTACAATGTAAAAAAGACAATAATAGATATAGAATTTCATTTATAAATTAAAATAATAAATATTTATTTTAATTTATAATAATAAATAAAAAATGATACTACAGGAAGAAATAAAAAAGGGCGCAATTATTACTTTAATCACAAAATATACAGGAATAGTAATTGGATTAATTATAAACTCAATACTTGCTAGACTATTATCTCCTAATGAATTTGGTATTGTTGGAATAATTACTGTTTTTGTTACATTTTTCAATATCTTGAGTGATGTAGGATTTGGGCCAGGGATAGTTCAAAGTCAAAACATAGAAAAAAAGCAAATATCAAATATATTTAAAATTAGTGTGTTATTAAGTATAATATTAGCAATATTATTTATAGTATTATCATACATTGTTGCATATTACTATCAAAACTCAGACTATAAAAAAATAGGGTCATTGCTATCAATAAGCATATTATTTAATACATTAAGCATAGTTCCTAAAAGCTTAATTATTAAAGCGAAATCATTTAAAATACTTGGCATAATTGATATTTGCACTACAACAATAAGCGGTATAGTAGCCATTGTATTAGTAATTTTTGGTCAAAGCTACTATTCCATTATATGGCGTTCCATTTTAATAAGCATTTTTGCTTTTTTTTGGTATTTTAATTTATCAAGGCTAACAATTACAAGAGGGTTTTCAATTAAATCAATAAGTAAAATTATATCATACTCATTTTTTCAGTTTTCCTTTAATTTCGTAAACTATTTCTCGAGAAATTTAGATAATATATTAATTGGGAAATATATGGGTAACCATAATTTAGCGATTTATAATCAGTCATATCAATTAATGATGTATCCAATAGCACATTTAACTCATGCAATAACACCTGTGCTACATCCTATTTTAGCAACATATTCAGATAAAAAGCAGGTTATATATAATGAATATATTAAGATATTAAATTTATTAGCTCTATTAGGCGTACCAATATCAATATTGCTTTATTTTATATCGGATGAAATTATCCTAATTGTTCTTGGAGAACAATGGAAGGAATCAGTTAAAATATTTAAAATATTAAGTATGTCTATATGGATTCAAATGTTACTTTCAAGTAGTGGTGCAATTTTTCAAGCTACAGGAAAAACGAAATTATTATTTATTTCAGGATTATTTTCGGCCTTTATAATGATTACTTCGATTTTAATGGGCATTTTTTATTTTAAATCATTAGAGATTTTATCATATTTAATAGTAATTGGGTTTTCAATAAATTTCTTCCAAGGGTTCTACATTTTAATAAAAATAATCTTAAAACAATCATTTTTAACTTTTATTAAAGTAATTGTGATTAAGCAAATACCCATTAGTATTATTTTAATAGTAAGTCTATTCTTAATTTCTAAAGTAAATATATTTTATATTAGCTATAGTGCATATATATATAATCTTTTAATAAAACTAAGTACTGTTTTAGTTGTAGTTATCCTTTTTAATAAATCTAAATTAAAAAATGCAACTAAATTTATAAACGATAATGTAATAAAAAGTAAGATTTTTAATTAAAAGTAAATTAGAAATATGATACTTAAATTAGCTAGTAGTTAATCACTTTTCTAAAAATAAATATTATTTATTATGCAACCATTTTTATCAATTGTAATTCCAATCTATAATTCTCAAAATAGCATTGTTGATACTATTAATTCATGCTTAAATCAAACTTATAAACATTTCGAAATAATTATTATTGACGATGGGTCAACTGATCAAACATTAAACATTTTAGCAAAATATAGTAATAATAATATAAAAGTAATAACTAGAGAAGGTTTACCTAAAGGTGGAAACAGCTGTAGAAATATTGGTCTTAATATATCTAAAGGCGAATACATTATATTTTTAGATTCAGACGATTTATTAGAAAAAAATTGTATAAAACAACGAATTAAAGTTATGCAAGAAGATAGTTCATTAGACTTTGCAATATTTAAAGTAAAAGAGTTCCATATATTTCCAGAAGACCTCAATAATTTAGCTATAAATATATCATCTAACGACCATCTAAAAGATTTTGTAAAAATAAAATATCCCTACCCTTGGCATACCTGCAGTCCAATATGGAAAAAGTCATTTTTAGTAAATTTAGGTGGGTTTAACTTAAATTATTCAAGATTACAAGATCCTGAGTTACATACAAGAGCTTTATTAGTTGATGGGGTGAAATATAGGACTTGTTTTGATTATCCTGTCGACTCGTATTATCGAATACCAAAATTCCAAAGTAATATAAAACTACAAAAAGTCTCAAGGTCATTTTTAATCTCTTTAGAAATGTTTCTAACTGATTTTATCCCTAAAATTAAAACATATGATTATAAATATAATAGAAATATTAGTTCCGCTTTAAATGAAACTATTTGGAATATTTTTAAAAATATATCAGTTAGCTTCAATCTTTTACCACTTTTTGTTAATATATTAAAAATTGCTAAAGCCAATAAAATAATAAAAGTTCAAGAAATGCTTTATTTAAGTTCAATATATATCTTAAAGACAATTGGTAGATCTGTGTATAAAATTATTATGATTATTCCAAATAATCATAATAATTACAAGCCTCTCTAAACAAGGTAGTTATATAAAAAAAATTTAGTACAATATCTTATACTATTTATTTAAACATTCAAGGTCAATAAGATTAATCCTGTTAACATGTAATATTATAACATAATATTGTGAGTTTATAATTTTGCATAAATAAAAATGACTTCAAATTTGCAAATGTAAGTCTTTTGCTAATTATCTATTATTTTAAATAAAATTTTAACATAAAGAATTTAGAAAAATAAAATGGAAACTTTAATCCTATTCTCTATATTAATATTTTTTTTTACAAATCTCTTTTTAAAGAAGAAGTTTTATGTTTTGGAACTTCCATCAATTCATTTTCTAGGAATTAATTTGATTTCTCTTATTTCATGCTACTATTTAATATATATAAAAAACATATCAAATTATAATATATCAACTGTCAATTTTTTTTATGGTATATTATTAGTTACTTCAATAATTTCAACTTTTGGAATAACTAAGCAAGCGGAGAATAACAAGCTGGAAATACCTAATATATTATATAAATTTATTAATTATTTTATTATAACAAATTTCATATTATTTATATTTTTCATAGTTAATATTGATATTTCCATACTTGAGAGAAACAATCAATATTTAACATTATCGGATGTAAAAAAACTTGGAATTCAAAGTAATATTTTAATCTTATTCCATAGAAGTTTGACAATAAATGGTATTGCTTGTATGTTTTTTTACGTTCTATTAAATAGTACTAATAGATATCATATTGTAAAATATATATCATTAAGCATAGGCTTTTTTTGCTTACTTTTCCAACTGAGTAATAATTCAAGATCGGCAGGTCTAATTTGTGCTGGTTATTTACTAGGTACTGTTGTTACTCATAAATCTGGTTGGTTAAAAGTATTTAAAATATCTATTATGGCAATTTTAATTATATATAGTTATTCAGCAGTGTTAGCGGGTAGGAATAAGATACATCAAGGCTTTTCAGAAATTTTTTCAAACTTACATGATTCCAATTTAAATGAATTATTAAAAGAAGGTTTTATTCTTGAAAATCTTTTTGGCGGAGCTTGGATATTTTATATTGGACAAAACATGGGCGGTAATTATCCAGATACATATAAAATACTTTCATTCTCCCCAACACCTTCTTCAATTGACAATTTTGATAAATATCTAAAGTTTCAGCATAGGATTAATGTTTTTGTTCCATATAGTTCAAATCTAGAAGTTTATATGTTCGGTATACAATATATAGTTATATATTTTTTAATTATCTATATAACATTGAGATTTTTAAACCTTATGGTGTCTAGAAACAGAAATATAGGATATATTTTATGCATGCCAGCATATTTATTTTTTATAGCTAATCAACAATATCCTTTAAGGAATTATTTTAGATTTTTTTTACTTTCAGGAGTAATGTGTTTTTTATATTTAACTTTATTTAAAAAAAAACAAAAACTTATTAGGCTTAATAAAGCTAATTCCTCAATTAAGCCTACTATAAAACAATAAATAGTTTTGTATTTAATTTCAAATGTTTCAAAAATAACCTAACACTTTATTAAAATGTCATTCCCTCTCATAAGCATAATAATGTCTGTATACAATGCCGATGCCTTTTTAGAAGAATGTTTGCAAAGTATTGCTAATCAAACTTATGAAAATTGGGAACTAGTTATAATTAATGATGGGTCGACTGATAGTAGTGATGATATTATTAAAAGATATATGCTGAAGTTTAATTCTCGAATAAATTATTTAAAATTAAATAAGAATCAAGGATTACCAAATTGCCTGAATAAAGGTGTTGAGCTTTCTAAAGGCGAGTTTATTGTGCGAATTGATGCTGATGATATAATGATAGATACAAGACTAGAAATTCAAGTAAAATTTATGTTAGAAAATCCAGAAGTTGGCTTACTAGGAACTGCTGCGATTATTATTGATGAAAAAGGTAATAATATATCTGCCCTGTCTTTTCCAGAAACTAATGATGAAATAAAAAAAGTATTATTAACCGTAAATCCTTTTTTACATCCAACTGTTATAATAAGAAGAAATTTATTAAGTAACGATATTAATTATAGAGATAAATACCCTAAGGCTGAAGACTATGATTTATGGTTAAGATTATCTAGGTATACTCAATTTCAAAATTTGCCAATACCTTTAATAAAATATAGAGTACATAATGGCCAAATATCACAAAAAAATATAAAATTAACAATAAATGATGCTTTAAGATTGAAAATTGATTTATTAAAAGAGAATAAAGAACTTTTTTTTAACTTTAATTTTTTAATTAAATTATTATTTTATTACTTCTTGCCAAAATCTCTTTTATCATTTTGGCTTATGTATAAAAAAAATAAGTAAAATATATATTAAGTTTAACTTGTTTTTTAATGGCAATCGCGGTTACTTAAGGCCAAAGTTAGATATATTTAAAAACATTAAACTCATTTAGAATTGCAATATATTAATAACGTAATTGACAATTTTTCTACTCTATATATTTAGTGAAAAATTGGTCAAATAAAAATCTGACTTAGTGCTTGTTAATATGTTAAAACGTGCTGTACGACTTAAGTTTATAGCCTTAAAACGACACTAAGTTGTCGACTCAGTTCTTTGAAAGACGGTTAAACGCTGAATACTTTCTGAAGAAAGCATGGGAGCAGCCAGCTCTTTGATCACCTGCTGTCGAGCTAATACGTCCCATTGTTGGCCATCCTTACTCAGCCGCAACTGAACCCAATGATGCCGGTAGGCTACTCCCACACTATACACTTTGCCATAGTGGGTGAGCTGACCATTGACCGTTACCCTTCGGGTGTAGAGCTTACCCTGTAGAAACCCATACACCCGCTCTATACGAAAATCGGTAGGGGTATAGATCCGTCGGCTAATTTCCTGGTCGGGATAAACTTCCAGCCGGTTTTTACCCCAGCTGGACAACCGAATACTGCTGCCATTGAATGAGTATTACCAAATCTAATCGGTCTTGCAACTGAGTTAGGGTGGTAACCTGCTCAATTTCAGCCCAACGTGCGGTGATGTCCTGCATTTTCTCGACCCGGCCATTTTGTTGGGGACAAGCCGCTTAATTCCAGATCATGTCACATCGATGCCAATCAACCACAAGGCTAGTATGGGGGTAAATTGGAGGGTAGGCGAGCCGAAAGGCAGGCCATTGTCCACCCGCATAGCCCCCGGTTTACCCCAGCGAGCAAATACGACCAGTAACACCTTTTGTAAATGGATTAAAGGGACCTGACCAATACGACCGTAGGGAAAAACTCAAGCTGCTAATCCAGCTCCGCTATGCTCGTCGGTGATTGTGAGGTAACACCCTACACTACCATCAGGTAGGGTTAAGTTCTCTTTGGCGTCCACCTGCCAGATGTTGTGTACCGCTTTAGCCGTACCAATCCGAGTTTGTTGGAGTTGGTTAGGGGGCTTGGTTAACTGATGGGTCACAGACCAACGTTGTAGGGTTCGGATCGAGGGAGTCCGTTGCTGACCATAGCGTTGGGTAAGCTTGAGGTGGATCAAGGGGGCTCCCCAGCGTGGGTGATGTTTTTTCAACCACAGGCTAGCGCGTAGCATGAGTGCTTCTGAGGTAGGCTGTTTAGGCCCACAATAGGCGTAGGCTACCCCAAGATGTTGGTGTTGGTGGTAATTGGCCGACAACTTACGAACTGTCCCCACTGGCAAATTGAGCTGTTGAGCAATCTGGACTAGGGTAGCCCCTTGTTGTTTAAGGGCAATAAGTTGGTCTCGTAGACCCATTTCAGTAGCACGTCCCATCTTAACCGTCATGTCAAAGAACAAAAGTAGCTAACTTGATGTCGTTAACAGTTTATAACCTTAAGTCGTACAGCAAATACGACAACATTAACTATTTCCATTGTTTGTAAATATCATAGAGATCTACTGTTTACTAAATGCATCTTATTTAAGCAATTTATCGAGTTATGGTAGGGAAAGCCTTCTAGATCTATACTATTATGGATGAACTATATGAAGAAGTACTTCAAGATTTGCATGCCCAGTACCATTTAGAACTAAAATTTACTTGCCTTATAATATTTTTCATTCGATGAATTTTGAGCATTTTTTTACCTTTTATTACTGATTTATTTTATCTTTCATTTTTTACATAAAAAATGAAAGATAAAAAAGCTCTTCTTTTAACTGTATACCTTTTTTGAATTTAACATTAATTAATATGAGGTTGAGAGTTTTGATTATTGGTCCTATTGCTCCACCAACTAGTGGATGTTCGCTCGCTAACAAAGTGATTTACAACAATCTAAAATTAGACAACAATATTAAAGTAAATATTATTAACACTAATATAAATGGCGATTTAAGTAAAAAGGTCGGAGAGTTTTCTTTAAAAAAGATAATATCATTCCTGTCTATATATACACAAATTTTTAAAATATTGACCTCTGATGTTGTTTATACTACTCCAGGGCAATCTTTTTGGGGAATTTTAAAGTATATTCCTTTTTATTTTTTATCCTTTTTTTTAAAAAAACCTTATATAATACACATTCATGGTAATTATTTAGGACACCAAATGAGTTTATTGAAAAGTTTTAAAAAATTAATTTTTAGTTACTTTATTAAAAGAGCATCTGCTGGTATAGTCTTATCTAATTCATTAAAAGCCAATTTTAATGAATTACTTGACTATAATAAAATTTTTGCAATTGAAAATTTTGCAGAAGATATTTATACATCATCTGGCATTTCATATAAAAATAAAAAAAATCTTAATATACTCTATCTAAGCACCTTAATGCTTGAGAAAGGCATAATAGACTTATTAGACTCATTAATTTTATTAAAAGAATCTAATCTTGAATTCAGTGTTAACATAGCAGGTAGTTTAGAGGATTCAATAAAAGATATTTTTTTTCAAAAATTTGAAGTCTTAGGAGAGTTTGCTAAATATCATGGAGTTGTTGAAGGGGCTAAGAAACAAATGTTATTGCAACAAGCTAATGTCTTTATCTTACCAACATATTATAGAATGGAGGGCCAGCCAATTTCTTTAATTGAAGCTATGTTATCTGGCAATATTATTGTTACAACTAACTTTTCTGGAATTCCAGATATAGTTACAGAAAAAAATGGTTTTTTTGTTAAAGCTAGGGATATTGAAAATATATCTTCAGTATTGCAAAAAATCAACAAAAACCTTCCTTTTTATATAGATACTATAGGAGATTATAATATAAAATATGCAAAGTCAAATTTCTCAGAGTATAATTTTATTAAAAAAATTAAAGATATGCTAAATTGTACACTTTTGAAGAGATAATTATTTAATTGCTTTTGGTCTTTATAACTAAATTCAACTTGCTTGTTATAAAATTTTATGTCAACAAATTATATCAAATATATAGATAATATCCCTTTAAAAGACAAAATACACAGGTTTTTTTGGGGGTTAGTGTACTTTTTTCTATTCAGACCATTCTCATTACCTTTTTTTAATTTATGGCGAGTTACTCTACTTAAATTATTTGGGGCAAAGATTGGTAAAGGTTCGATTATATATGCAAGTGCTTATATTCCAGCTCCTTGGAATTTAGTTGTTGGAGATATTACTTGCATTGGACCTCATGTTCAACTTCATATCGGCAAAACTATAATTGGTTCAAAAGTCACAATTTCTCAAAGAACTTATTTATGTAGCGCTTCTCACACTACTACCTCTTTAAATACTCCCTTTATTTCTGGAACAATTATAATAAAAGATTATGTTTGGGTTGCTGCTGAAGCTTTTATTATGATGGATTTGACTATTGGTGAAGGGGCTATTGTTGGCGCTAGAGCTGCTGTCTTTAAAAATGTCCCAGATTGGGCAATTGTCGGAGGTAATCCAGCAAAATTTTTAAAAAAAAGAATTATATATGAATAATTATGCTCCTATTTTTGATCCTGTTCAGACAACTCCATTTCCATTAAAAGTGAAGTTAAAAAGTCATTTTTGGAAATTGATTAATGTAACACTATTTAGATTATTTCCTGCAAGATTTAAGCTTTACAGGATTAGCCTTTTAAGGCTTTTTGGAGCAAACTTGAGTAAAGATGTTACAATAGACAGTACTGCCAGAATTGATCACCCTTGGAATTTGACTATGAAAAGTTTGGCGAGTCTTGGCGAGAACTCTTGGATTTACTGCCTTGCACCAATTACTATAGGGGAGAAAAGTTGTATAGGTAAAGATGCTTATTTACTGACGGGTAGCCATGACGTGGATGATATTAATTTTAGCTATGTGTTAAAACCAATTGTAATCAATGAAGGATGTTGGGTTGCAACAGGGGCTTATATACTTCCTGGTGTAATTTTAGGGAAATACACCGTAGTTGCAGCGAAATCTGTTGTTACAAAGAACACCGAAGATTTTTCAATTGTAGGAGGTAACCCTGCAAAATTTCTTAAAAGAAGAATATTTAAAGAAAAAGTTTAGGGCTTTTCTGTAATACTAACACTAAATGATATCGATTCTTATACTTACAAAGAACGAAGAGCAAGATTTACCTGGGTGCCTAGCATCAGTTTCTTGGTGTGATGATATTCATGTATATGACTCATATAGCGAAGATCGAACTGTTGAAATAGCTTTAAGCGCTGGTGCTAGAATTACTCAACGAAAGTTTGACAATTGGTCTTCTCATCAAAATTGGGGATTAGCCAATATTCCTTTTAAGTATTCTTGGGTATTTTATATTGATGCAGATGAACGTGTTTCTATCGATTTGCAAAAAGTATTGCTTTCTTTTCAACCTGAACATAACCCAGCCGTAGCGTATGAGGTTCAACGACGTGATTTTGCTTGGGAGGGCACCTGGTTGAAACATGCTCAAATGTCTCCTTATTATCTCCGTCTCTTTCGTCCAGAGAAAATGCGGTACGAACGGCTGGTAAACCCTGTTTCAATACCTGATGGACCAACATCTAAATTAAATGGCTTTCTCGACCATTATCCATTTAGTAAGGGAATACGTTTCTGGATACAACGTCATCTAAGTTATGCAGATATGGAGGCTTTGACTCATTTAGCTAATATAGGTAATTCAACTTCATTCTCTATACGAAAAGCTTTTTTTGGAAAAGATTTTACAGAGCGTCGTTTTCACCAGAAGGGTCTGTTCTATCAGATTCCGGGCCGACCGATAATAAAATGGCTTTATTTAATTATTTGGCGCAAAGCGTTTCTTGACGGTTCTGTAGGAGTTACCTATGCAACTTTGCAATCAATTTATGAGTACTTTATTATACTAAGGACATCCGAATTACTTAAAAATAAAAATTCTTCGTAAGCTAGTTGTAAAAATGAAACCCCAATGGTAAAGGTAGTAAGCTAATATTCTCTACGAGAGAATACTTTACAAATCTATTTTATTTTTGTTTAATTCTTTATAAAGAGGTTTAACTAATATGCTCTCGAATACATTGTATTCATTAACACTTTTCGAGTAGCCGATTTATTAAAGATAATAATTCTCTTTTTCATTATGCAAGTTCCAAAGAAACGCTTTTTCTATAATTTTTTCACTTATAAAACTTCTCTTCAAGAAAGAATTTAACCACATAAGAGTGGTCTTTTTATGCGAATTTTGATTTACGATATTAATTATGCTCCTGAATTAACAGGTGTTGGTAAATATACTGGTGAAATGGGGGCTTGGTTGGCCCGTCAGGGGCATACTGTCCATGTAATTACAGCTATGCCGTATTATCCTGAATGGGAAATTCATAATACCTATAAAAGTAAAGGCTGGTTTACCGAAACGATTGAAGGAGTTACGGTCCATCGTTGTCCCTTTTATGTTCCGAAAAAAGTCACCACTGCTAAGCGTATTCTACATGAACTGTCCTTTGTGCTTAGCAGTCTCCCCTACTGGCTCCTTATACTTTTTGGTAAGCGGTATGATGCGGTTATTTGTATATCCCCTCCCTTTCAGATTGGTATGCTTCCAGCGTTGTACTCACTACTTAAACGGGTACCGCTCTGGTATCACCTACAGGATTTGCAGGTAGATATGGCCAAAGAGCTCGGTATGATTAAAAACCAATCGTTTTTAAATGTATTGTTTTCGATTGAAAAGTTCATTTTGAAACGATCTTCGATCGTTTCAACCATTAGCGAAGGCATGGTTCGAAAGGTCGCTGGTAAAAATGTACTTCAGAATCCTTGTCTGTTATTCCCAAATTGGGTCGATGAGCAGTTGATTCGCCCGCTGTCACGTGAGCAGTCGTTACGAAATGAATTTGGATTGCTACCGGACGATAAAGTTGTGCTTTACTCGGGTAGTGTTGGCGAAAAGCAGGGGCTTGACTTGATTATTGAAGCCGCCCGATCGTTTCAATCGCAGCCGAATGTAAAATTCCTCATTTGCGGCTCAGGCGGTGGTAAAGTCCGACTAGAAAACCTGGCGCATGAATACGGCCTTACTAACGTCAGCTTTCATCCGCTTCAACCGTACGATAAGCTGTCAGCATTGCTGGCAACAGCAGATATCCACCTGGTTCTTCAGAAAAAGTCCGCTTCTGATCTGGTTCTCCCTTCCAAACTGACCAGTATTCTGGCCGCTGGTGGTTGTGCGCTGGTTTCAGCTGTACCGGGTACAACCCTCTATGATGTCATCAAATCCCATCAAATGGGTATTCTCATCGAGCCAGAATCCCTGGAAGCATTACGAGCTGGAATCGATCAGGCATTACGTACTGATCTGTCAACCTACCGAGCCAACGCCCGTCAATATGCTCAACAATATCTAAGCAAAGAGGCCATTCTGCGAACGTTTGAAAAAGAACTGTTGGCAATTCGGTCAAACAAATCCACCCAGGTCGCTACTCAAGCAGAGCCGTCTATCGAACCCGCTTCCGAACGAAGTTAGCATTGACAGTTAGGTTTCTTTACCCTGAAGCTGTTCAAACTTTTCAAATTTCATTAATTTGTCAAGCTGGAACGCCAGCATGACAGAAACGAGGAAAACAGAACTCCCTTTCTTTAAAATCTCAAATTCCAATCAAAAGCCTCATTTCTTCCCTTCTCCTACAACGGAGAGGGGGCAGGGGGTGAGGTAAACCATTACAACCCCGCATTCCGCAACGGTTGCGCCTTCACTAGTTCATACATCGATGAAGAAAATAAAGCCTCCAACGCGGGTAGGTCTTCGGGTCGGTGCATATCACTTCCTATAAAATCAACCCAATTGTTTTTTAGGATCAACTTTGCCTGGTTTCGGACATGCGATCCATAGCGCCCCGTCAGCGACATCCAGTTGACTTGCAGGAGGCACCCCTGATCCCGAAGTCGGCCCAATCCGTCCAGATCGTTTATATAATACGGATAGCGTTCAGGATGAGCTAATACCGGTACATAGCCAGCGGTTTGAATACGGAAAATCATCTCATCCAGTAAAATCGGACGAGCCAGCCAGCCAGTTTCAACCAACAAGTAACGCTCAGCGCCAAAGGTTAACAGAGGCCCAGCATCAAGCCGTTGAAGAAAAAAGTCGTCGAGCATGTATTCGGCGGCTACCTCAATCTGAATCGATAGTCGCTCCTCATCAACCCGCTCCTGTAAAGCCTTCTTACCGGCTTCTATAACGGTTGCATCATTCGGATATCGTTCGTGACTGATGTGCGGTGTCGTGATAACTTTTTGAATTCCCCAGTCGGCCAGTTGCCGAATGCAGGTCATAGCCAGATCCATGGTTTTAACCCCATCATCAATACCCGGTATCAGATGCGAATGGACATCTGTCTGCCAGAAACAGGGCACTGACTGATCTGACGATGATGTACTACTTAACTTATCCTTAAGCCAGGTCCAAACCCGATTTGTCATAATCTTGATAAATTGACTTGTGCTGGCTAAGCTCTGGCTTGGCCACTTAAACGCACGAACAGGGCAAACCTTAGTTTGGTCAAGGCATTTAGTACACTGTCATTTAAATTTTCTGTCATTCCGACGAAGGAGGAATCTTCGGGTGAGGAAGAAAAACTAGACTTATCCGAAGATTTCTCCTTCGTTGGAGTGACAGAAAACTTTTATTACACTGTATTTAGCCTGTTCAAAAAGCGAAAGTAATAGCTTCTGAGTTGAAATATGTCATTTGCTTATGTAACCAGCCGAATCTTTCTATAATTATACAAAAACAAATAAGTTGCTTAGTTAGCATTTGAGCTAGTAAGAAGCTTTCGCCGAATAATAAATACATACAGCTTTATCAATCGCAGGTTTGTTCATAAATCATTAGTTACCAATATATTGCTCCCAAATAACAAACCAACAGGCAGGTAACAGGGAAATGAGGTAAATAAATAGCGAAAAGTTCTATCAGCATATGTCTACCTTTGATAAGTTAATTCTAGTGTAAACGATACTGAATGAGTGATACAAGATTTTTCTGATACTGCTTTTTTGCCAACTTGTTGAACTCATTTGTTATCCGATTGTAGTAATCTAATTCTTTACGCCAACGTTGTAAACCGATTAGCATTCACGGGCAGCAGCTTATGTGGAGGTCATGCAGGGAAGGCAATTAGGCACACCATACGTAAACCATCATAATCATCCAATTGCTCATGAAAACATCTACCAAAAAGACTGTCTGGGCGTTTTACGCACTTTGTCTGGTTTTCTTTGCGTACGCCTGTCGGAACCAGGATGCCGCGCCCCTAACGCCCAAGTACACCATGGAGTCGTTGCGCGATCTGCAACTCCCTGGTTTACGGCAATCAACCCCAGCCCCCGTTACGGTGACCCCCTCTACGATGACACCTTCGGCCCCGGCCGCTCAGGTGAAAAGTGATCTGGGTAGCAATCCATCGTCGCAGGCTGTAACAGATGCGGCTAATGCCATGAACCAGGCGCTTAGTACAGCGGGCATATCTCCTTCTACATTGATTGCCAGCTTTACCCCTTCTGTTATTTCGACGCTAAATGCAGGCGGCAAACTGCCCGATCTGTTGCAGGCCCGAATCAATTCGCTGGTTGGTAATGCAGCGTTACAACCTTATTTGCTGACGTTTACCTATCCAACGGTAAATGGTATCGAAATTACCCCAACTACGCTTTCAATTCCAGGGCCAGGAACGGTAACCATTCCAACGCCATTACTAGTAACCGCTATTAATTATGGGGGTAGTGATCCTTGCTTCAAACAAGCCAATGATCTGTACGATACCAAAATATTTGGGCTTGACAATGATCGTCAATCGCAGGCAGCTACCGTCAACGCAAGCTACAACCAGGCAAAGTCAAGCGCTGAGAGCGATGTACAGGGCTGTGTAAGTGGCAAATTAGCCCAATATCAGTCGCTTATTTCGACAGCTTATTCTAACTTAGGTACTGATCTGGCTCATTTAGATGCCGCATCGGCTACCTTAGGTGGTACTAAGTATGATTTGCTGAAAGCATTCCTGTATACATTGTATGCGCAGCAAATTCAATCCTACTATCAATTGCAACCAGCTGAGTTGAACACCTGCGCCATCACATCGATCGCTAAAATCGCGGCTGCTCAGTTTGCCCGTGATACTGATCTGGCAGCAATTATTACCAATTTCAACGAAACGATTCGCACGGCTTACCGGATTGTGCTTAGTCTGTACGATAGCTGCCACAACCAGGGTACAGTGGCTCCGTAAGTAAACGTTAATTTTAGAATACATTGAACTCCTCAATTGTTGTTCACCTCCTATGTGGACGGCAATTGAGGAGATGTCAAAAGCAAACTCGATACTGTTCCGATTAGCTGTTTACCTATAAAATGAGTTTGCGCTGGACAATAAATTTACTGACAGTCTGCCTATTCATTTCTTCCAGTGGTCTGGCTCAGGTAAATATATCCGGCAAGCCTGGCTTACTGAATATACCAACAGCCAGGATACTAGCCGATGGAACGTTTCAGATTGGGTATCACTACAACCCATCGCATTACAATCCGAGAGTTAATGATCCGAACTTATCGGTCAGTACGAATAACGAGGTAAATAGTAGATCCAGTAATATTTATTATTTGACCTTAGCTCTGTTACCAAGACTTGAGATTAATCTGAATATTTTTCAAGTAAATGGTGAGTTACCATTAAGGGCAAGGGGGATAGGCGACCGTCAGCTAGACATTAAGTATGCGGTTTTAACTGAAAGTAAGCGTCGTCCGTCTGTAGCCCTGATTCTGTCAACGCCTTTTGGGGTTGATAATTCACTCGTAACCTATGCTGTGGCGGCCACCAAAAATTATACGCTCAGCGAATCGATTTCAGCGGAAGTAACAGCAGGTTTTGGAAGTCCCTACTATTTTGATCGAAGCGCTAATAAGGGGAATGATTTTGATATTTTCTCGAATTATAAACTTCACAATAAAAACGAACGACCTAGCCCGTATTTATCAGGCCCATTTGGCGGGATAGCTATTCGATACCACCAAAAGCTGGGCGGGATGATTGAATGGGATTCACAGCACTTGAATCTGGGTGCTTATGCAAAACTATTTGATCGCTGGACGCTCCAGGCTGGTGTCATTAATTTCGATCAGATTACGTTTGGCACCTCATACGCAACCTCGTTAAAGGGCTTACCCAAACGGCTGCGTAAGCGGACCGAACCAGTCAACTAACATGAAAACAGACAAATGGCATTGCCTGTTTTCAGCCAGTATGTACGCATGAAGAGTTCCTATCGAGCAGCCTTAGTTGGTAGTTGGTTATTGGCTTGCTGGTTTGCTCAAGTAGGTTATTGCCAGCAGAATTCCAACCGAACGCTGCTGAATTTTGAAAACATAACCGTTGACAGTACCTCCAATCGGGTTTACTATGAGCAGCGTCTCTACCGAAACCCAATGATCGGTCTACTGGAACTGAGTCAGTCGCTGGCACGGCCTGCAGCAACCGAGTTCGTTCCACTTTTCCAGGGCGTACCGATTGCAGGGTATCAACTGGGCGATAACTGGCAAACCCATTTGTTTTCGCCAGACGAGCGAAAAGCAGCGGCTAAAATCGTTCCCGTAGGTCAGTGGCATTATAAGTTTGACTTTCGGCTACAACCAGAAATAGTAGCAAATTTCGGATTTAAAGAAGATCCGTTCCAGGCTAAAACCAGTCTGTTACTACAGAGCCAGTTGTATTTAACCCGTGGGCTGGCTTTAAATTTTGGGATGTTGTTCCCGATTACGAACAACTACGATACACAACCGATGAATATTCGGCCGGCCCCGATCTACTTAAATCAATTTCTGGCGTTAGGCCGTCAGGATTTTCTAAGTGCATCGGCAGGCTTTTTTTATAGCAATCAGTACGGTGTAAACCTACAATATCGACGGGCTAACCTGACTAAACCCTGGTCGTTCGGACTGGAAGTAAGTGTAACCGGCGATTATTATTACCCGGAGCGGGGCATCTATTATGAATCGATGGATAAGCCGATGATTCTGGCCGATGTGGCTTATCGGATCAGTAAACGGGATGTAACGCTGAAACTTTCGGGTGGGCAGTTTCTCTACCAGGATCAGGGGGTACGACTGGATTTCATACGGCAATTTTATTCGGTAGATATAGGAATTTATGCAACCAAAACGACGAAAGGATCAACAGCCGGTTTCAACTTCGCCGTCCCGATTCCCCCCGGTCGAATTGCCCAGTCAAGGAAAGCCCGGCTACGGACGACGGAAGAGTACCGATTTGAATACTCATACAATGGACAGGGTAGCAACGTGGGACTTCGCTATCGACTCGGTTACCAACTTGATGCGTTGCTACGGCAATACCATACCGATTACCTACGTCGCCAGCAACCCTAAAAGTCCAAATAGATTTTCGCCGGATAATAAATATAAACCACAAAAACAGTTATAAAGGCCCTGTAAACCATATTAATTAAGTTATACGTGTACATAATTTCCTATACCTTTGGTATTAGTCCACTACCCAACTAGATAACCCCTCCACTATTATGCATTTACAATTACCAACTCGCGCCCTACCCGCCCTGGCCCGGTACCTTTGTGTACTGATCGGTCTAAGTGTTGCGGTTCATGTTTCAGCCGCCCCTGTGGTTACCCGAGCGGGCAGTTTCTCCAATCCCTGTGGATTGACTCCACCTACGCTCAGCCCGGCGTCTCAAACGGTTACCGTGGGGAGTGGGCCTGTTAGCGTTACGGCTACCGGGTGCTCTGGTGGCATTATTCAGTACTTTGGTAGTGGTGGTGTTTACACTGTTGCTCCTGGATCGGCGATCACGCTTCCTACCAGCGCTACGGGAACATTTGTGATACCTGCGTTGTGCTCGAAAAGTGGCTGTACCAGTGATATTGCCGAAGCCGTGGTAGTCGTTGTACCAGCGGGTGGTGATCCGAATGTCAACTCGCGTCCTGCGGTCGTTAATCCAATTGGTACGCTGAATGGTACAGTCAATGCCAATTTCACCTTTCAGGTTCCTTCAACCACCTTTAGTGATCCTCAGAACGATCAGCTAACGCTGACAGCTAACGGCTTGCCTCCTGGGCTGACGTTTAACGGACTTGTTATTAACGGCGCTCCTACAGTAGCAGGAAACTATGAGGTCACTATAACCGCAACGGATCCGGGTGGGTTAAGTACGAACACAATCTTCTCGTTCATTGTTGAAGGCGGCCCAGGTGTTCCACCGGATCTGTCTCCAACGATCACCCTCCCAAATTCTAACTTTGGGGCCTCCCCCGATAATTCACGGAATTTCATTGTAGATATCTTTGAAGTTTCGGGTCACCCAACCTCTAGTGGGAACGTCGCTATCACGGTTACAGTACCAGCCGGTTTTACCATCTCGTTTGATAATTCTATTACGAGTATCGCCGTAAGTGGTGGTAGTACTCAAACAGTAAATAATCCAAACTGGACGGTTAGCAGTAACATCAATAATCAGCAACTTTCGCTGCTGATGAACGGCGGACAACTTATTCCAGCCAGTGGAAAATCAACTGTCGGGTTTACCATTACCCGGACCACGGCAAATGCGGGCAGCGTTTCCAATATCAACATCAACGTGAATGATGATATTAATACGACCTACGATGGAAATAACGCCAACAATATATTCTCCCGAATTATACAAGGCCTATAAACTTTCTAGGGTCTCGATGGTTTACTCCTTCGAGACCCTGATGTTTTACATATAATCAGATGCAACTGAATATGATCAAGCGACTTTTACTTTTACTAACGCTGGGTTTATGCGGCAGCTATGCTTCTAATGCCCAGGATCCTAACGCCACCGGCGTTACCATCACCCCCAACCCCCTGCAGGTGGGCCAGTTCAGCAGTGTCACCGTCAGCTTCGGCAACGGTAGCTCCACCGACATCCCTCAGAGCGCTACCGCTACCTATACCATCAACCTGCCACCTAACGTGGGTGTGACAGCTGCGTCGGTAGCCGTTGTCTCTCCCGTAGCTGGTACCACCGCTAACCTGTCGCTCACCCAGGGAGCCTACAGCAGTGGCAGCGGCACCATCGTCACCGTCAAAAGTGATCTGGGTGTAGTGCCAGGTAATGCCATTTACAACCTGCTGCTCACCATCCGGGGCGTATCGGTTACGGGCGGTCTGCCCCCCAGCATCACGGCCAATGCTGTAGCCACCGGGCTGTCGACCAACAACAGTGGTAATGATAATGCCAACACGGCTGTAGCCGTTACCCAGGGTACAGTTCAGCCGGTAGGTCTGGTCTCCTTCACGGCTAAAGCCCAGGAAGATCAAACCGTGGCGCTGGCCTGGACCACCTCCTGGGAAGCCAACAACAAAGGCTTTCTCATCGAGCGCAGCAAAGACCTCAAACACTTCGAAACTGTGGGCGAGGTAACCGAGATCGGCTCCAGCAGCGAATCGCTGAAGAACTATCATCTCACCGACTACACTCCCTTCCGGGGCACCAGCTACTACCGCTTGACCCAGATGGATCTGGACGGTAAGTCGACGGTGCTCAAGGTGGAATCGGTGGTGTTGCGGGAAGGAGCCTATGGCGTGTTCCCCAATCCGGTGGTAGCCAGCCAGCAGTTCCGGGTGAGCCTGGATGAGCCCGAGACGGCGGTGTTGAACCTGTATGGGGCGGATGGCAATTCGGTCTCGGTTCAGAAGAGTGAGGTACAGGGCAGCAATCTGCTGCTGAAGGCCAATGGCCAGCTCACTACGGGGGTGTATGTGCTGACGGTGGAAGAGCGGGGCCAGCTTCGCAAACATCGAATCGTCATCCAGTAGATATCCAACCACATTTAACTCATTGCTCCATGAACTCAAAGGCTAACAATATACATCAACCGTCGCCCAAGAAGGCCTATAAATCACCCAAGCTGCAAGTGCTGGGGAATGTCAAGAAGCTCACCCTGAAGATCGGTTCCAACACCGATGGGTTTGGCGGTACTTTCGTCTAGAAAGAAGTAGGGCCTTTTACAAGGCATTAAATAAGGGCCTGATTCGGTTTAGCAGCGAGTCAGGCCTTTCCTATTTATAAGAAAGCGATCTACCATGCTGAGCTAAACGCTCTCCTAAATCTTCCCCGTTATAATATAGCGATTCCTATTCTTTTTACAGATCTCCCTGGACTATTGTCTAACTTCTTGGCTATATCTACCGGAAATTCGCTTTATACCACCCCTGTCCGCTTTGCAAAGATCGTTATACGGACAGAGTCTCAAGGCCTAACTGGATAATTTCTGCTAATAAAAGCGTACCACTGCAAAGCTTGTGGCCATTATTATTATCTATTCAATTCGATCTCATAAAAAGTCCACACTCTTCCAATTTATTTCTTAATTGCGATTTAGAATGTTGTTTGGGCCAAACTAGTACTTGGCCCATATATACAGCTAATCTCTATTTTGAAGAGTACAAGTAAGCATTAAGTTGTATGCGTTGGTTATACGGTCTGTTCTTAATTGGTGTGGGTCTGATATTATACCTAAGCTGGGAGCCTAACCCGGCCCTCCGTTCAGTTTGGTTCATTCCTAACTGGGTAGCTAAGTGGACAGATACGCACGCTCATGAAAGCTCACGAACTGGCGTGCCATTTATTCTTCTTAGTTTGCTAGTTGGATTGTCCCCTTTACTTACTGCTAAACCAGTTTACAACTGGTTGCTGGCTTTATTGCTTCTTCTCGCTGTGCTAGTTGTTGCCGAAATGGGTCAGCTATTCATATCCACCCGGCATTTTGATTGGTATGATATCGGCTGGGGAGCCATGGGCTCATTAGTAGGGCTACTAAGCGCAGCATTTATACAACTCATTCTTATCAAGCTGAATTGGCAAAAAAAGTAAGCTGTTCCCTTCAGTTCATTCGGCCATTTTAACAATTGGCTGGTCGAATCTTCCTGTTCATGTTTTAACTGCTTTTCTATGCAGGCTCATTGCTGGAGTTTTGCCGGTACAGAGCAGCAAACAACATGAAAACGAATGCATTACATTTCCTTTTACGCTTAACCCAGCTTCAGCGCAACCAGTCCTCATCGACGCAGTCCCGGTATGTTCACCTAACCAGTAGACTCCTGTTCTGGATGCTCCTGACAGGAAGTTTACCGGCTATGGCTCAGCAAACTCCTTCTACTAGTCTGTCAGGACACATAACGGATCAGAGTACAGGACAGGGGATTCCCTTTGCGTCGGTTGCGGTAAAAGGTAAAGCCATAGGTGCACAAGCCGACGCCGAAGGTACTTTCCATTTGTCGCTTCGCCAACCAGCCGATTCACTTATGGTGTCAGCGCTGGGATACCAGACCAGGACCGTAGTTGTCTCAGCCGGAGCGATACAGATTGGTTTGTCCCCTTCGGCAGCCCAGTTGGCCGAAGTGGTGGTGCATGCGGGCGAAAATCCAGCCTTTCGTATCCTTCGGGCGATCCATGCCTATCGGAAGCAGAACGATTTCAGTCAGTTGAGTGGCTATGAGTATGAAGCCTACAGCCAGCTCGCCATCCGCATGAATCAGCTCGATGAACGGTTCCGTAACCGGAAGCCCATACGCGCCATTTTACAGGCCCTGGAGCAGAAACAAGGAGGAAAACAACTACGGGAATTACCCGTATTCTTATCCGAAACGGTTTCGCATATCTACGCCCGTCAGCATCCGCAGCACCTCAAAGAGACGATTCAAAAGACCAACATCAGCAGTGTAGGCATTACGGACGATAGCTACGTTTCCCAGTTTACAGGAGCTGGCTTCAATACGCTCAATTTTTATAAAAATCAGGTAAGCCTGTTCAAGAAAGAATTTCTTTCTCCACTGGCCACGGGTGGGCGCACGGCCTACACGTATTTCCTGGCCGATACAACCCAGATGGGCGACCATACCTGCTATGGTATTGATTTCGACCCGAAGAACGAACGCGATCTGGTGTTTCGGGGTCGGATGTGGATCGATACGGCCAGTTACGCGTTGGTTCAAATCGAAGCGCATATCGGTTCAGTAGCCAATATTAACTTCATCAACCAGATCGATATTGATCAGCTATACGCAACGGTTTCAGACTCCGGTAAGATTTGGTTACCCGAAACGACGCATCTGACGGTTCAGGTGGGTGAGCTAGTCCCTCATACATTCGGTGCTACAGTCGATTACCTCACTACCGTTCGTCGGCCGATGGTCGGGCAACCCAAGTCCGTTGATTTCTTTACGGTTGATGTGGAGCTGGCGAACGATCGCTCGCAGTTTCCGGCCGACTACTGGCCAGCCCAGCGCGAGCCATCGACAGCATCAGCATCGTTCGACCAGACACGGGCTATGCTCGATACTGTCCGTAATTTACCCATCGTTAAAACCTATATGAAGGTCGGGCAATTTCTGCTGAACGGTGGGTACCTGCCTCTCTTTCGCGGTGTCGACCTGGGGTCTGTCTACTCCGTATGGGCGTATAATCCGGTTGAAGGCAATCGGCTGCGGGTGGGTCTGCAAACCAATAATCTTTTCAGTCGCCAGTGGCAATTAGCCGCGTATGGGGCATACGGTACTCGCGATAAGGTCTGGAAAACCGGTCTGGAAGTTAATTTTATTCCATCCCGACAACCGCTAACGCTGATCTCACTGAAACATAGCTACGAACTGGAGCGGTTGGGTTACCGGCAGGAAGATATTGCCGACAACTCCTTCTTCCGCATAACCAGTCGATTTGGCGCATACCGGCAGGCCTATTACCAGCGTGAAACGGCCCTCACAGCCCAACGTGATCTGGGCTCCGACTTTACCCAAACTGTAGGGGTCAGGCTCCGTACCATGAATATGCTATTTCCGTTTGCCATCGCGCAGCCGGGCGAATCCTCATTCCCAACGACTGCTAACCCAGTCATTCAAAGCCGGGAGTTTTTTGTAGAGACCCGCTATGCGCCTGGTCGATTGCCCGCCCGTCGGGTAACGGGTCGTCGGATTCGTCGTCGGCCAACCGAAACGGCTCCAATTGTGACGCTACGGTACACGCTCGGCACTTCAGCTGTTCCGGGGCATCGGATTGGCACTTATCACAAATGGCAATTGCAATGGGATCATGCCCTGCGCTGGGGTCTTTGGGGCAAAACGCAGTATTCGGTCCGGGCGGGTTATAGCCCTTCCCTCCTGCCCTATCCTTTGCTGGAGATGCACCTGGGCAACCAGACACCTTTTTACAACCGCAATGCCTTCAACCTGATGAACTACGCCGAGTTTACCAGTGATCAGTATGTTTCGCTGGCGGTCGAGCACAAATTCGATGGGTTACTGACAAACCGTCTTCCGTTGGTCCGGCGGTGGGGCTGGCGTTCGTTTGTAACGGGTAAGGTGCTGTGGGGGCATCTGAGCAACGAGAATCGGGCGCTGATGGCAACTCATGATGTCAACGGCAAACCGATTTCGCCCATTCGTTCGCTTGGCCAGGCTCCCTATGCGGAAGTAGGTTACGGGGTCGAAAACGTATTCAAATCCCTACGAATCGAAGCCCTGCATCGCCTAACCTATCGGGACCATCCGGGCGTTACACCCTTTGCCGTGAAAGTATCGATGCAGATCAGTCTTTAACCAATAGAACCGCCCGGGCGGTTCTATTTACCTTTTGCTAAAGACATTATAATTTGGGCAATATTTCATTGATATTTATGGGATTATCGATAACTCGTTATCATGACATCCTGCTTCTATCGAATTGCCTTTATCCTTACAGTAACTCTACTGGCAAAGCCATTTGCGATGGCTCAGGTGCCTAATTCGCTCGATTCGGTTCGGGTTTACCTCAAAACCCATACAACCCAGGACACCAATTATGTTATTGCCCTGAATGTAGTAGGTCGTGAGCTTCACTCGGGTGCAAATCCGGACTATGCCGCTGCCGACTCGATTCTGCAAGTTTCCGAACAGCTGGCCAGCAAGCTACACTATGGTCTGGGTTTGGCGAAAGCCTTCACCAATCGGGGGTCCATCTATTACCTGACCGACCGACCTCAATTAGCCCTTACTTATTTCCAGAAAGCCTTAACAACAGCCGAAAGCTACAAGCTTACCCCTCGCTTCCGCCTTGGAGCCGTAACCAATGTAGAGGCTGCCTACGAAAAGCTCGGTCAGTACAGTAAAGCTGTCGATATGGGGCTTCAGGCGCTTCGGGTACAGGAGCAGTCTGCTATTCAGCCGCGTATTCCCACGATTTATGGCGGTATTGGCAATGCCCTGCGAGCCATGAAAAAGTATAGGGAAGCGCTCAGCTACTACCAGCAGGCATTAACCCTAAATCAGGCACAAAAAAATACCCGTGGTATGGCCATCATTGAAAACAATATGGGCATCTGCTATGATAAACTTAAACGATACGATCAGTCAGTACCCGTCTACAAAAAAGCCCTACAGCACGCACGAGAGGTAAAATTCGACCTTCTTCAGGCCGATATTTTGGTCAATATTGGGCTGGTGCTGAATGTAACAGGCCACTCGCAGGAAGCTATTCCTTACGTTGAGCAATCATTGGCCATCTGTCGAAGCCAGAATCATAAAGGAGGCATGGCTACGGCTTACTTCAACCTGGGCCGTATTTATGAAGACCTGAAACAGTATCAGCCTGCCGAAGCTAACATGAAAAAAGCAATGGCGCTGGCTACCGAACGGGGGGATAAAGAACAGATTGCTAACTACACGCAGGCCCTGGCCGATTTATACGGCGGGCAGAAAAATTTCCAGCAAGCTTACGTGTACCAGCTTGAAAAAAATAAACAGATCGACTCGGCCACGGCTGTTCGGACCAGTGCCGAAGTACAACGATTGGTAGCTAGCTACGAGACCGAGAAAAAAGAAGCACAAATCAAACTCCTTCGCCAACAGGCTCAACTCCGGGAGGAAGAGCTAGCCCGCCAGCGATTTCAGCGAAATACACTGTTGTCTGGTGGCCTCCTCCTGCTGTTGTTGGGGGCATCGGTGAGTGCCTGGTTGCTCAATCGCTCCAAACTCAAGCGGCTGGAAGAAGCCCAGGCCTTACGAAAACAGATTGCCCATGACCTGCACGATGAAGTGGGCAGCACGCTGTCCAGCATTTCTTTATTGAGTGGGCATACGAATGAGCTACTGAACCAGAATCGCCCGGAGTCGGCCCAGAAGATGGTACAGAAAATTTATACCGACGCCCGTCAGATCCTCGAATCCATCGATGAGATCATCTGGACCATCAACCCCGGAAACGATTCCTTACAGCGCATTGCCCTGCGGCTTCAGGAGTACGCCCAGCCCCTGATGGAATCCAAACACATCACGTTCAGCTTCGTCGTCGATCCGACACTGGATCAGATCCCGGTACCTATGGAGGTTCGCCGGAATCTGTATCTGATTGGGAAAGAAGCCATCAACAACCTGATTAAGTACTCAGAAGCAACAAAGGCAACCGTCAAGTTTGAGCAGAAAGAAAATCAGCTACAAGTACTGATCGAGGATAACGGGCGTGGATTTGAACCAGGTCAGACGAGTAGTCGAAACGGGCAGGCAACTATGCAGCAGCGGGCACAGGCCATGGGCGGCTCGCTGAATATTCAATCCATTCCTGCACAGGGAACCCGACTTGTGTTAACCGCATCGCTTGCCTGACAGGAGCGCATTCACGACCTATCGACATTCGCCATGAAGCCCTTCCTCCTTTCTGCTATCGTCAGTTGCCTCTGCTTGCTGAATAGCTTTACCACGACCGCACAAATTCCCAATTCGCTGGATTCACTGGAAGTGTTCCTGAAAACCTATACCGCCCGCGACTCGGTTTATGCACGCGCCCTCAACCGGACAACTCGCAAGCTGATCTACGAAAAAGCGGCTTACGAACGAGCCGACTCATTGAGTCAGCGATCAGAGGTACTGTGTCGCCAGATTGGCTGGTGGACGGGTATGATTGCGGTTTATAACTTACGGGCGACACGCTATTTATTGACAAATCAGCCAGCCAACGCCCTGACCAATTTTCAGAAGGCCGTCGACGTGGCCCAAACCCATAACGCCCCAAAGCAGGATGTCTACGACATGATGGCCAATGTTTCGATAGCCTATGGTAAACTGGAACAGTGGCCAAAAGTGATGGAGAACTCGCTGAAAGCCATTCGATTTCAGGAGCAATATGGGCTTATTCCCCGGTCGAATGCCTGGTCGAGTGTGGGCGATGCGCTAAAAAATATGGGGAAGTTCCGGGAAGCTCTCCCCTATTTCCAGCGGGCGCTGGTGATTGCCAAAGCGAGTGACAACCCTAGGAATGAAGCCGTTGCCGAAAACGAATTAGGCAATAGCTATGATGATCTGGCCAAACCAGCTCTGGCCCTCAACCACTATCAGATAGCCCTAAAGCTGGCGGAGAAAATAGGATTTGAGCTCCTGCAAACGGATGTTCTAACCAACATTGCCCGCATGATGAATCAGTCGAAACGCCCGGCCGATGGCCTGCCGCTTGCCCTAAAGGCGCTCCGAATTTCGAAAGAGCAACAAAATAAAGAGTCTATCGTTTCGGCTTCCATGACTCTCGGTCGGCTGTATGAATCGCTTAAGGATACGAAAAAGGCAGAAGCGTACTACAAAGAAGCGCTGACGACAGCCGAAAGCGACAACAAACACGCCGATGCCCAGGAGGTCCGTCAGGCCCTCACTGACTTTTACGCGAAACAGCAGAACTACCAACAGGCGTATGCATTTCAGGTGGAGAAAAATCGCCTGATCGATTCGGCCGCAGATGTGCGTGTCGAAGTGGCTGTTCACCGATTGCTGGCTCAGTACCAGACCGAGAAGAAAGAAGCCCAGATTAAACTACTCCGTCAGCAGGCTCAACTGCATGATAAAGAAGCGGAACGGATACGTCTGCAAAACAATGCCCTGATCCTTGGCAGTTTACTCATCTTATTACTGGCCGGAACAGCCTCGGCCTGGTTGTTGAACCGCTCCAAACTTCGCCGGCTGGAAGACGCCCAGAGACTCCGTAAACAGATTGCTCACGACCTGCACGATGAAGTGGGCAGCACGCTGTCCAGTATTTCCATGCTCAGTGGTCATACCGATACGCTGCTGAGCCAGAATCGCCCCGAGTCAGCCCAGAAAATGGTCCAGAAAATTTATACCGACGCCCGCCAGATCCTCGAAGCCATCGATGAGATTATCTGGACCATCAACCCCGGTAATGATACGTTACATCGGATTGCTCTACGCCTGCAGGAATACGCCCAGCCCCTGATGGAATCCAAACAAATCCGGTTCTTGTTTCAGATTGATCCAGCATTGGAGGGCTTACCGATTTCTATGGAGGTCCGCCGAAGTCTGTATCTGATTGGAAAAGAAGCCATCAACAACCTGGTCAAGTATTCGCAGGCAACTGAAGCTACCGTTCGCTTCGAATACAAAACCAACCAATTGCAGGTTCTGATCGAAGACAATGGCCAGGGTTTTGACACGACTCAGACCGGCAGTCGAACCGGACAAAACAGTATGCGGCAACGGGTGCAGGCCATGGGCGGAACGCTGGCCGTATATTCAGCCCCTAAAAAAGGGACTAGCCTGGTAGTAACAACCTCACTCAGCTAAACGAATGCCTTCTTCAAGCCCTCTTAAGCGTTTGTTCTTTTTTCTAACAGCGATTTTGATCCTGCTATTGGCTGGTAATGGCTCCGCTCTGGCGCAAATCCCCAAATCACTGGATTCACTGGAAACCTACCTTCAAACCCATACACAAACCGATACAAACTATGTGATCGCCTTAAATGAATTGGGTAATCTGACGACCCGCAAAAAAGCCGATTATAACCGAGCTGATTCCATTCTGCGCGTTGCTGAAAAACTAGCCATCCGGCTAAACTTCGGACGAGGTATTTACCGGGCGAATACCAATATGGGCTCCAATTATTACCTGTCGAACCGGCCACAACAAACCCTTGAATCGCTTCGAAAAGCGCTCTCCATCGCCGAGACCTATAAGCTTGATACTCGTACAATAGCCCGAGCCATGACCAATCTGGGAACGGCCTATCGGAATGCTCGTCAATACGAAAAGTCGATTGACGTTTATCTGCGTTCGCTACGCATACAGGAGCAGTACAACCTACAACCTAGAAACGAAGACACCTACAATGGGATTGGCTTAGCGCTGAAAGATATGAAGCGAATCCGCGATGCCATCGGCTATTTCCGACAGGCCCTTGTACTAAACCAAAGCCAGGAAAACGCGTATGGTGTGGCCATCTGCGAGCAAAACATTGGCAAATGCTATGATGATCTGGAACAGGAAACAAAAGCACTGACCTTTTATAAATCAGCCCGTAAGCACGCTCAGCAGGCAGGGTCCGAATTATTACAGGCTGACATTTTAGTCAACACAGGACTAGCTCTACGCAAACTAAAACGGTTTGATGAGGCCAAACAGGCCATTGAACAGGCACTGGCGATTTCCAGAAAGCAGGAAAATCAATCGGCTATGGCTACGGATTATTTCAATCTGGGGCAAGTGTATGAAGAGCTGAAAGACTATAAGCTGGCCGAGCGATACATGAAACAGGCACTTTCCCTAGCCAATGAACTGGACGACAAAACGAAGATTGCCATCTATACGCAAGGCTTAGCCGATTTATACGGCGGACAGAAAGATTTTCAGCAGGCTTACGTCTACCAGCTCGAACGCAATCAGAAGATCGATTCCACCACCACTATTCGAACCAGTGCCGAAGTACAACGATTGGTGGCTAGCTACGAGACCGAGAAAAAAGAAGCACAAATCAAACTCCTTCGCCAACAGGCTCAACTTCGGGAGGAAGAGCTAGCCCGCCAGCGATTTCAGCGAAATACACTGTTGTCTGGTGGCCTCCTCCTGCTGTTGTTGGGGGCATCGGTGAGTGCCTGGTTGCTCAATCGCTCCAAACTCAAGCGGCTGGAAGAAGCCCAGGCCTTACGAAAACAGATTGCCCACGACCTGCACGATGAAGTGGGCAGCACGCTGTCCAGTATTTCCATGCTCAGTGGGCATACGGATACGTTGCTGAGCCAGAACCGCCCCGAGTCGGCCCAGAAAATGGTGCAGAAAATTTATACCGACGCCCGTCAGATTCTCGAATCCATCGACGAAATCATCTGGACCATCAACCCCGGTAATGACTCGTTGCAGCGGATTGCATTGCGCTTGAAGGAATACGCCCATCCCCTAATGGAATCCAAACAGATTCAGTTCACCTTTGTCGTAGACCCTTCGCTGGATCAACTCCCGGTATCCATGGAAGTCCGCCGGAATCTATATTTAATTGGTAAAGAGGCCATTAATAACTTAGTAAAGTATTCACAGGCGAGTCAGGCTAAGGTCCGTTTTGAGCTGAAAGACAAGCAACTACAGGTTGTTGTTGAGGACAATGGTCTAGGGTTTGTGCAGGATGAAAGCAGTAGCCGTAATGGACAGACCAGCATGAAACAACGCGCTGAAGCCATAGGCGGATCGCTGAACGTACAATCCGTTCCTGAACAGGGGACTCGCTTAGTGGTAACTACGTCAATTACCTGATCAATAGCCAATCTAAACCCATACCAAACACCATGAAACATCCTTCCTATTTCCTGCTGATTGCGTTTCAGTTGACAATGCTGTGTCGTGGTGTTTTAAACGCTCAGATTCCTAAATCACTGGATTCGCTGGAAATCTATGTGAAGGCCCACCCTCCTGTTGATACCAATTATATCCAGGCAGCCTGTAGTCTGGCATTCGAATTAGATACCAAGAAAGCAGCTTACCTACGTGCCGATTCGTTGTTGCAGATTGCCGAAAAGGTATCCTTCCAACTCGACTACGGGCGGGGTTTAAATCGTACTTATAACATCATGGGCACTACCTGCTACCTAACTGACCGACCAAAGGAAGCACTAGGGTTTTTCCAGAAAGCATTAAAAATAGCGGAACAGTACAAACTCTCTCCCCGGGCAATAGCGCAATGTTTATCGAATATAGCCATAGCCTATAATAAATTAGGGCAGCCCGATAAGGTGGTAGAAACTGAACTTCAATCCCTGCAACTTCAGAAACAATATCACCAGAAACCACTCCCATCCAGCTATGAAAATATCGGCAACGCGCTTAAGCGGATGCTCAAACCGAGCGAAGCCATTGGGTATTACCAACAAGCCCTGGCGATAAAGAAAACCGATAATAACCTGTTCGGAATGGCCGTCACCGAGCACAATATTGGTCGCTGTTACGATGATTTGAATCAGGAGAAGAAGGCTATAAGCCATTACAAAACAGCGCTTAGCTTTATCCCTGGCACCGACTATGAACTGCTTCGATCAGACATTCTGGGCAATATTGGCTTAGCGCTACGGAAAGACAAACGCTTTCAGGAAGCCAAGCCTTATCTGGAAAAGTCATTGGCGATGGCCATTGAGCAGGGGAATAAAGAAGCAATTGCTCCAGGCTACTTCATGATGGGCCGGTTCTATGAAGAGTTGAAAGATTATAAGCAGGCTGAATACTACATGAAAAAAGCCCTGAGGCTGGCCAACGAACGAGAGGATAAAGAAGGTATTGCAAATTATACCCAGGGGCTGGCCGACCTATACGGTGGCATGAAAGATTTCCAGCAGGCTTACGTCTTCCAGCTCGAACGAAACCAGCGAATGGACTCCTCAACTACGGTCCGCACCAGTACCGAAGTACAACGCATGGTGGCCAAGTACGAGACTGAAAAAAAAGAAGCCCGTATAAAACTGCTTCAGCAGCAAGCCAGGTTTAATCAGCAGGAGGCCGAGCGTACTCGATTCCGTACCAATGCCTTGCTCATTGGAGCAGCTCTGTTGTTATTGCTCAGTGGAGCTGTCAGTGCCTGGCTACTCAACCGGGCCAAACTGCGCCGGCTGGAAGATGCCCACAAACTCCGCAAACAGATTGCCCATGACCTGCATGACGAGGTGGGCAGTACCCTGTCCAGCATCTCCATGCTCAGCGGCCATACCGATACGTTGCTGAGCCAGAACCAACCTGAGTCGGCTCAGAAAATGGTGCAGAAAATCTACGGCGACGCCCGCCAGATTCTGGAAGCCATCGATGAAATCATCTGGACCATCAACCCCGGCAATGACTCCTTACACCGGATCGCGTTGCGCCTACAGGAATACGCCCAGCCCCTGATGGAATCCAAAGGAATCATTTTTCACTTCTCGGTCGACTCCTCACTGGACGATTATCCCGTATCGATGGATGTACGTCGGAACCTGTATCTGATTGGTAAAGAAGCGATTAATAATCTGGTTAAATACTCACAGGCAACCCAGGCGACCTTACGATTTGAGCTTCAGAACGATCAGCTTAGGGTACTGATTGAAGATAATGGACGAGGATTTGACGCGGCTAAAGCCAGTCAGCGAACGGGACAAAGTAGTATGAAACAGCGGGCTCTGGCTATGGGTGGCACATTAGCCGTACACTCAACACCAGGGCAGGGCACCCGTTTACAACTGATTATGAACCCGTGAGAATCATACATTTATCCGATTTCCCAGCATAAACAGACGAACTACTTTTGTTGAGTAAGTAACGGCGGCTAAGGAACCTGTCCGGATTACTTGTCAATGCACAAGCTTATCGTATGAAAACGCACAAATTAGTCTGGATGCTTGCCCTGGTTGTCAGTTCACTAGCTTGTAGTAAGAAGGAAGATGATAGTGTTACACCAGCCAGCAAAGGCGTGGTAACTGCCTCCGTAGACGGCCAATCGTTTACCTCTGAACAAGCCACATCGACGTATAACAAAACGACTAAAGACCTAACACTGGTTGGTTATAATAGTGTGCACATGATGGGTTTTACGCTCGAAAAACTAACCGGCCCCGGTACGATTACACTGGTTGATATTAGCAAAACGGGCAGTACGGGAAGTTATGTAGATGTGAAAACCAATACGACCTATTCCAATAAAGAAGGACGAACCGGTACGGTTACTGTAACAAAATTTGATGGGGCCACAATCGAAGGTACCTTTTCTATGAGGACCTACAATCTCCAGCAAAAAAAAGAAGTTGTACTTACCAATGGTACCTTTAAAGTACCTGTAGAGCCTATTTAACTATATGATTCGAGTTTCTATTTTCGATGATAACGATTCACTGCGGGAAACCCTCGCTTTAATATTCGACGCTACCGACGACCTGATCGTAACGGGCCAATACCCCAATGCGCTTCAGGCCCCGGAGGTCGTCAAGAGCACCCAACCCGACGTCATTCTGATGGACATCGATATGCCGGGCCGCACGGGAATAGAAGCCGTAAAACTGATCCGTGAGCAAACCACCCGACCTAAAATTCTGATGCTCACCGTCTTTGAAGATGTCGAACGGATTTTTGCGGCCATCTCCGCCGGAGCCGTTGGATACCTGCTTAAGAAAACCCCTGCCGACAAAATCATGGACGCCATTCGCGACACCATGAGTGGTGGGGCTGCTATGACACCGTCGATCGCCCTTAAAGTTTTGGAAGCCTTTCAGCAACCCAAAGCAACCGAATTTCTGCTTACCGATAAGGAGAAAGAGGTACTTCAGCGACTGGTAGAGGGCGACAGCTATAAACTCATTGCCCATCATTGCAACATCAGCATGGGTACCGTTCGCACGCATATTGTGAACATTTACGAAAAGCTCCACGTCAACTCCAAATCCGAAGCCGTAGCCAAAGCCCTGAAAACGGGGCTTTTTAAATAAACACCAGCGTAGAACTAGCTGCTGTCGACCCTATGAATTGCCGTTCACTCAAAATGGCGGGTACTATGGTAGTAGTTGCAGCTAACCAGACTATGTTTATTACATACATAACTAACTGGCCTCTAACCAATTATTCACTATGAAGACCTTTTTATACACGATAGCAGCCCTGTTTATCAGTCTGACCATACAGGCGCAGGTATCCATTAATACGAGTCTACCAGCTACGCCCAAAAGACCCGTCACAGACACGTATTTTGGTAAAAAAATCATTGATAACTATCGCTGGCTCGAAGATATGAACAGTCCCGACGTCAAGAACTGGTTTAAGGCCCAGGGCGATTATACCAACGACATGCTAGCTCAGATTCCCGGTCGAGACAAGCTCATCCAGACCTTTGTGGATTACGATAAACGACTTCCCATCCGATACGGTGAAATCAGGAAACGAGGAAACATCTATTTCTATCGTAAAACCCTTCCTAACGAAAACGTCGGTAAGCTATACTGCCGCGAAGGAAAAACCGGGCCCGAAAATTTGCTCTTCGATCCAGCCGCATCGAATCTGGGCAAAACCTACGCCATGAGTGCCTTTACCCCTAGCCCAGACGGAAAGCTTCTGGTCATTGGCCTGCAGGAAGGCGGTGCCGAACTATCGACCTTACGAACCATGGACGTAGCCACCAAAACCTTCCGCCCCGAAAGCATCACCGCTGTTTTTGGCGGTGGCATCGACTGGTTGCCCGACAACAGTGGCTTTCTGTATACTCCTCAAAATTCGAACGATCCCAAAGACCCTAAAGGCAACCTCGATACCAAAGCCCGATTACATAAACTAGGCACTAGCCCCGGCAGCGACCCTGAATTATGGTCACGTGCTAAAAACCCTGATATGGGCATTCGGCCCGACCAATACCCGATTATGTATTTTTCGGGCGATTATACACAGGTGTACGGTATCCTGTCGTCGGTTGATCGGCGGCTTGATGCCTGGATGGCAGCTCCAGCCGATCTTATGCAATCGACTATTGCCTGGAAACGTGTAGCTACCCCCTCCGACAGCATCAACGATTTTTATAAGATTGGCAATCGACTGTATCTGCTGAGTGTCAAAAATGCACCTAATGGGCAAATTCTGGAAACGGATGCGAGCAATCCAAACCCGGCGAAGGCGACCGTACTACTGCCTGAAAGCCAACGGAATATTACCCGGATCATAGCGACAAAAGATTTTCTGTTCGTCACGTTGAGTGATGGCATCAATGAGAAAATCCGGCAGTATAATCCCAGCACGAAACAATGGGCCGATGTACCCATCCCCGGCACAGGCACTACTGGTATTGAACCCTACGATGCTCCAGGTAGCAATGAGGTTTTAGCCTACATAACATCCTGGAATAACCCTGGCACTGCCTACGACTTTGACCCATTCACCCGGAAAATAGCGGTCAGTACCTTCGATGTGCAGCCCAGCTACCCTGGCGTATCTGATCTGGTGGTTGAAGAACTCGAAATTCCAGGGCATGATGGGGTGATGATACCGCTCTCGCTGGTCTATAGGAAAGGACTTAAGCGCGATGGTAGCGCGGTGTGTTTTATGACCGGCTATGGTGCCTACGGTATATCGGCCACGCCTTATTTTAGCAGGCGGAACCTGGCCCTGCTGAATCAGGGAGTCATTCTCGCCGAAACCCATCCACGTGGGGGTTCCGAAAAGGGGCAGAAATGGTATCGGGCAGGTTTTCAGACAACCAAGCCCAACACCTGGAAGGATTTCATTTCGAGTGGCGAATACCTCGTTAAGCATAAGTACACAAGTCCGCAACATCTCATTGGTGAAGGCACGTCGGCAGGGGGCATTCTGATTGGCCGGGCCATCACCGAGCGACCTGATCTGTTTGCCGCTGCCATCAGCAACGTAAGCTGCTCCAATGCACTCCGTATGGAAGAATCACCCAATGGCCCCGTCAATGCACCCGAGTTCGGCACCGTTAAAGACTCCATTCAATGCATGGCGCTCTACGAAATGGATGCCTTCAACCATGTGAAAGAAGGGACCAGATATCCGGCGGTGATGTGCATTGGCGGTATGAACGATCCACGCGTGATTGCCTGGCAGCCGGGTAAGTTTGCCGCTGCGCTACAAAACGCCAGTACATCCGGCAAACCCGTTGTGCTGCAAGTCAATTATGACAACGGCCATTTCACAGAAGACAAAGCTGTAACCTTCCGCAATTTCGCCAACATGTATGCGTTCGCACTCTGGCAAGCGGGTCACCCCGATTTTCAACCGGCCAAGGCATTAGTGAAGAAGTAACGAATTCACAAAGCGTATTAATTTTCTATCCATCCAGCAGCCCGGTCTTCAGATCGGGCTGCTTGTTTATCCCCTCAGCCCATTCAGATATGCGTAAAAATACGCATTAAATGGTTCAGCAAAGCGCAAGATAAAAAGCCAACTGTCTATTTATCAGCAGAATACAAAGAGAACTATTCATAGCGTATTATCCCTATCATACATTTATCCGATTGATTGACGCAGCAGGCGAAAGTAGTTTTGACACAAGTTCTTGACCACCTCGTCAGCTCATGCGTCCAACTTTACTTCTTCTCCTTTTTGGGTTCTGGCTGAGTAGGGCCGCATTGGCACAAACCAGTGAGCCTACGAAGAAATCCCTACCTATAAAAGTATCGGGGGGATTGAATGCCTACGCGGGATTGTATACGGCCAGTGGCATTGCCGCCCGCAACCAAACTTCCCCTTTCGGATTGAGTGGCTCGGTAACCGTTGCGTTGCCCGGTGGTATCTCGCTGCCGTTCTCGGCTGTACTGGGCAACCAGGGGAGTAGTTTCCGGCAGCCCTTCAATCAGTTTGGCGTATCGCCTACGTATAAATGGGCGACCGTTCATGCGGGTTACCGAAATGTAAGTTTCTCACCGTTTACGCTGGCTGGTCATACGTTTCTGGGCGGTGGTGTCGAACTGAATCCGGGCAAGCTGCGGCTGGGAGCCGTCTATGGACGGTTCAACAAAGCCATTTCGACCAACCTGGCCGAACCCGACATTATTCCGGCCTACCAGCGTACCGGTTATGCGTTAAAGGTTGGCTACGGTAAGCCCGGCAATTACGTCGATCTGATCATGCTGCGGGCTAAAGACGATTCCGCTTCTATCCTATCCCCTCCCCAATCGGTCTCTCAAACCGTTACCCCCGCCGAAAATCTGGTCGTTGGCCTGACCACCCGCCTGCTGATTCTGAAACACATCACGGTCGAGCTCGATGGAGCCGTTAGTGCCTACACCCGCGATGTTCGGAGCACTCTGGTCTCAGCCGAAGGGAGTAATGCGGTTACCCGCTTTTTCGGAAAACTCTTTACCCCCCGTCTGTCGACCCAACTGACTCAGGCTACCCAGGCTGCGATCGGCTATCAGGGCAAAACGGCGGGCATCAAGTTACAATACAAGCGCATCGATCCTAACTTCCAGACGATGGGGGCGTATTATTTCCAGAGCGACATCGAGAGTTATGCCATCGCCCCCAGCCTGTCGCTGCTGGAAGGGAAACTCCGGTTGTCGGGCAGTTACGGGGTCCAGTACGACAATCTGGCCAGCAACAAGGCTGCCCGTACTGGTCGCAGCATTGGCTCGCTGATCGTTTCGTACAACCCCGCAACGGCTTTCGGTGTCGATGTACAGCTTTCCAATTATGGCATCAGCCAGCAGGCTGGGCTTCGTCCGGTAATCGATACCCTCCGACTGGCGCAGAACAACCTGTCGGCAACGGTCAATACACGGTACACCCTGCAAACCGAAGATGTCGCGCAGGTCTTTACCTTGACGACCACCTACCAGAAACTGAGCGATCTGAACGCCAACACAGCCAACCAGACCGAAAACAACAACATTAACCTGAACTTGGGCTATTTCTACCAGCAAACCACCACCGGCTGGGGCTTCAACGGGATGCTTTCCTACACGCAAACGCAGTTACCCATAGCCGTCGGCGATACCAATCGCACCGTTCGCTTCTTCGGCCCTACGCTGGGCGCTACCCAGTCGTTTCTGGAGAAAAAGCTGACGACTTCCTTCAACGCCAGCTATCTGGTCAATCAGCAGTCGGGTATAACAGGTAAGGTGCTAACCGCTTCGCTAAACGGCAGCTACCAGATCGCCAAACGACAGTCTGTCAGCATATCACTCAATTACCTGAACTCAAACACAGGCATTCAGGAACAAACTTTCAATGAACTCAGAGGCAACCTTGGCTATGGAATCTCATTTTAATTCTTGTTTTAACACCGAGAAAACAGAGAACGCACAGAGGACACAGAGCATCTTCGTGTCCTCTGTGAAAGCCTCTATTCTCTCGGTGTTTATGTTCCTTTTTGTTCACCTCGCCTATGCCCAAACCTTCCCGTTGCAGGTTCAGGTGAGTGTGATGCCGCCCTACAGTGCTTACCTTCAGGATTATCCCGGAGCAGGTCAGCAGGTGCGGGTGTTTATCATCAATACCAGCCGAAGTACGTACCAGATTCGGCTGACGGGTCAGCTTACCGGCGACAACGGGATTGAGATCAAGACTTCTCCCAACTACCGCCCTCCCCGCCCGGTAACGATTCCTCCCGGCCAGACCTTACTCACCCGAAATGACCTCGAAGGGTTGTTCGATCTGAATCAGGTAGAGGTAACGGGTATCGACAAAAACCTGCTGGCGCGTGGCCTTCCCCTCCCCGACGGCACCTACCAACTCTGTATTCGTGCCTATAACGAAACCGCTACCAGTACAGCCGCAACAGCGTTTGGGCAAGCGTTATCACCCGAGTTCCCATTAGGCTGTTCCGCTCCGATTGTCGTTCGTTCGGTGGAGCCCCCTATCCTGATTTCGCCCCTGTGCGATAGTAACATCCCAGCAACCATACCACAAACCATCGTCTTCACCTGGACGCCACCGGTAGGCGTATCGCCCGCTTCGGTTGAATATACCCTTCGCGTTGTTGAACTGCCTCAGGAGAACGTTGACCCAAACGTCTTCATCGATGCCATTATCTTACCCAAATCGGGAGTGGAAGTGCGAAACCTACGCACCAGTACCTTTCTCTACGGCCCTACGCAGCCACCGTTAGTCGTAGGAAAACGATATGCCTGGCGAGTGCAGGCCATCGACCGCTCCGGCAAGCTGCATTTCCAGAACGAGGGCAAATCGCCCGTTTGCGCCTTTACGTATGGAGGTGATCCTGTACCGAAGCTACCAATTCTGCCTATAGCTTCAACGGACTCGACAAAAGACAAGAAATACGTAGTTAAATCGGGGGAGCTTCCGATCAACTGCTCCTGCAAGATTGAGCTGGGCGACAAAACGGTCGATAACAGCGGTGTTTTGAAAAGCCGGTCGGCCACCATCGCTAATTTTCAGTTGAGTTTTCTGGATAACGTGAAAGAATCGGAGGGTGGATTGCTCAATGGTGACGGGATGATTCCGCTACCGCTCGTTAACAGTCAGTACGCCCGATTACGGGTGCATTTATACAATGTTCAGTGCAATGCTGCCGGACAGGTGATCGGTGGTGTAGTACGGGCGCGCTACAGCGATAAAGCGGACCCATCCCTGAAACCCAACTGGGACAAACCCGATTACACACCACCAACGCTGACGAGCGATCAGATTGGCAACATCAGCAAGACTTTGTCCGACAACAAAGACATGCTGGTATCGTCGCTGAAAAATTCGGCCAACAGTGTCGGCTTTGATGTTCCGTTCGGTATTGACAAATCCTTTGGTCCTATCACGACCAACATTGCCATTACCGACGTCACCTTTACCCCCGAGCAGGCTTATTACCAGGCCAATACCTGGATCGTCCTGAATAGCAAGCCAGGCGGTTTCAGCGGCATACCACTCAGTGGCTACAACCTGTGCATGAGTGCCGATAAACCGTTTTGTGGTGAAGGTATGCTCTATCTGGGCCAGGATATGGAACTGTCGAAATTCCTGTCGCTCAAGGGCGGCCCTGTGTTACCAATGATGAAAGCCGAAGACCTGGCGGCCAAATACACCTACGTGTACTTCGATGTGGAAGGCTTCAAGAAAATGGGGATTCGCGCTGGCCTGAAACCACCGGGTCTTCATCGGGCTGCCGACGGTGCTGACCTGGAGATGCTGGCGTCGTCAGATATAAATACCCCCGATTTTGACGACTGGAATGCTGAGCTAACGTTCGACGATTTTTATGTGGGGAGCCTGAAAGACTATGTGTTTTCGATGACCGACGCCGATGGCAAAGTCAACAAAGGCTTCTATGACCATAGCGATACAAAAAATCCCGATGGTTTTGTCGATGGCTATACCGACATGGGCAACCTGTGGCAGGGTATCTACTTCCCGCTGGTCCAGCTCAAACTGAGTGGTCCCTTCGCTAAGCTCAATAAAAAAGGCCAACCCTTAACGGGCGGAGTCAAAAGCCTTATCTATGACTCACAAAACAGTTTCAGTGGGAAGATCTTTTTACAGAACGTATTAACCCTTGGCGACGGTCAATTGAAAAGCTGGGGTATTTCCATCGACGAAATTTCGGGGACCTTCAAGAAGAGCGAATTTCAGGAAGCCAGCATGCGCGGAGGTATTGGGCTGCCGCTTTTCAAAAAAGACGACGGCACCGCTTCCACCCTATCATACACGGCGGCTATTGTGAATAACCCCAATAGCACAGACATTACGTTCAACGTGCAGCCGACCGATAACATGTACGTCGATGTGTGGCGAGCTGATTTGCAGCTCAACAGCGACTCCCACATTAATCTGGCGTATGTAACAGGCAGCTTTTCGGCCTCCGCCATTTTCAACGGCAAGCTAAGCCTTGACCTGAGTATCGCGAAAGTTACTGCCGCCGAGTTCACTGGTTTAGGGGTCATGACGGAAGCCCCGTATTTCGCCATGAAGAACATTTCCTTCAATTCACCACAGCGGTACATCGGTGCCCCCGGCGATGATGGCTTCCCGCTTACACTGACTCAATTCGCGGTTCAGGAAGCCCCTGGCGCCAAGGTGTCGGCGCCTGCCATTGCCAAAGACCTGGCCTTTACGGGGAATGTAAACCTGACTGAATCGGCCAATTTTTCAGCCTCGGCCACGGCACGGGTACGCTTTACGGTAGGCCCCTCCTGGGAGAACTGGGGCTACAACGACTACTTTATCGACTCGCTCTCGGCATCAGGTACCATCGGCCCGGCCAGCGTATCGGCTACGATTGGCTTCATGCACGACGATCCCACCTGGGGTAATGGATTCTTCGGCCACGCCCTGCTTGATGTGGGTCTGGCGGGGTCAGTAGGTGTACAGGCCCGCTTCGGCCGAACGGTTGGCGATAAAGGGTTTAAATACTACTACGTCAGTGGTGTGGTGCCAATGGGGCCAACGGGCATTCCGCTCGGAACAACAGGATTAGCCATGAAAGCCTTCCGGGGTGGCCTGTACCGGGGTATCGACCAGAAGATTGCTGGCACCAACGTTTCGTACAGCCCCAGTAGTAAAGTCGAACTAGGTATTCAGATCGGGGTCATCATCGGAACCGTGGGTACGAACATGCTGAACATGGATGGTACCTTAACCTTCCAGTTTGGCGCTGATCCGAAGGTGACGATCGATGCGGCTGCCTATGTGCTACACAATGGTTCACCACCTAATTATGAAAGTCCATTGGCGTCGGGCCACGCTCTGCTGAAGGTCGATATTGACAACGGCATTATTTCGGGTACGGCCAGTCTGACCGCTAAACAGGGCTTAAGTGAAGGCATATCAGTGGCTGCTACGGCGGAAGCTAACATCTATTTCGAACCCAAAAACTTCAACTTTTATCTGGCTTTTGGCAACCCGAACGGGCAACGGATCGACCTGAGCTTAATGCTGAATAATAAAGAGCTTATCGGGCTGGATTCGTATTTCCTGATGGGAACCTACATTCCACAGGACGTATTCGGGACACTCCCTCCCCCCATGTCTACTGACATCGTTTCACCGGAGCTGATTAGTCGGCTCAACTACAAACCGAACCCGTTCAAAGGAGGAGGCAAAGGCGTAGCGTTTGGTGCAGGATTTCACATTGGTAAGCCGAACGACCAGGTTGAAGTTGATTTTGGTCCCTTTTATTTCTCGTTTTACCTCGGCGCAGGGTACGACTTTGTCCTACAGGAAGTACAGGCCTGTAAAGGCTACAATCCGCCGGGCTTTAACGGCTGGTATGCGGTCGGGCAGGTGTATGCAGGCTTAGGGTTCAGCCTGGGTCTGAGTGTAGACCTATGGTTCTTTAGTGGGAAAGTCGAAGTAGCCGGGGGCGATGCGGCCGCCCTACTCCAAGGGGGCATGGTCAATCCGGTTTGGCTACAGGGTAGTGTGGCCATTCGGTATCGGGCCTTACGGGGTCTCGTAAAAGGAACGTGCAGTGCGCATGTCGAATACAATACGGATAAGATCTGTATTCCTGATCCACCTCCTGTAAACCCATTTGCCCAACCGCTTATATCCAGCCTGCAACCCAATGGCGAGAAAGAGCTGAACATAATCTCTCCCTTCTACGCGGAGTTCAACTACCCCATTGAAACCAATATCGATGTGGATTCAGTCGATATAAACGGGAATTACCGAGCCACCATCACCTTCCGGGTGGCCTACATTCCGGGTCAGCAATTTGTTGCCCAGCCGGTTGGCAGTATATCCCCCAAATATGCCGCCTGTGTTGGCGATAACAGTGGCCGACTACGGTACGGAAAGAATGAAGATGGTGAAACCAACACAACAGCAACCTTCTATCGAAACGCGGCTATGGCGCCTGAAATCGACCATACCCTGACCCTGGGACTGGTCGCTACCCGTCGGCAGGCTGATGGCAAATTCCATCCGTTCTATTACAAAGGACAGCTTATCGACACCACGGCGGTTGCCAAATTCCACACGGGCAAATGCAATCCGACCATGACTCGCGAAGGCAACGATAAAACCGTCGCGTATTCGTATCCGTTCGAAGGGCAGCGATACTTCATGAAAGGTGAAGTGAACACAGGCTTTGTAGAATTCTTAGCCAAATCGTGTTGCATTGAAGGACTGACCAGCAACGAAGACTTCTCCCTGAAAGTCCGCATCAGTCCAGGCTTCGATGGCGTGTTCGACGACAAAAAAGCCCTGTTTGCCGACCCAACCTACGATGGACTACATGTAAAATACACTATGCCAGCCGGCCTGGTCAACAGCCAGCTCTATAAATTCGAACTGGTCAGAATCCCAACCCAGGCTTACATCGACAAACAGGAAGCGGTACTGGCCGAACTGAAGAAAAAAGCCAAACAGCAGGCCTCCGCAGGCAACTTATATACATCTGTCAGCCAAGTGGCCCATTCCGGCCCGAAACTATCCGCGCCAGGCTCCGGCCTTAGCAGCCAGCAGGCACCCTTGCCCGCAGGCATGAACAACAAGGGCAACAATCCGTCGGGCAGTACACCAGGTGCCGGAAAACAATATACGGCCTCCGCTGGCGCAGTAGGCAGCTATGCCCCTGGCACCGGGGCTGGTTCATTGGCTACGAGCGTGAACAACAAGGCCGATCAAATAGCGACTCAATATGGGAATAAACTATCTCTGGTCGATGACGGCGGCTTAGTGCTGTACGACCCTGACAAGTCGAAAAAGAGCGACAAGCTGGTAAAAACCAGTAAAGCTCAACAGGACTACGAGATTGGTAAACAACTGGAACAGGTACTCTACAGCTACTATTTCCAGACGAGCCGATTCAATACGCTGGCTGAGAAAATCCAGGCCAGTGGATTCAACATTGCCGATCAAAAAAACACAACGAAGGTACTGGGCCTATCACTCCCCGATGCTGTGTTTACAACCCCCATGAGCAATTCGCTGGAGAATTTTGAACAGTATGAGTTACAGGTAGCCGATCTTGGCTACACCAAATACCTGCCTCCGCTGGTGAATTTCCGGGCCAATACGACGATCAATCCCTGGTTTGACACCTACATGAAACCGACGATCCGACTCATGTACCCGGCCAGCTACGCCCTCGACCGGGCCAAGAAACAGCAGCAAAAACAATCGTCGGGTGGCGGCTTGATCAGCAGTGCAGTTGAGCAGGTGTCTGGCCCGGTTTCAGGGGCTCTTTCCGACATGTTTGGCGACAATATCGACGCCAGTGTTGACGCCGATGTTGAACTGCTGGAACGGCAAATGGCCTGGGTGACTGCGCAATTCGATCTACCCGAAAAGCCCATTCAATCATGGGAGGTTGATGGGGCGCTGTATGCGTCGGAAGGATATTACAAAACCGATCAAATAACCGGGGAGGAGGTCAAAGTAGCCTCGGGTACGGCGGCATCCATTCATAAAAATGGAAAACAACGGTATGGTGTCTGCCTGTCGGCGCTGCCCTTTCAGGATATGTATCTCCAACGGTTGGTGCCCTTCGTGGACCAGTACCTGAACATTAATCGGGAAGACTTCCAGGTGAAGGGCTTTCTGCTGGATGTTGCCATACTCGGTACGGCGTTAGTGGTAGCCGATGAATATAACCTGAGCCAGCTCTGGAAAGACAACTTCGCCAAAAATTGCAAACCTGCACTGGCGAAGCTGGATACCAAGCTCCCCATCATAGAACTTGACCAGGCTATCGACAAGATCATCGGCGACGCGCAGAACTACGCCAATGTGTCCACGCCGTTTACGAATACGAGCTATCAGCAGATGTCAGGCGATCAGGGCTATAGCAATGCGGTCAATGGCACGACGCCCCCCCCGCAGAAAAACACGTTTGCAACCCACAGTTTTTATGTGACGGCTACTATAAAAAGTTATTTCGCCTACCTGGCTGCCTATGATGCCATCAGCAATGTCTTTTGGAACGATGCAACCACCAAAGCCCTGAAAGAGGTGAAAGAGGGAAAATACAAGGCACTCGCATCGCAGCATGGCTCGCTTGGGCAGTTCGATGTATGGGCCTTCTCACCCCTTAAAATGGCAGAACTGAGCATTGGAAATTCAGCCGGGATTAGTGATATCCTGTACGACGCCGAACACAAGTGCCCGTCGAAAGTGGCTTATAAGAATATGAGTAAAACCAAACGGTCTGGAATCATCTACATCAAATGATACGTATTGCTTTTCTTCTCCTGCTTACCCTTACGCCCGCGCTGGCGCAACGGAAAAACCGTACCGCACCCGCTTCACCAGGACCTACATCGTCGACCCTGGCCAATCTGGCTATTCCTGATACGACCCGCTACCGCACCATGGTACTGGCAAAAGGCTATGGCGACTCGGTGTTTGTGCGCTGGGCACCGGACAACGCTACCCTCTGGCGAGCGGCCAATGTACGGGGTGGTGGCTACCTACTCACCCGTCGGAGCATCAATACCGAGGGGAAACTGGTGCTGGATTATCAGAAGGCCATTCGTCCCTGGACCATCGACCAGTGGAAACAGCGGTGCGGTCCCCGCGATACGCTGGCAGGCGCCTGCGTACAACTCCTGTATGGCAAACGGGATCTGAGAAACTCCACGGGCGAAATAACCCTGAATAAAGCCCTTCGTCAGCATGAACAGAATCAGTATGAACTAGCCCTGGTCCTGCTGGAAGCCGACGTCAATGCCCGCCATGCCCAAGGGTTGGGGCTAGGTTTTATGGATAAGGATGTGAAGAAAGGGACAACCTATATATATGCGCTCCTGCCTTTAGTGACTGATCAGAAAATGCCCGTTGACCTGGGAAAAACGATGGTCCGTAATGAGGCTCCTGAACCGAGAACACCGTTTATCGAACTTCGGGGCGAATCGGGTGATCGGCAGGTGCGAGTTACCTGGGATCGAAAAATTACCGACATGGCCTATACTGCCTTTCTGGTCGAACGGAGTACGGATGGTGGACGCACATTCCGCCGACTTACCCGACGCCCCTGGATTCAGCCCCCAACGAAAGAGTTGAATCTGGTATATGCCTATACCGACTCAACGGCCCGCAACTATCAGCCTTACCAGTACCGCGTTATTGGCATCACGCCCTTCGGTGAACAGAGCCTGCCATCGCCCGTACTGACGGTACGCAGTGTCGATCAGACCCCACCCTCCCGCGTTGAGAAGATCGACGTTTCCCATCTGGGAGGAAGTCGCGTACGGATAAACTGGACGCATCTGAAACCGCCGGGCGACCTGAGAGGCTACCAGATCAGCAAGGCCGCCAGTATAGATGGTCCCTTTGTATCACTGACCCGGAAACCACTGGCCGCTAATAAACGAACATTTACCGACAGTACCGCGATTCCGTATCAACCCGCTTTTTATCAGGTCATTGCCGTTGATACATCGGGGAATGAGAATCCGTCGTTGCCCATCTACTGCACCTTCAACGATACCAAAGGCCCCGCTAAACCGAAGAATCTTCAGGGCTATATCGATACAACAGGCTTCGTTCGAATCGTATGGGACCCAAATCCTGAAACGGACTTGCTGGGCTACGCGGTCGTTATGGCTAATGATCCCGCACATATCTTCACGGCCCGAACTAGTGGGTATCTGGCACTCAGCCTGTTCAACGACCAGACCGAACTCAATACGCTAAGCAGGCGGCTGTGTTACAGGGTTATTGCTTACGATAAAAATCACAACCCCAGCCAACCGTCCGACATACTGATTCTGACCCGGCCCGATCGGGTACGACCAGAACCCCCTATTTTTACGCGTTACGTTGCCAGCGATACAGCCATGAACCTGGTCTGGGCACGCAGCAGCAGCACCGATGTCCGCGAGCAGTTATTGTTGCGACGTGGAGCACCTACCGAGCGCTGGCACGAAGTGGCCAGATTATCACCTGCTCACACTACCTATGCCGATAAGCTTGTAAAGTCGAATACCGCCTATACATATGCCCTTATGTCGGTCGATTCCGCAGGGTTACGCTCCGATGTATCTCCGGTGCTGGATCTAAAAACATTGACCTTATCCGCTCAGCCAGTCACCAACCTGACCACCCGGTTATCGGCTGATGGCAAACAGGTGATACTTAGCTGGAAATACCCGAATGACCTATGCCGGTTTGTTATCTATCGGGCCAGTATGCCATCCCCTCTTCGTACCTACAACGCCGTCAATCGCGAGCAAACCTTTACGGACAAGGCGATTCAGAAAGGTAAATATGAATACGCGGTCAAAGTAATCTATCAGGATGGTCGTGAATCGGGTCTCTCCAATCGCGTCAAAATTGACATCAACTAGCTATGAACTCATTGATACGCTTTGGGCTGCTGGGACTGGCCATGCTGGCTTCTATACCGCTGCTCGCCCAATCCAATGCCCCAACCAATCTGAAGGCAACCGCCACGACCTATAATCAGGTCGACCTGGCCTGGGACGACAAATCGACCAACGAAACCAAGTTCGAGATCGAACGTATAGGCCTTACCGGTAGTTTCATTAAAATCGGGGAGGCTTCAGCCAATACGCCGTCGTATCAGGATAAAACCGTTACGAGTTTGAATACATACAGCTATCGGGTCCGGGCTGTATTCGTCACGGGTGCTTCGCCTACGTATTCGAACACCCTGACGGTCAGCACACCCCAGGAGCCACCCGGAACACCAACGGGCTTTTCGGTTACCTTGCAGAATGGCAGTGTGCTGGTAAAATGGGACAACGGCTCTGGTGGTACAGCAACGAGCTACCGGGTCGAGCGGTCGGTACAGGGAGGGGCTTATAGTCTCTACCAGACGGTTCAGTACAGCCGAACCCCTAGCCTGACCGACAATGGCGTACAGGGCGGTCAGCAGTATTGCTATCGGGTACAGGCCACCAACGGGGGCGGCTCATCTGGTTATGCTGGCCCCGCCTGCCAAACGATTCCACTGGCGCCAACCAATATCAAAAATTTGATCGCCACCACCCTGAGCAGCAGTTCGATCAAACTGAACTGGACGCCCTACGGCAAAGAATCGGGCATTACCATCGAACGACGTAAAGGCCAATCCGGCAATTTCGACAAGATTAAAGACTGGCTGGCCGACAGTGGTGAGTTTACCGATACGGGGCTGGAATCCAATACCGAATACTGCTACCGCATCGGTGAAAGTGGACACGACTATTCGGCCATCGTATGCAAAACAACCTCTCAAAGCATCCCAACGGCCCCGGCGCGGATGCAGGCGCAAGCCATTGCTTACAACCGAATCGATCTGCAATGGGCCGATTTGAGCAATAATGAAAGCCGATTTGAGATTGAACGAGCTACGGGTGGCTCAACGGCTTCGTACACTAAACTGGCTGACGTAGGCCCGAACACGCAGACGTACAGTGACCAGAGCGTTCAGGCCAATACCCAGTACTGTTACCGGGTGCGAGCGGTCAATGATGTCGGTGCCAGTGGCTATACCGATCCACCGGCCTGTGCAACAACTCCCGCTCCGCCCGCAGGCATTCCACAAAATCTAAAGGCTGTAGCGACCTCAACTACCCAGATCAGTCTGTCGTGGGATGCGGTAGCGGGAGCCAGCGGCTATCAACTCGAACGGAGCCCGAATGGTGCGGATGGCTGGCAGCAGATCGGCCCCTCTCCTGCTACGGCCACTACGTTTGTGGATAATGGCCGAACACCCAACACGCGTTACTACTACCGGGTTCGGGCGCTGAACAGTGCGGGTACACCGGGCGATTACTCAACCGTTGTAAATGCCATTACGCCGGATGTCCCCCCGGCCGACCCCGCCCGGCTCGCCATCACCTCATTTACCTACAACCAGGTGAGTCTACAGTGGGCCGACTTATCCGGTAATGAATCAGGCTTCCAGATTGACCGAAGTCCGGACGGTAACACCTGGACTAAAATTGGCGATGCAGGTCAAAATGCCACCACGTATACAGATCAGAGTGTAGCGCCACAAACACGCTATTTCTATCGGGTTCGGGCCGTGAACGGGGCTGGTTCGTCGGGGCCATCCAACTCGGTCGATGTCACAACGCCCGTCGGCCCGCCCAGTGCGGCTCAGGATTTGAAAGCTACAGCTACCTCCACCACCCAGATCAGCCTGAACTGGAGTACCATACCTAATGCCGTTACTATCGTGATCGAGCGTAGCCCAGATGGTGCTGGCAACTGGAATTCGCTGACAACGGTAGCCGGAACGACAAACACCTACACCGACAACGGCCTGACACCCAATACCCGCTACTACTACCGAATCCGGGCTACCAACGCCAGCGGAACCGGGCCCAATAGTAATGTAGCCGATGCCATTACACCTGATGTGCCGCCCAAGGAACCCGCAGGATTAATCGCCAAAGTGATTTCGACCAGCCAGATCAACCTATCCTGGACTGACCAATCGACGAACGAAAGCGGCTTTGAACTCGAACGGGCTACTGGTACGAGCAATTCATTCCAGAAAATAGCCGACCTACCAGCCAACACCACAAGCTATGAAGACAAGGCATTGGCCGACAACACTCAGTACTGTTATCGGGTTCGGGCTAAAAATGCGGCCGGTCCGTCGGCCTATACAGACCCGGCCTGCGCAACCACTCCGTTAGCGCCACCGGCTACGCCCGCCAATCTGACTGCCGAAGTGGTCGATTACGATCAGGTCAAACTGAACTGGCCCGCCGTGAGTGCTTCGGCCGTGAATGTCCGCATTGAGCGGTCCACGAGTCCGTCGGGGCCTTTTCAGGAAATAAAGACCGTTCCAGCTTCCCAGACTACGTACACAGACGCTGGTTTGCAGGAATTCACCACTTATTATTATCGGATCCAGGCCAGCAACACCGCCGGCAGTTCAGGCTTTTCGAACGTCGCGCAAGCACAGATCAAGGAAATTCTGATTGCGGTGGAAGATGAGTGGCTTTCGCAAACACAGGTGTTCGTCGCCGATCGTACACTGCATATCCAAACCGACTGGTACCAGTCCAGCCAGGCTCAGCTTCAACTCCATAGCCTGAATGGGCGCGTTCATCTGACCGACACCCGACGGGTGGTGCCGGGTGCTGCCTGGACTTATTCACTGAGCCAATTACCAACGGGTGTATACGTCGTTGCCATCCAGGTGGAAGGGCGGCTCTTCACGAAACGAATTCTACTGCCATGAAAAAACTACTAGGTCTCTTTATAGTGCTTATTGGCCTGGCAGGTTGTCAGCCCAAACCCGTCACGCCCATTAGCAGTCTGATTAACAAAGTCTGGAAAGCCAATACCGTAAAAGAAACCGAAGTACTGGTCTTTACGCTGGGCGCTACGTCGAATATCAAGCCAGGCTATACCAACTTCCGGCTCGATCTGAGCCAGCCGGACAAAGTAACCCTGAAAGATGTTGACGGTCGGGTCACAACCGGTACATGGAGCGTATCGACCGATAACAAACGACTCCTGCTGGACAACCTAACGCCCAAACCGACCAACACCAATGGGTTGATTGAATACTATATTCTAAGTGAGCCCGATGGTTCATCTTTATCGCTCGAACGGACCGCCGAAAGCCGCAAAACAGGCAATACCGTCAACCAGTATGCATTAATACCCGAGTAAAACGAATCCGTATCACACCAAAAAGAACTTATCGGACAAACTTACCAACGATAAATCCGAAGGTTAACGATACGTTTTGTAGATCAGAAGGGTTTATAATCGACTGATCGGTATACGAATAAAATGTGTAGGTCAGTCCCGTTCGAAACCTCATCCACCGGGTCAGGTTCAGTTCGCCGTATACTTGCGGAGAAACCACTAGCCCGCTCAACCTGATAGACGGGCTACCGGGATGCAATAGGTTAAAATCCTGGTTATTCCCTGTTAATGAAAAATACCCAAGATTCAGGAGACCTCCCCCATGAATGATAGCCCGGTTGTCCTGCGAAACACCTACTAGCAATCCGGCCTGATTCATATATACGAACAGGGGGGCATTTCCCCGCTCGGTAGCCAGTGTAGACGCAAACGTAGCGCCATAGCCGCCCAGCAGAAAATGATGCTGCATAACAGAACCCATTTCAAGGCCCTGAAACGAAAACGGTTTTCCAAAGAAGTTCTGGTGCTGATGGGTTGCGCCAATATACAGATTGACCGGCTTATCGATAGCAGGCATTGCACCACCCAGATAATGGTACGATGCCTGCTGGGCCAGCGCGGTCTGCCAGCTAAGCAGCATAAGTACCCATACGCTCCGAAAGCTAAGCCCGTTCATACAAATTTGTCAGCTTCAGGGATAAACAGAACGTCCAGATCTGCAAAACGCCAATATTCAGCCGCTCCACTAACCCAAAATAGGCTAGTTTATGCGCATAGAAAAAGGCCGTCAAACCACCAAAGATCAGAATCAGGAACCCCGTCAGAATAGAATACTGCGCAAAGCGATTCCAGGTGGGTTCAGCACGTAATCCAAAGCCAAGAAGGAAGGGAGTAGCCATGGTGAAAGGCACGATCAGGGCCGTAATCACCAGATGCATAACGCCCCGAAACGTAGGAGCAGAGTCGGGCAAATCTTCCGGGAAAAATCCGTACAGGTTCGAGATGAGGTGGAGCAGTACAAAGGTGATGCTTCCCCATAACACGAGCTTACCATGTTTACGACCCTCGGTAAAGGCGACAGCCAACGCAAAAAGGATAGCCAGAAGTCCGTAGCCAGTAGTTAAGCCTAGTAATAGTCCTCTGTTTGGCGCTCCACTGGCCGTCAAATCGCTAATAGGTTGCTGCAACTGGCTGTACGAGGACCATAAAATCCCCCCTAGCACGATATGCAATACATAGAGAACGACAGCAGCCATACCTGACACCAGCAATAGCGATCGCTGTGGTAAGTCGATAGTCATATTCAGAAACAATCACAACCCACTGATAATACGGGCATACACGTTATTGGCTGGGTTACCATCATAGGCTTTGCTGGCGTCGTCGGTCACGTTCACAGTAATGCTTGACACGCTACCCGAATTGGCAGTCGTTCGCACAATCTGAAACCCTACCACCGACTGACCAGCGCCAGTAATTCGTTCACCGGACTTCATCGTCAAGGTGAGTTGCTGCCCCGCTATCTCATTGGAAACCTGCCAGCGTGGATTATCGACAGATACCGGCTCTCCTTCTGCCCCACTCACCTCGATACTGGTTTGGTCGCTATCGAACGAAATCGTATAGCCCGTTGGTACTGTAATCGTGATCGTTGCCTGCCCAACCGCCGTTGGCAAACCGGTCACTTCATAAATATTGACCACAAAATTGCGTACCCGGTCGGCACCTACAGCCCCAAAGTTTGATTGAGGAAGCACCAGGGTTGGACTTAAATCCGTTCCAGCCAGCGCGACACTCGCTGTATTCGTACAGCCTCCCTTAGCTGTTACCGTTACGGAATAGGTTCCCGATGCATTCACGACGGCCTGTCCTGTACCAGTGTCCTGACTTAGAATACCGGGTCCGCTAAACGCATATAAATAGCCACCACTGGCCGTAAGGGTAGCGCTGGTCTGGCTGGTCGTTAGTGGACCATTTTGGGTCAGCGTAGCATTCGGAGCGGCATAGATAGTTACCATCAGCATAGTCCTTGCACTTTCGCAGCCATTAAGCGTTTTGGAAACAAAGTACATCAGCAATGTCGGCTGACTGGTGTTGGGAATTGGAGCTGTAGGCGACCCTGTACCACCGGAAGGGTTTGTGTACCAGAGCAAATTGGGGCCAGTTGCCTGCAAGGGCTCAGCCGTACTATACTGGCATAAATAAAGTGGCTCTGCAACGGGGGCAATAGGCGTACTGTTGATCGTGATGGGATAGGTACTGGTACGAATCTCCGGGTTGGTGCTAACGATAACCAACGAGTACGAATGAGCCCCTGTCCTTATTCCAGCTGGAATAGTACCCGATATAGCTGTTGCCGATGTACTCGTAATGCTGCCTATTGTGGTTGTACTATTAAAGTTGTCAATCAGGTTCAGGTTGAATGTATTGTCCGACGGAAACGATCCGCTGGCCGTAAACGAAACCGAAATGGTAGTCGGCGAGCAAACGGTGGTTGCACTTACACCCGTCAGCTTCAGCATGGGTGTACTGGCCGGAAAAGCAACCTCGGCGGTGTATGCCGAATTGGCACCGTTTCGAAAATAGGCGTTCTGCACATCGTATAAAGGCATCCATTTATAAACGACAGTAGCGTTATACGTCGCTTTGATGAGAAAATTGCTATACCGCATCAACCATGGATAGCCGGTCGAACCAGGCTGGAATGGGTTTGGTGAAAACGTATATGACCCATCCATTTGAGACATAGTGGTCGTCACCGGCGCAGATGCCACCGAATACGAAAACCAATTAACGGGAAACACGTCCAGCTTCACATTGCCCAATGGCTGCCCCAGGTAATCGACCGTTTTAATACCGATAGAACCCGGAAAAGGATCAAGAATCCAGCTATTCCCGACAATAGGGTCACCAGCGGTGGAGTTCAGCAGGTTGGTGGTATATTCGTCCCAGACAATGTTGCCGTAGGGGAAATTCATGATGGAGTTAACCGGCTCAAACGTCTCCCCACTGACAGGATTATTAGACCCTTCCACCCGCATTCCATAAATATCGACCCCACCCCGCGCATGGCCAAACTCGTGGGTTAGCCCATCGGTTGCACCCGACCCAAACGGCCCGCTGTCGAAATTCGAGCTCCAGTCCCATTTGTGGTAAATAACCTGATTATTTCCTAACCAGCCTCCTCCCTGGGAATTACTGGTAAACTTTCCATCGATCACTACAGCATAGGTAAAATGCGGGTGCGGTCGAAAAACTTCCGTCGGAGCATAGCCATCGAACACATAGATCGAGTCGACCCGGAAGTCATAGATGCCATTGAAGTTCGGAGAGCTATTAAAATTGGCGTTCACCGTCGCCATCTGGTCCTTTACAATCTGCTCGATCGACTTCGAGAGCATGTTCTGATAATAGTCGGCAGTTTGTTTTTCAACGGCTACGACAACACTAAAGGTCCAGGTTGGCTTGGCGAATACCGATTGAATACACAGCAGGGCGAAGCTGACGGTGAATAAGAGCAGGGGGTGCAGACGACAGTTCATGTTGCAGGAAGGTTGATTTATTTCGGATTTGAACTATCCAAAATTAGCCTTCCTCATTCGCTCCTTCCCTGACCCTAATCAGCATTACACCTGAAATACATCATGTGTTTATCTGTGTCGAACCTAAACTACAACTAGCTGATCGTCAGGCCACCAGCAACGTGTCACCGCGTTTTTTAAATGTATCTTTTCCTGACAATACACTACCGGCACGACCATACTTCTTCGATATGATCCGGCCCTCCCCGGTAACCAAATCGTAACGTTGTGGCGGTAATTTCGGAGAGCTGGTTGGTTGATGTACCATAGGCATTCCAGGGCCGGCTGGGCAACAAAATTTGTGTGTCAGTACTGGACCAGTTACCCAATACCAAGGGTGAGGTATCCTGACCGACGCACCTTGACCGATCGACCGTGAGCTGACCATCCTGGCCAAACTGGATACGGTAACAGTCGGGCGCGAGTCCGCCAATGGATGAGCCGTGGTAGGTTTGATCAACGGTTACCCAGCCGGTTTTACACCCTGTCAGTAAAGCAGAGGAGGGTGGTATTCGGTGGTCATCACATGACCAGGGCAGGAACGCCAGCAGACTCAGACAGATAGTTTTCGAAAGCCGATATACCGATTTCATACGACATGATGGTTAGCATACTGATACACGGGGAACATGGATAATTCTCTGGTTTTCATAAAAGGAAAACTGATGAAGCAACTGTTGAGCCGTCTGCTGAAGAGCCTCTCCGGTCAGAAATCCCTGGTGCGCCGTTAACAGGACTTTCGGATGATGACGAAGGCGATTCAGCAACGCATCTTCAACATGCCTGTCCGAATAATCGTAATGAAAATAAGGCCGCTCCCGCTCGTAAACATCAGCCCCATAACCAGCCAATTGCTCAGTATCCAGCGCCTTCAGAACGGCTGCCGTGTCGACGATACGCCCACGTGCCGTATTCACTAAAATAGCCGTCGGTTTAAGGGCCGCCAGCGTATAGTCATTAATCAGGTACTCGGTCAGTGGGGTGAGTGTGCAATGCAGCGAGACAATATCAGCCTGCTGTAACAGATCGGACAGCCACACATACTGAATGCCCGTTTCCACAAGAGCAGGGTCCCGATGAAGGTCATAGGCAATTACTTTACACCCGAACCCCTGCATAATTCGGGCAAAGGCCCGGCCAATTCGCCCAACGCCAATGATCCCGACGGTTTTGCCATGCAATTCAGTGCCCACCAGCCCATCAATAGCGAAATTACCCAGTTGAATCCGTTCGTGCGCTTCGGGCAGGTGACGGACAAGCCCGAGCACCAGGGCGGCTGCCTGTTCGGCTACCGCATAGGGAGAAAGACCAGGAATCGTCAGCAAGGTCATGCCCAGTTCGTCCATAGCCTGCTGATCGACATTGTCCAAACCCGCACATCGCATCCCAACGACCGACACACCCAGCTTTTTCAGCAGCAGCAAAACCGGTCGACTCAGGTCATCGTTGACAAACGCGCAAACGGCCTGATGACCTTTTGCTAACGCTACGGTTTCCAGCGTCAGCGGTTTGTCGATGAATGTAATCTGATGACCTGTCCCCGACTCAAACCAGGGTATTTCAAAGGAAAACGCACTGAAAAAAGCAATGTTCATAACCGAGCAACCGATTATAGATTAATCAGTAAAGTTCTTTCCCCGGCCAGGGCCACCCTATGATTTTCGTCAGTCGCTTTACTGATTTTCGTCTGTCGGTACGGTCCGATCGACCCGCTTATACAGCAGCCAATACCGGAACTGCACTCTGACGTGCCACATGCTGCGTATTACTTTCCATCAAAAATGTCTGGAAACAGGTATGTGGCTTAGGCAGCATCATGATCAGGTCGGCTTTATGATCGATACGGAAGTCTTCCAGCACAATACTCAGATCGTTGCCTGGCAAAAAGCTAAAGGTATGCGGCTGATCGGCCAGTAGTTTTCGGATACCTTCGGCAGCTTTCTGGACGTATTCGTCGGGTTCATCGTCCATACAGACAATATCCAGCGTGGCCCCGAAAAGTTGAGCAAATCGCCTGGCATTGGCCAGTGCCAGCGCATCGACCGGCTCCGACAGATCAACCGCCAGAACGATCGTCTGCACAGCCTGATAGCGTGCTCCCGGCGGAACCAGCAGCATCGGCACCTGTGTTTGCGGGATGAGTTTGGTAGCCAGGCTCCCCTCTTTCCGCGCCCGTTCGGGATTTTCGCCCGCCAATCCCATCACCAGCAAATCGGGTTTTAACCGCGTCAATTCAGCATTTATGGCCATTTCAGGATCACCCGGAAACGCCGTAATCGACACATCAATAGCGCCTTTGGTAGCACTGATCATCCGAGTACGCATATGGCTAAGCTGGCTAATGGCCCGAAAACGCTCCTGATCGGTTGTCGAAGCGACAGAACCATGCAGTTGAGCCAGCGTAACGGGTGTATAGGCATGAACAATAGCCAAGTGTGTACGGAGCTGATGAGCCAGTTGACAGGCATAATCAGCCGCCCAAAATTCATGATTCGAAAAATCAGTAGCTAACAGGATAGTTTTCATAAAAACGATTCAGTACAGTATAAACCAAGTTTACTAGCATTAATCCACGGTCTGTGTCCTCACAGACCGTTCGTCCGAAGGCAAACCAGGCTGGCGCACAGACGGTCTGTGAGGACACAGACCATGGAAGAGGTCATCTCCGAAGTTGCTTCCTTCGCCAGCATGACAAAAAATAATCTAATGCACTTTCACTGAGCTACTTATAGCAAAAAAATTAAATGATTAATGGTCAGCTTCTTACTTCAGGCATATCCAGCCCCTCCCGACAGATATAGGCTTTATGCTGCTCCAGCTTGTCGTAACACCAATCCGCTACCTTCTGAACACCAGGCCGTTTGCTGGTATGTTCCAGCGCAGCCAGTACCAGTTGATACCGACTCATGTTGTTTAGCACCAGCATATCGAAGGGGGTTGTCGTGCGTCCCTCCTCCATATAGCCACGTACATGAAACCGGGTCGGATTGGTCCGATGATGCAACAGTTCATGGATGAGTGTGGGATATCCGTGAAAGGCAAAAACAACCGGCCTGCTTTCCGTAAATAGCTGAACGAAAGCGGCTTCAGGGAATCCGTGCGGATGCCGTTCTGGTGCCTGAATCGTCAATAAATCAACCACATTAACCACCCGAACCCGCAATTCGGGCAAGTGTTCGGCTAAAATAGCGGCTGCCGCTACCGTTTCATTCGTCGGCACGTCGCCCGCACAGGCCAGCACGACATCGGGTTGGTGCCCGTTGGCATTGCCAGCCCACTCCCAGTCCGACATACCCCGGCTGCAATGGGCGCGGCCTTCGTCGATGGTCAGCCATTGCGCCTGCTTTGCCTTAGAGGCCACAATCAGATTGATATAGTCACGGCTTCGGAGGCAATGGTCGGCTACCGACAGAAGACAGTTGGCGTCCGGTGGCAGATACACTCGTGCCACGTCGCTTTTCTTTTCGACGACCGAGTTGATAAAACCCGGTGCCTGGTGGGTATAGCCGTTATGATCCTGCCGCCAGACGTGTGAGGTCAGCAGGTAGTTGAGCGACGCCAACGGTTTACGCCAGGGGGTTTCCTTGCTTACCTTCAGCCATTTTGCATACTGGTTCAGCATTGAATCGACCAGGGGGATAAACGCTTCGTAGCATCCGAATAGTCCGTGCCGTCCCGTGAGCAGGTACCCTTCCAGCCAGCCTTCGCAGGTATGTTCGCTCAGAATTTCCATGACCCGGCCATCGGGCGATAGAAACTCGTCTGTTTCGACCATGGGGCCCATCCAGGCTCGCTGCGTCGCCTGAAAAAGGGGTGCCATTCGGTTCGAGGTGGTTTCGTCGGGGCATACAATCCGAAAGTTTCGGGCTGGTTCATTCAGGCAGAAAACATCGCGCAGATACAGTGCCAGCGTATTTGTTCCTTCTGCCATTGCGGCTCCTGGCGACGGCACCGACACGGCATACGACGCATAATCGGGCAGTTGCAGCGGAACTAATTGTTGACCTCCGTTGGCGTGAGGATTCATACCAATACGCCGGTCACCCGTTGGGCATATAGCGACAACATTCGTAAACGGACGACCCATTGTATCGAACAGATCCTGCGGGCGATAGCTTCGAAGCCAACCTTCCAGAACAGGCAGTTGGGCAGGCTGTCCAGCCGGATCGGCAACCGGTAACTGGTGAGCGTGTGATGTATTTTCAATGGGTTTACCGTCAACGGTCAGTGGGCAGGTCCAGCCTTTGGGCGTTTGCAAAATGATCATCGGCCAGGCAGGTACACCCGTCATCAGTCCCATACGTGCCCGTTGCTGTATCGTCTGTATTTCTTCGTAAGCCCAGTTCGTAGCCTGCCACATAGCCGCATGAACCTGCATAGGATCACTACCCCCGACAAACCGAACCTGATAACCGTAGCCTGTAAACAAATTGGTCAACTCAGTCTGGCTCATTCGCCCGTAGATCGTCGGCCCCGACAGTTTATAGCCGTTTACGTGCAGAATAGGCAGTACGGCTCCCGAGGTTGCGGGGTTCAGGTATTTGTTCGAATGCCAGGCGGCTGCCAGTGGTCCGGTTTCGGCTTCGCCATCTCCTACCACACAAGCTACCAGCAGATCAGGATTATCCAGTGCTGCCCCAAATGCGTGCGACAGGCAATATCCCAGTTCGCCCCCTTCCTGAATTTGCCCCGGTGTACCCGGCACCAGATGGCTCGGCAATCCGTACGGCCAGGAAAACTGACGAATCAGCTCACTCATTCCGTCCAGACCAACCGTAAACTCAGGATAAAACTCACCCATTGTGCCTTCCAGATACAGATTTGCCAGAATGGCCGGAGCCCCATGACCGGGCCCAACCACCATGAGTACCTGCGCATCGGTATCCTGAACCAACCGATTCAGGTGCGCGTAGACGAGGTTCAACCCAGGTTGTGTTCCCCAGTGCCCTAACAAACGCGGTTTAATGTCGGACGCTTTCAGCGGACGTTCCAGCAGAAAGTTATCACGCAGGTAGAGCTGAGCGGCACCAAGGTAATTGGTAGCCTGCCAGTAACGATGTACGTTCGCTAATCGCTGCGGACTAGGCTCGACAGTTGGGAGTGAAATTGTCTGGTTCATTGGTATTGGGAAAAAGCAAACACGGACATAGTACCATCAGCAAAGTTGTTGATTGGCCGTCGGTAGTAGTCTGATGGGCATTAGGCATCCTAATGACTTTCATCAGTCTGGCCAGTGCGTCGATCGGGAGTGAGGAGAATCAGTCACTTACCCATCAAATGTCAGTTGATTCAACTACTGACGGAATCAACTTTGATAAACTCAATTTTCAGTCGGTGTACCATGCCCTCCTCAACACTCGAACCCATTGCTAACCTGACCGGATTAACGACCGCCGAAGCCGAAGCATCACGAACTCGTAACGGGGCCAATGCATTACCTGCGCAGGAAAATCGCTGGCAACTTCTGATCGACATTGTCACGGAGCCTATGTTTGGCTTACTGGCTGGGGCCTGTGCCATCTACATTTTTCTGGGCGAATGGCACGAAGGCATTGTGCTTGGTATCGCTATGCTGCTGGTGGCGGGGTTATCGGTGTTTGAATCCATCCGCAGCGATACCGCCCTGAAAGCCCTTCGTCAGCTAACCCAACCCACTGTTCAGGCGATGCGCAATGGCCAGCTTGTCGATCTCCCCACCGAAGAGTTAGTCGTAGATGACATTGTGCTATTGACCGAAGGGCAAACTGTTCCGGCCGATGGGCGTCTGCTGCAGGCCAACGACTGTTCAGTCGATGAATCCATGCTCACTGGCGAATCGATACCGATTGCCAAGATCGAAGCCGGCACCTCGCTATTTAGCGGTACCGTACTCACGTCGGGCCGGGTGTTTCTGTGGATTACAGCGGTCGGGCAACATACCGAAATGGGGCAACTGGGTCATTCGCTCCAATCCATAGTCCTCGAAAAAACACCCTTACAGCAACAAATACACCAGTTTGTCAATCGGATGGCCGTTGTAGGAGTGGTAGCCTTTTTACTGGTTTGTATCATCAACTTCGCCCGTTCCGGCGACTGGGTCACCTCATTGCTCTTTGGCCTGACCATGGCAATGACCATCCTGCCCGAAGAAATTCCTGTAGCCTTCAGCAGTTTCATGGCGCTGGGGGCCGCTCGAATGGCGCGGCTGGGGGTGCTGACCAAACAGCCGCAAACAGTCGAAAGTTTAGGCTCGGCATCGGTCATCTGCGTCGACAAGACGGGGACAATTACCCAGGAAGGGATGACCCTTACTGGCATCTATGCCGCCGGAGAAACCATAACGCTTTCTCCTGATGCGGATATGCACCTGACAACGACGGGCTGGGAAGTACTGGCGTATGCCCGATGGGCCAGTGAACCCGAACCATTCGACCCTATGGAAAAAGCTATCCTGACGGCTTATCTGGACTATCGTTCGCCCGACGATCCAGTTCAGCGGCCAATGGTGCATGAATATCCACTTTCGGGTACGCCACCCATGATGACGCATGTGTATGATCCAGCAACAGGCCGGGAGCAGATAGCCGGGAAAGGAGCCGTTGAACGTATTGTCCGAATTTGTCGGCTAGATCAGGCAGAAGCGGCTACGATTCTGGAAAAAGCCAGTGTTTTATCGAGACAAGGATATCGGGTGCTGGGAATTGCGGGTAGCGACTGGGCAACAACAACTTATCCAGCCAGACAGGACGACTTTTCGTGGTCGTTTAAAGGGTTAATTGCTTTCGAAAATCCGCCCAAGCCTAATGCAGGCTGGGTCATTGAGCAATTCAAACAGGCAGGTATAGCGGTCAAGCTGATTACGGGCGATTCGCCCGAAACGGCGCTTGCCATCGCCCGACAGGTTGGCCTGGCGAACGGGCAGACATGGCTGACCGGACAACAGGTGATGGCCTTGTCGGATGATGACCTTCGCGAAACGGTCAATACCGTCAGCGTATTTGCCCGTATGCTACCCCAGGCAAAGCTTCGAGTCGTAGAAGCGTTAAAGGCCAATAAGGAAGTAGTGGCCATGACTGGCGATGGGGTCAATGACGGCCCGGCGCTAAAAGCCGCTCATATTGGGGTAGCCATGGGTCGGCGCGGAACCGAACTTGCCAAACAGGCGGCTTCACTCATTCTGGCAAACGATGATCTGAGCAGCATGGTCGACGCGATTGCGCTGGGTCGCCGGATTTATCAGAATCTCAAAAACGCCATTTCCTATATCGTCGCCATTCATATTCCCATCATCCTGACAGTTACCCTGCCACTGATCGCCAACTGGACATATATCAACCTGCTGAACCCCATTCACGTTATCCTGCTGGAACTCATCATGGGTCCCACCTGCTCCATTGCCTTCGAACAGGAACCTGCCGAAGATGGGTTGATGAAACGTCCTCCCCGGCCATCAACGGCCAGCTTCCTGACATCTGGAGAAATGAGCCTGAGTATCCTTCAGGGGGTAGCCATTGCGTTTATGACCCTTGGCGTTTATTATCAGGCCATGCACGTGGGCTATCCGGCAGAAACCGTTCGTACGCTGACTTTTACCAATCTGGTCTTAAGCAATATCTGGTTAACACTGGTTCGCCGGTCGAACCGAGAGTCATTTCTGACGGCGTTCCAACGACCAAACCCTGTTTTATGGACGGTTATTGGGCTTACACTGACTATGCTGATCAGCACATTACTGATTCCCGAACTTCGTTCATTGATGCAGTTTGCCCCATTGACGCTCAACCAATGGGGATTATGTGTTCTATGTTCAGCGGCAGCAACAGTATGGGCAGAAGGATACCGCTGGTGGCGGCAACGGCCTGAGCGCTCAGGCCTGTAGCAAATTCCTGGGCAGCAGATTCAGCAAATTGGTATCGGGCAGTCCTTCCTGCCGCCAAAGTTCGGTTCCCTGTAACAGCAGAACAAAAGCGGGCAATCGTTGCAGGCCGAAACTACGAACGATGGCTGGATGAGCGGCTGCTTCTATTTTCAAAACCCTGATTTTACCATCAAGCTGATATTGCAATTCATTAACCATCTCTCTCACCGATGAAAAGGGAGTATCATCGGCAGAAATAAACGTCAGTAAGACTGGTAATGTCGCATTGGGCACTAACCGTTTCGTGCGGCCTGTATTCATAAACTTATCTCGTTTCCCAAATCGGCATAGTCGATTAAAGTTGGTGTGAAGATCAGGACCAATGCGCGGCAAAAAAATGATTCCGATCAGGTAATCAACTAACATTTATAAGACGAAGAAGCGATTCATAAGTTACAGACCCAATTGAGAAGATTTATTATATACCAAACAAAGGCTCCAATACGTAATCATTCCGCGATAATGGGCCTACTTCAATTTTATTGGTCAATAAGTTGCATCAACAAAACTTCATTTGCGTTATTTGTTCTACCATAACGCTTCCTTAACCAGAAACTGCTCTGGGAATTCAATATGTTCAATGGAGTCGATGCTGATGCCCTGCTGAATGTCCTGTTCGAACAGGAGAATGACTTTCTGGGTGTGTATGATTTCCGGCAGAATCACTACGTCCGTATCAATCAGGCAGGGATACAGATGCTGGGGTACCCTTCCGAGCAAGCCCTGGTGGCCCAGTCGCAGCTTTCCTTTCGAAGTCATCCCCTCTCGGACCAGGAGCAGGTCGATGCCAACGCCCGGCTCAGGCAGGAACGGCATTATGAAGAGGAAACCGAGATTCAGCGCTATACAGGTGAAACGTTCTGGGGCCGAATTACCCTCAAACTTTTTTCGGACGAACAAACGGTATTGGTTCGGATTGCCAACCTGGATCGACTGCACCGTACGGAGCGAGAGCTGGACCAAAGCGTCAGACGCTACGAGGCTGTTTTTACCAATGCTACTATTGGGATCATCGTTTCCAACGAAAAAGGAAAAATTGTGTCGACCAACCGCATGGCCGATCATCTGTTTGGCTATGCGCACGACGAGTTGTTTGGCCTGTCGATTGAGCAGCTCGTGCCCCGAAGCGTAAGTCAGTATCACGAGAAACTTCGGCACTCGTTCAATGCCAATCCGCAGGCCAGGCCCATGGGGCACAACCGGGACCTGTATGCCCAGCGGAAAGATGGTTCGCTATTCCCGGTTGAAATCAGCCTGGGTTACTTCCGGCTCGACAATATGATGTATGCAGTAGCCTACATCGTAGACATCACGTTTAAGAAGGAAGCTGAGCGGCAGTTGCTGGAACAGAAGGCCTATGTGGAACGACTCAATACTGAACTCGAACAGAAAGTGGCCGACCGGACCCAGGCACTGATGGACACGCTGGAACAACTGGAACAGTCGAAAGATGAACTGGCACAGGCCCTAAAGACCGAGCGTGAGCTGGGCGAACTGAAATCCCGCTTCGTGTCGATGGCTTCCCACGAATTTCGTACGCCACTCACGGCAGTCCTGAATTCAACCACCCTGATTGAAAAATACCCGAACACCGACCAGCAGGAAAAACGCCAGAAACATCTGCATCGCATCCAGGCATCGGTCAAACACCTGAACGATATCCTGGAAGAGTTTTTATCCGTTGGCAGACTTGAAGAAGGAAAAATTACAGCCCATCCGGCTCTGGTCAACCTTCCTCTGCTTGTCGACGAGGTTGTCCATGACATGAGTAGCCTGCTCAAAACGGGCCAAACCGTTGAAACGGCCATTCAATGCCCTCCCTCCATCTGGCTGGACCCATCGCTGCTGCGTAAAATAATCGTTAACCTCCTCTCAAACGCCATTAAATATTCGGGCGAAGGGTCTTTAATACAGATAATCAGCCATTGTACGGAACAACTCATAACGATAACCGTGATCGATCAGGGCATTGGCATTGCTACCGACGATCAACAGCATCTGTTCGAACAGTTTTTCCGGGCTAAAAACGCAACGAATGTGTCAGGAACAGGCCTTGGCCTACACATTGTTGCCCGGTATGTCGAACTGATGCAGGGCACCATCAGTCTGCACAGTGAATTGAATAAAGGCACTACCATAACCTTCAGCTTACCGTATGAAAACCATTCTCTTGATTGAAGATAACGATGACATTCGCGAAACAACGGCCGAAATCCTTGAACTGGCCAGTTATAAGGTGCTCACTGCTGCGAATGGCAAAATTGGCGTTCAGATAGCCCTGGAAACCAAACCCGATCTGGTCATCTGCGACATCATGATGCCCGTACTCGATGGGTATGGTGTTTTACAGGTTTTCAATAAAAATCCGCAGCTCTCGGGGGTGCCCTTCATTTTTCTGACCGCCAAAACCGAACGGAATGACTTTCGGAAAGGTATGGATCTGGGGGCCGACGATTATCTGACCAAGCCATTCGAAGAAAGTGAGCTGCTCAGTGCCATTGAAGGACGACTAAACCGATTCACGCATCTACGGCCCGATTATGACCTGAAGCAGGATGGGCTCAATCAATTTCTGGACGACGCGAAAAACGTTGGCAATCTGAACAGCCTATCGGTCGACCGGAAACCACACAGTATTCGCAAAAAGCAGTATGTGTATTCGGAAGGCGACGACCCAACCCGGTTGTTCTTTGTCAAATCAGGTAAAGTCAAGACTGTTCGAAACAACACCGACGGCAAGGAATTTATCACGGGTATTTATGCAGCGGGGGAGTTTTTCGGCTATTTTGCCCTCCTGGAAAACCGCGAGTATACCGACTCGGCCATTACGCTGGAAGATTCTGATCTGCTCTATATTCCGAAAGAAGACTTTCTTCAACTTGTGTCGAGCAGCCCTGCCGTCAGTCAGCAGTTTATCAAATTACTGGCCGGACGAGTTGGCGAACGCGAAAAGCAGCTACTCGGCATGGCCTATAGCTCCCTTCGCCGTCGGGTGGCCGACACCGTGCTTCGACTCCACGATCAACAACCTGACGCGCTCATCCAATTCTCTCGCGACGATCTGGCGGCACTGACCGGAACCGCTACCGAATCGCTCATTCGAACCCTCAGCGAATTCAAGCAGGATGGGCTAATTGAAATTAATTCATCAGGCAGTATTCGGGTGGTGCAGCCCGAAAAACTACGCCGGGCCAATTGGTAGGTTGATGGAAATCAGGCTGTAGCCTAAGCGTTCTCATTAGTTGGGCAGAAATTGCCGGGTACTTTTATATCCGTCCAATCGCATTTCTGGCTATGAAGGCTTCTGTTACATTCCTATTCCTAATCGCACTGACGTTTCTGTTGCGTTTTACAACGACGCAGGCTCAGTCGGTGAAGGGTGGAGCCGGATTTATTTATCTGGGTTCCAGTCAATGGCCAGGAGCCAGCGCTGCCATTCATCAGCTTAATCAGGGAGTCAGCCCGAACACGTCGAATCAATACCTGCTCGTTGGTGGCGATCTTTATTGGCGATCCAATCGCTGGCTGGTTGGAGCAGGCATATCGGCGCTAGCCAATAAACATTTTGAACCGTCGACGGGCGGGGCTATGGTGGAATCATCGGCTTCCAATGCGCACATTTGGATGGGCTGGATCGCCTGGCAAAATCACCGTACCAAACTGTATCCAAGCCTGGGCCCCGGCATCAATTCGTTTAACATAAACGTCCAGCCCACTGCCGGGAGCCTCCGAACGTATACACATGATGGGTTTTCGACGGATTTAGCCTTAACGCTCGACTGGCTGATGTCCGGAAAGACCCCCGACAAAACCTTACAGGCCGGTCCTATGCTTAGCCTGAAAATCGGGTACCGGCTAACAACAGCCTCTGCCGAATGGCATAGCGACCTGAGCGACCCTATTATTACTACCCGCTACTCCCCTTCCTGTTTTTATTTGACGTTGGGCTTCGGCGGAGGAGGATTTCGAGTCCATTGATTCCCTGACAATGGGAAATCAACATTGCCTATCGCAGAACCCATCTGAGCAACTTCATCCCATCGCGTGACGCACCTCAGGGAAAACGGAATTGGAGCGATTTACTTTTGACTCCATAAACGTACTGAGTATCAACCATGAAACGACTTTTCCTCTTTTTACTGCTCGTTCTAGCGCTCTTGCTGCTCGTCGAAAGCTCTACCGCGCTGGCCCAGTCGGCCAAACAATATGGCGGTGCCGGTTTTTTCAGAATCGGTTATGCAAATCTCCATCAGATTGGGCGTACCCTGACCCAGATCAGCCCGTCATTGCCATCTACTTCTGGAAACGACTTTGTCTATGTAGGTGGCGAAGGATACGCCCGACTCGACAAGCTCATTCTGGGCGCGGGTGGTTACGGCATGGCCCGACGCAGCTTTGGCAGTTCAACCTATTATGCCGAGCCCTTTTGCGGAGGAGGCTACCTTTATGTGGGTCGTATTGTGGTAGACAAACCCAGCTTCTGGCTTTATCCATTAGCAGGTATCGGTGGTACCGTCGTCGGCATGACACAGCGCCAGCTGCAGGGAACTACGACAACTGAATCATCGGTTATGCTACCAAACATCAATGTGCAACTGGGCGTGGGTGCCGACTGGAAAGTAGCTACGTTTGGCGACTATGACACCTATGGGGGTGTATTGCTGGGGTTACGGGCTGGTTACCAGATGAGCCCTTACTCAACCGGCTGGCAAACCACCGGCGATCTGTTGGGTACCGACCGGCCACGCTATGCTACCAACGGTTTCTTTGTTACGCTTACGGTTGGCATTGGTGCCTTCCATCATACTTCCGACCAATAAACTGATCAGATCATGAGCTTACCACCCCAACAATCATTGTTCCAGCCTGTACTGGATCGCTTGCTAACAGGAGCCACCGTACAGAAAGTATTTGGAGAACCAATTGTAGCCAACGACAAAACCATCATCCCCGTTGCCAGTGTGATCGTTGGCTTTGGGGGCGGATACGGTGCAGGGCAGACAACTCCCAAGACACCCCTAACCGACGGATCTGATCGCCAGGAAGGTCAAGGTGGAGGATTAGGAGGAGGATTGACCGTACGGCCCAAAGGCTTTATTGAAGTTACACCAACATCGAGCCGCTATGTGCCGCTATGGAACACGCGTACCTTGGTGCTGGGCTTTGCGCTTGGGCTTATTGCCAGTGGATTGCTCAGACGACGCAAGGATTAATTAAATGAACAATGCATAATGTAAAATGCATAATGTAAAATGCATAATGGATATTCCCTGCTTATGCATATTACATTATGCATTGTTCATTTACTTGATAGCAGTACCTGTCGAGTATGGCGGGCTATCATCAACTCTTCATCGGTAGGTATCACCCGAACCACGGGCCAATGTCCGTCGGGCGAGATAATAGTTTCGTTGGCCTGGTTTCGATCGGGATCGAGAACAACCCCTAAAAAGCCTAGCCGATTACAGATTCGGGCACGAATAGTTGGCGCATTCTCGCCAATACCTCCTGTAAACACAAGCGTATCGAGCCCATTCAGCACGGTAACCAGCGCTCCCAATTGTTTACAGGCCAGGTAACAGAACAACTCAATCGCTTCGGCTGCCGCCGGTTGGGAAGATTCCTGCTGAAGTAACGTCTGCATATCGGCACTGACGCCCGACACGCCACGCAAACCCGATTCATCGTTCAGCAAACGACTTAATTCCGAACCATTTATCCCCAGATGTTTAACCAGATACAGCAGTACACCGGGGTCCAGATCGCCGGTACGGGTTCCCATCATCAGGCCACCAGTGGGTGTAAACCCCATCGTTGTATCCAGGCTTTTTCCATTAAGAACAGCTGCCATACTGGCTCCATTTCCCAAATGAGCCACCAACACGCGCCCGTTTGCCACTTGCGCTCCAGCTTCCTGATTTAACCGAGTCAGTACATACTCGTACGATAGGCCATGAAATCCATACCGCACTAGTCCTTCCTCGGCCAGCTGACGAGGCAAAGGCAATCGGCGAGCCACGGCAGGTATGGTGTGATGAAAAGCCGTATCGAAGCACACTACTTGCGGCAACTGGGGATACCTTTCGGCCACCGCTTCGATCAGGCTGATTTCAGCAGGTAGATGATCGGGAGCCAGCGGTACCAGCAAACGTAGATCGGCCAGAAGTTGGGGGGTCACCTGTTGCGGTGCCCAATAGTGTTCTCCTCCATGCACGATGCGGTGCCCAACGGCTTCGATTTTCAGGTTTCCCTGCTGATGGAGCCAGTTGAATAACGTGTTCAGCGCAGCAGCGTGATCGGGCAAGGCTAACGGACTAGTTTGGGTATGCAGCAAGCCAGTTCGTTCAAATAGGCCCTGATTCTGCCCAATGCGCGTCAGTTTTCCGGATGCAATTCGGTGCTCATCCAGATTATAAACAGCAAACTTTATACTCGATGAACCACTGTTCAGCACCAGTAGTTGAGACGATATTTTCTGATAGTCAGTATGCATTAATGGCTTCGGTGTAGGCTACGTTCGTTCAGTAAAACTCTACATCGAAAGCGCTGGCCCCTATGACCACACTCAACGCAATAGCTGTTTGTAGTCAATCGTCTGATAAGAATCAGCTTTCCGGCTGTTTGGCTTCAGCCCGCTGCACAGGATGATTACCGACCTTCGGGCTAGAAATGGCGACTCATCAACCTGACTTTATGGATTCTATCCCCTCGACGCCCGCTGAGCGTACACCCTTCGTGGCTTACTTTTCAATGGAATATGCCTTTGCCCAATACCTGAAAACGTATTCGGGTGGTCTGGGCTTTCTGGCCGGTTCGCATATGCGTAGTGCCTATGCACTTCACCAACCGATGGCGGCCGTAGGCATTCTGTGGAAATACGGCTATTACGATCAGGTCCGAAAGGCCGATCAGACGATGGATGTACTGTTCATGGAAAAGCACTACAGCTTTCTTCAGCCGACCAATCTGCGGTTTCAGATCCGGATCAATCAGGCTTCGGTCTGGGTAACGGCTTATTATCTGCCGCCAACCGTATTCGGCACCGTACCAACGTATTTTCTTTCCACCGATCTGCCCGAAAACGATTATCTGGCCCAAACGATCTGCCATCGACTCTACGACCCGAATCCCGAAACCCGTATTGCATCGAGTATTTTGCTCGGTATTGGGGGCGCTAAGCTTCTGGAACAGCTTCAGATCGTACCCGACATGTACCACATGAACGAAAGTCACCCGTTGCCCCTGGCGTTTTATCTCCTCCGGCAATTAGGCACTCCTGAAGCCGTTCGGGAACGATTGGTATTTACGACGCACACGCCCGAAGAAGCCGGAAACCCACGCAGTGATAATCGATTGCTAGACCGAATGGGATTTTTTGACGGACTCCCACTGGAAGATGTCCAGCGGACTACGGGCATTTATGATGAGCAGTTCAACTGGGCGTTAGGCTCCCTCCGACTGGCTGGACGTGCGAATGCCGTATCCAAACGACATCAGGAAGTGAGTCAGCAAATGTGGCAGGCTAATCCAGGCATTTGCCCAATCATTTCCATCACCAATGCCCAAAATCATCAGTTCTGGGGCGATCCGGTACTGGATACGGCCGCCAATGCCAACGATGATACCACCCTGGTTTCCCGAAAACGGTCGAACAAATTGGCCCTGTTCGATCTGATTGCGAATCAAACCGGCGACCTGTTCGATCCGAACGTATTTACCATCGTCTGGGCCCGCCGGTTTGCGGGCTATAAACGAGCCGACCTTCTCCTGACAGACCCTGCCCGCTTCGAACGTTTGCTGAATAACCCGAAATACCCCATACAGATCATTTGGGCCGGTAAGCCATATCCATTCGATTACGCCAGTATCAGCACATTTGATCGGTTGGTGCATCTATCAAAGCAATACCCCAACTGTTCGGTGCTGGTAGGCTATGAAATGCATTTGTCGAAACTGCTCAAACAGGGAGCTGATGTTTGGCTCAATACACCCCGTCTAACCCGTGAAGCATCGGGAACCAGCGGCATGACAGCCGCCATGAACGGAGCCATCAACTGTTCAACCAACGACGGCTGGATTCCTGAATTTGCCCAAAACGGGATAAACAGCTTTGTCCTGCCCGAAGCCAAGCTGGTATGGCCTCCTCATCAACAGGACGACTTCGACGCTGAAAATCTGTATACGCTACTGGAAACGGTTATTTTACCGATGTACTACGAACAACCAGACCAGTGGCTTCTGCTCATGAAAAACAGCCTGCACGACATACTGCCCTATTTCGACGCCGACCGAATGGCAACTGAGTACTACGAGAAGCTCTATTCACTTCCGCAGACTATCCGCTCAGCCACCGAAAACCAACTCGCCTGAACTACTTGCTCAATGTGTAAGTACTCAAGCGTAAATAGTTTAGGGAATGCTACAAGGGGTTTTCTGTCATCCCGACGCCGGAGCGGGGATCTTCGGAGATTACTTTTATGCCGTCTCCGAAGATCCCCGCTCCGGCGTCGGGATGACAGAAAACAACCTAATGTATATCGTAATAGAGTAGCTCAAAACAGTATTGCTGGCCTACGGTTTTACATGATAATCAACTTGGTTTGAAGACCATCATTCATGCATAAGCCGATCTTATTTCCGATGTCGAAAACTTATTCGCGTCTGTTCTATGTACTGTTATCCCTGATAATCAGCCATTCTTTACTTGCTCAACAATCATCTGATATTCGTCAGGTACGCTGGGGCTTCTCACCCAAACAGGTAAAAGAAGCGGAGAAAGAAAAACTGACATCATCAAAAGCTGATAAACTGGTGTATGCCCGAGTACCTCTCATCAACCGAAAAATGGGTCTGGAATATGCGTTCAATGGCGATTCGCTGCTGTCAGCCTCCTACTATTACTACACGACCGCTGGGATCACCGAAGCCGACGTGACAGCCGCATCGAATGAGTTGGAAGGTTTGCTCCGCGAAAAATATGGCCCCGGAAAAACCAAACGGGTAGACGAACTTCAGACCGTCAACTGGCTGACGCCCCGAACCCAGATCACGCTTACGCTGGGCAAGGTGGATAGGGGCTGGTCGATGGAACTCATGTATCTATGCCGGGTCTGCTCGGGCGATCCAGTACCCAAATCCAGCCAGGTATGGAAACCGCTTAAAGAAATACAGGATTTGTAGGCTATAGGCCGTCCTATCTTACTGCACAGTAAACGTATACCGGCCACTGCCAACATTCACAACCTGATAACCGGGCTCATCAGTAAGCAATTTAAGATCAGCGCGATTCTGAATTGGCCGATTGCTTTCTGTAATTTTTTGGTCCTTTTCAGCCGGAATGTAAACTTTAGCCGTACTGCCAACAGGTACCGTGACTGTCATGGTAAAGGACGTCCCTTTTCGCCAGTCAACTCCGGCTTTCCCATACGGTGTTTCGGTAAGGTATTTGGCACTCGTCAGGTCGGCAACGGGCATGGGCTTGACGATAAGCTGCCGGTAACCAGTTTGGGTATCATCAGATCGAAGGCCAGCCAGCCGGGTGTAGAACCAGCTTATTCCACCGCCAAACATCGGGTGATTGTGTGATCCGGTCGTATCCCACTCTTCCCGGGTGGTAGTACTTCCCAGCGCGATCCAGTGCCCAAAACTAGGTTCAGTCGTTTTGTTCATAGCTTCATAGGCAAGGGCTTGTAACCCATTGTCAGCCAGCACCTCAAAGAAGTACCTCGTGCCAAAAATACCCGTATCCAGATGCCCACCCGCTTCGGCAATGTCATTCTTCAATGCCTGAATCACTCTCGGGTATTGGTCTGGCCTTACACCCATTTTCAGCGCAAAGATGTTGGCTCCGTACTTACCAAAAGTGCCATTTTGCTGATCGTAAAAAGTTGTCAGGAAGGTTTCTCTGGTTTTATCAGCTAGCGCTTTGTAGGTTGCTGCTTCGGCGGTTTTACCTAAAACAGCCGCCGTTTTGGCCGTAATATCCGAACAGAGCCAGAAATAAAAGGTGTGGACCAGTTCGTTCGGCGGCATCGTCTTGAGCCCAGCCCATTCACCTAAATTCCACCATTGAAGCGGTTTGCCGTCCTTGCCTGTCCGCTGCGAATGCATGATCCCTTCAGCATTTACCCAGGTTTGCATATACCGGATATAGCCTAACATGCCTTCGTAGCTTCGTTCAAGCATGTCTTTGTCGCCGTATTGCTGGTAAAACTCCCAGGGAATGATTTGCACAGCCGCTCCCCAGGCTACCCCTCCCCCACAACCCGGCTGCCAGGGAGCCCCATTCGGTACGTAACCCGTCGCCGGAATCTGAGCGCTCACAATATCCCGCATCCATTTGGTATAGAACGCCCTGACATCGAAGTTGTGCATCACCGTCTGGCAGGCTACCTGTGCATCGCCCGTATAGGCCGAACGCTCCCGGTGCGGACAGTCGGAAGCAATACCTCCGTGCATATTGTCCAGTTGCGACCGTTTCCAGATTGTATTGATCTGATTGAAAAGTTGATTCGACGTCTCAAAAACAGCCGACTCGGTCACGGCGGTATTGACCGCTTCGGCCTGTATGTTCTCCGCTTTCAGTTCGCCCGGCCAGTTGCTAATCTCTACCCCGCTAAACACAAACCAGTTGAAGCGGGGAGCATAGGATTCACCTTTCTTTCCGCTAAAGGTGTACGTATTTTCGCCCGAATACTGGTTGGCATTAAAGGTCATTTTGATCGTATGCCCCGCCGGACCGGTTACATTTTTCAGCCGCACCCAGCCCGAAATCTCTTCGGGAAACATGACTTTGTAGTTGCCATTGGCCAGTTTTTCAACGCTCACGGGCTGATACACGTTGGTGATTTTATCCACCGGAGCCGTATGCGCCACCAACTCGCCATAGGGAGCTTTTCGATTAACTACCGACTCCCATTTGGAATCATCATACGAAGGCATACACCAGTCGGGTTGTTCCTGTCGGGCATCGTAGATTTCACCGTCGTAGACCAGATCGGAGATAATAGCCGATTTAGCCGCTTTCCAGCTTTTATCCGATACAATGACCGCTTCGGTGCCATCGTCGTACGTCAGGTGGAGTTGGGCAATGAATCGAGGAGAGCCATACGACGCCGTCCAGAATTTGGGATCATTGTAAAATCCATTCCCCAGAATAGCACCGATCATGTTCTTGCCCGCACGGAGTCGGGCAGTAATGTCATATGCCAGATACATGACCTGATACGCCCGAAATTCATCGGGTAGCGAAATCAGAGCTTCGGGTAGTTGAGGCCGCTTGCCATAGTTAGTCTGGTTGGGTACCAGATAATCGTCAGAAGCTTTTTGTCCATTGACGTAAAATTCAAAATATCCCAGCCCCGTTGTGTACACAACTGCCCGCTTAATCTTCTTCGTGGTCGTAAATGCTTTTCGTAACAGAGGAGCGGGTGGTGGCAGAATTTTCGTCCGTTCGGCGGGTCCACCTTTGGGCTTCGGAATCGCTTCTTCGCCCTGCCAGGGAGCACCAATCCACTCCGCTTTCCAATCGCTTTTGGCTAATAAGCCCATGTGCCAGCTAGCCACCTTACTCCAGGACGAGGGTTTATTGTCTTTGTCCCAGACACGTACCTGCCAGTAGCAACTTTGCCGCGACTGGAGCGCCTTCCCTGCATACCAAACCCGGCTGGAGGCATCGCTGGTTAGCTTGCCACTGTCCCACAGGTCAGGGTGTTGTAAACCAGCTGGACTTGTCGCCACTTTTATCTGATAGGCTGTCTGGCCTTGCCCTCGCTGATTGACTGAAGCCGTATTGATCCAGGAAAGCCGAGGCTGTGTCTCATCCACAACGGACGGGTTAACCAGGTATTCGCAGGTGAGATCCTGGACAGAAAGCTGCCCGAAAACCAGATACCCTGGCAACATAAACAGGGTAAAAAACAGGTATTTTATCATAATGATCGTAATCTGAAAGCTCGCCATATAGAGGACTTACGAAAGCCCACAATCTATAAAGACTAAGCTGGTCATACTCTCATCACTCAGTTGCTTAACTAATTACAGTACCTGGCTGATTATTCCGCTCACGCATATAAACCATACCAATCGTCCACTCCTGTTTTGAATTGACCTGGCGGGACTCATTCGTGTCCCCACCAGGCTTGTTGGCGTGCCTGAAAAAACCGACGCTTTGCCGGGCGTACGGATTTAGTGATGAGTTTTTTAAATAGCCGTTTCATTGATTTGTTGTTTATCGGTTCGATTTACCAGAGCAAGTCCTTGAGTGCCCGATCTGGTAATGCAAAATTGAGCTTCGTCGTTGGCTAGACCATGCCGAACCCGGGCAGAATGGCAAAAGGAGGAAGTGAACTAGCGGTAAACCCGTTTCAACCGTAAAACGGTAATGATTTGATAACAGCCATAATCCAAACCAACGGCAAGCGGCTGGTGTGGATATAATCTACTTATTCTGTAGAAAAACAGAAACACTAGTTTTTCTCTAAAAAAGATAACACTCAGACTGTCAGCAGTTGGCCTGAAATTGGCATAAATAGAGGAAAAACAATCGCTAATCACAAAACCATTAGAATCATGGCAACATTTGGAGAAAGCATCGCTAACTTTTTTGGAGGAACGGACACCGACACGCAGGAAGGACTTAAAAGTCTGTTTATTACGGAACTAAAAGACATTTATTATGCCGAGAAGCAAGCTGTCAATGCTCTGGGCGAGCAGGCAGATGCTTCATCAACCGATGAAGTACGGAATGCTTTTCTACAACACCAACAGGAAACCCGCAATCAGGTGGCCCGACTGGAGCAGGTGTTCAGCAGCATAGGCATTGATGCTGACGAAGGCACCTGCGATGCTATTGATGGCCTAGTCGACGATGCCCAGCGCGTTGTTTCCAATACGGATTCAGGTTCATTGACCCGCGATGCCGGATTGATCATTGCCGGTCAGAAGATCGAGCACCACGAAATTGCATCGTATGGCTCGGCCGTAACCTTTGCCCAGGTGCTGGGCTATCATGAAGCGGCTCGTCTGCTCCAGCAAACGTTGGATGAAGAGAAGAATGCCGATAAGAAATTAACCACTTTAGCTGAATCGTTTGTCAACAACCGGGCGGCAGGGGAATCGAACGGGGATTCGTCGGATATGAACTCCTCTATGAATTATTCGGACCGGGACAATACCAGCGACAGCATCGTCAACCCGGATGGCACCCGGTATGCCGATTCGAACCGTGGCATGACTGGTCTATCCAATGAGTCCACGTCGGGTAGCGTTATCGGGTATTAATTTTTGTTTCAGGTTTCGCAGGTAGTGGTAGAGGTTGGCCGATGCGCGAGTAATTCACGCGATGGCCAACCTCTACCGTTTTAAAGACACTGCCACGAAAACGACCAGTCGTCGCTATTTTCCAGGCTTCGGCCAAAATACGCGACTCCATGATCGCCCCATTGCCAATGAGCTTTTTCTACGCTGTCGATCTGAAAGGCAAACTGCGGATTCAACGGCGTACTGACTTCCCAGAAAATTTCGCTTTGGACTAGTGTAGGCCATCCGCCAATCTTAATACCTTCTGCATTGGGAAACCGCTCTGGGTACTCATCTTCATCCAGTCGTGCCGGAATCGGAACTGGGCAGTCGTCCAGCATTGGATAGTCGGCATCAATGACTTCGGGCATCATTTGAAACGGTTTGATACCTGACGAGTCGGCAAGTTGCGGAAGCGGCACCAACTCAGTAAGCGTTTTATAGGTTCTCAGGCACCAGGAGGTGCCATTTTTATCGGCTGGATCAGGAATGTCGTTCGCGTCGATAAACAAGGTTATAAACGCCAGGTCCTGTACCAGCTCTGGCTTAAACGGGAACACCTGTAGGTTAATCTGGCAAAGTGCCCGCATGGGTTTCCCATTTGATACAGGCCATTGCTCATTAGCCCCAGCCAGCAACACCTTCCCAAACCACGATGCCTCCGGTTGATCGACAGGTCGAAACCCACCTACTTTCATCCGAATCGCCTTACGGCCCACAGCCTCCCGAAACGCTTTCTGATTCATTGTCAACGTCTATTTTTTCGTTCTTGCCCGATCGATCACGATCTGTAATGTCTGCTGCATAGCTGTAAACGACTCGTTTTGTGTGCCCATCTGCGTATGGAGCGCGGCCTGATGCGCGACAAACTTGGTAAAGACAAACTGTTGAGGTCCTTCCCGGAAAGGGTCTGCTCCTTTCTCCAGTAGAATCTGGCAAATCTCCCAAAACTCCTGCCGGGCAGCCGCCTGAAGCGCCGTATGCCCCGCCAGCCAGCTACGGGCCTGTGGTGGATACAAACTGTTTAGATCGGCTCCGTAGGTTAGAAGCAATTTTACTTTCTCAGTCGCATTCCCCGTATAGGAAGTCATGGTCGAAAAGAGCATTGGGGCATACTCGTTTTCGGGGTCACGGGCATTGGGGTTCGCACCTTTTTTCAGCAACCACTCCAGCAGGGTTGGGGTGCATCCCCGGCTTATCCGTACATGGGCAGGGGTGTGAAGTGCATCGGTCGTTTCCAGCGTAGCGCCTTTGTCCATCAGGGTCGAAAGAATAGCAATCGAAACGGAGTCGTCCGTATGCGCAGCGGCAGTCATAGCAGCAAAATCCAATAGCGTAACATGATCCGTTCCGGGTTCATTCAGGTTAGTGATCGGCGACTGTAACTGACTGCGTACCTGTTCTACATCGTGGGCTGCAATTGCTTTGGCCAGTTCCTGACGGGGCTTGTCCGTAAAATAGTACGTACCGTTGAATCGTTTTTGAGCTATATCGACCTCTTTACCTGCCGAAAATAACCGCAAACCCAATTGGGGCAATGCACTGATCATTGGCAGGCACAGGATGACAAAAATGGTAATGCGTACCCAGTTGAAAGGCAGGAAATTGGCGAGCAGCAACACAACCAGGATGATCAGTCCGAAGAACGAATACGCTTCGCCCAGTCCTTGCCCGGCCGGGTCAGAACCGAACGACTTCTTACTAATCAGCACATAGGCTAGCAGGAGTATGCCTACGCCAAGTATTGTCCAGTTGAGGTTCGTAATTAGTTTCATGGAGAAGGCGGCTAATTTCCAGTCCGTTAAGATTGAGGCTGTTTAAACGTTTATTATTCGATCAATAAGTGTGTGAATTTGTCATTCCGACCGGAGGGAGGAATCTCAACGTCCCAATAAGGCAACCTTGAGATTCCTCCCTCCGGTCGGAATGACAAATTCACACCTAATTTTTCTGTAAAAGGAAAAGTTTAACGATTGCATTTACAGTACAAGAGTACGCAGTGGAAATCTCCTCGAAAAGCAGGATTGAATAAGGAGTGAGCCTGAGTGTGCTACAGGCAGCTCTCAATCAATAATTAACAGGAACGGTTGGATAAAAGTAGTGCCGCTTATCTTTGCTTATCTCAAACCCCGAACCGTTGACATGACTATCCTGAACGAATTATCTGTACTCCATTATCCAGTCTTCTCAGACGCCTATAACTTCCGCAAGCTTTCCATCCGGTTTTGTATAGTCATTGCGCTCGCACTTTTTGGGCATCAACTCTTCAGTCAGAACCAGTCATCTAAAGCGCCAGAGCTCTATCGGCCTCAATACCACTTCTCACCCAAAGCTCACTGGATGAACGACCCCAACGGGATGGTATACCTCAACGGCACCTATCACCTGTTTTTTCAATACTACCCCAACGACACCAAATGGGGGCCGATGCACTGGGGTCATGCTACCAGCAAAGACATGGTACATTGGCAGGAGAAACCAATTGCCCTCTACCCCGACAAGCTCGGCTATATCTTCTCGGGCAGTGCCGTAGTCGACATCCATAATACCAGTGGATTTGGGAAAAACGGCAAAACTCCGCTGGTTGCCATCTTCACCCACCACAACCCCGATCTGGAAAAGAAAAAGTCAGACAAATTTCAATACCAGAGTATCGCCTATAGTCTTGATGAGGGCAAAACCTGGACGAAATATGCCGGTAATCCGGTCTTACAAAATCCGGGAATTGTCGACTTCAGAGATCCTAAAGTGCGTTGGTACGAGCCGCAGAAGAAATGGATTATGACCCTGGCAACCAAAGATCGGGTTACGTTTTTCTCATCGCCCGACCTCAAAAAATGGTCAAAGGAAAGCGAGTTTGGCAGCAATGTGGGCGCGCACGGGGGTGTTTGGGAATGTCCGGACCTACTCTCACTCGAGCATAAGGGCAAAAAAGTCTGGGTATTGCTGGTGAGCATCAATCCGGGTGGCCCCAACGGCGGATCAGCCACTCAGTATTTTGTGGGCGATTTCGATGGAAAGACATTCAAACCCTATTCGACACAAACGAAATGGATGGATTACGGTACCGACAATTACGCGGGCGTTACGTTCTCCAATACAGCCAATCGCACCATTCTGATGGGTTGGATGAGCAACTGGCAGTATGCCCAGGTGGTGCCCACGTCGGCCTGGCGTAGTGCGACAACGGTTCCGCGTTCGCTTCAATTGAAGGAAGTTAACAAGGAGCTCTACCTTACCTCAACACCCATAAGCGAACTGAATGTCCTGAACGGCCAAAGTTTTACTGAAAAGAATGTCTCCGTTAAAGGCGAATATGACCTGACCAGCAAGGCAAAGAACGCTTCCGGGCTATTCCGACTGAACCTGACGGCTCAGCCTGCGAACGATTTTTCGATTGTGCTGGCAAATGAGCAGGGCAACGAGTTAAGTATTGGCTACGACAAATCAGCAAAGTCGTACTACATCGACCGGAGCCGATCAGGAAAAATTGACTTCGAAAAAGGCTTTGGCAAACGACATACGGCCCCTCGGCTGTCGACGGAGGCTACCTTGTCGCTCACGCTATTGGTCGATGTTGCTTCGGTGGAGCTATTTGCCGATGGTGGCCTGACCGTGATGACCGATATAATTTTTCCCGATAAGCCAATGAACAAACTGACGATAAAATCGGTCAGTGGCCTATCGATTCCGGCCCTAACCTATACCCGACTTGCCCCTTCGGTAGGTACCGGCTTATAACCTGAGTTTATAGATAAAAGCTGATTGGATAAGACAAATTTGAGAAAAGAGATTTTCATCCGTTACATCCTGACTTTTTCTCGTCTTTATATCGATCCATGAAAGGTTGGACTCTTCATCAGCCAGGCCTTTCAGCATTTTCGATATTTACAGACATTGTATGCAGGTGCTTGACAAGGACACACTTCCCACTACTAGCAGAAATAGACATTTTCCCATTACACCGAGAGCGGTGGTCAATCGGTCGAACCAGATTCGCCTGCCCGGCCTACCGCGACCTATAGCCCATAGTTCCATCATTCGCCTGATGGGGTTCGGGAACTACAGTTGGGTTTATTTGACCGAACAAGCAAAACCAATCCTGATCGCCCAGACACTCAAACGGTTTGAAGATCAGCTTACCGATTTTGTCCGGATTCATAAATCCGAGATGATCAATCCACAGTTCGTCCACAAAATCAAACACCCGGACAACATAACACTTGAGGTGAGTTTGATCGATGGATATACAACTCGTATTTCCCGTAGACGGATTCGTCAGGTGCTTGAGAAGTTAGTACCTACTACTATCCTGCGGAATTCATAAGAAGCCTGGATTACTTCTAAATTAGCCCCCTTTCTTGGGGGCATTAAACTTTCTGACCAACTTTACGTTAAACCCCATAAACGGGTTAGGCAGGATTTATGAGGTCGGTGGTTGCTCTTATACTGGCATTGCTGATAACGGGAAGCAGTTTGCTTCCTAGTTTTGGCGTTGATCAGTTTAGCCGATTTGTCGATCTGGCCCAGCATTACCGCGAACATCGGCAACTGCAGCCCGGTTTGAGTTTCCTCGACTTTATGGAAATGCACTACGGGGCCAATTCTGAGCATCAAAAACACCCCAATCACAGCCACCATAATCTTCCGGCGGTTGGCCACACGATTCCGGTCTGCTCCCCAACCCCCTTTCTGTTGTTTGTTATTGCTTCCTTAGCTGTTCTTTTACTGGCCCGGTCGGCTTGTTTTCGGTACGCCAACCTCTATTCGTTTTTGAGCGTTTCGTCGCTAATTAATCCACCTCGACGCTAGGCTTGCGTATCTGTAGGCCGTAGTATGTCCAAACGGGTTACTTCCGGTAGTTCTCTCTCCATTTTGTGGTTCTTCTTACGCTTTTGATCAATCGGTAAAATTGATTCAGGCGGATGTATTCTTGCACGTATTTCCGGGCGAGTCGTTCCCATTGACCAATCCATCTGCGATTGACAACGGCTCCCCAACTGATTATAGCTGGCTTACGATCCTTGAGTAGCAATGCTGAATGCGATTATTCATTTCTCGATCCATAATAAGTTAATTATTGGCCTCTTCACCCTGGCCCTGATCGTCTGGGGAGGCTGGTCGGCAACCCAATTGCCTATCGATGCCGTACCCGACATTACTAACAACCAGGTTCAGATCATCACCAGCAGCCCATCGCTGGCGGCCGAAGATATTGAACGGCTGGTCACGTTTCCGGTCGAAGTCGGGCTATCCAACATTCCGGGCCTGATCGAAATCCGGTCGTTTTCCCGCTTCGGCCTGTCCATCGTTACGGTTGTTTTTACCGATGCTACGGATGTGTACTGGGCCCGTCAGCAAATTGCGGAACGACTGGTAGCGGTAACCACCCAGATTCCCCCGGGTGTTGGTACACCCACGTTAGCACCTGTTACGACAGGGCTGGGTGAAATTTTCCAGTACACCGTCGTCCCGAAAAAAGGCTACGAAAACCGTTATTCGCTCAGCGATCTGCGAACAATCCAGGACTGGATTATCCGCCGTGGACTACTCGGAACGCCGGGAGTAGCCGATGTCAGTGGTTTCGGGGGACTGATGAAACAGTACGAAATCGCCATCGACCCAGACCGTCTCCGTAGTTACGGCATCACGATTAATGATCTGTTTACAGCCCTTCAGCAGAACAATCAGAACACCGGCGGGGCCTATATCGACCAGAAACCCAACGCGTATTTTATCCGGGCCAATGGACTAATCGGGTCGACTGACGACATTGGCAACATCATGGTCAAACTAAATAGTCAGGGGTTGCCCGTTCGGGTGCGTGATATAGCCCAGATTGGTACAGGTTCGGCCGTACGGTACGGGGCTGTCACGCGCAATGGGCAGGGTGAAACGGTTGGGGCTATTGTGATGATGATTAAAGGGGGGAATTCGTCGGAAGTGATCAAAGAGGTGAAAGCCAAAATCGCTGAGATTCAAAAAACCTTACCGGAGGGTGTACAGATCATTCCGTTTCTGGACCGGACCAAGATGGTAAACAGCGCCATCAGTACCGTCGAACGAAACTTACTGGAAGGAGCCATCATCGTTATTATTGTGCTGGTTCTACTCCTGGGCAACTGGCGGGCAGGTGTGGTGGTCGCTTCCGTTATTCCACTAGCCCTGCTGTTTGCCATTTCGATGATGAACCTGTTTAATGTGTCGGGCAACCTGATGAGCCTGGGGGCTATCGACTTCGGCTTGATTGTGGATGGTGCCGTCATTATCGTAGAAGCGACCTTGCACCATTTGGCTAAAAGGAGTGCGGAGCGAGGAGCGAGGAGCGAGGAGTTGCTGAGACAAGAAACGACAGCCCCCTCATTACCTCCTCACTCCTCGCTCCTCACTCCTCGCTCCCAAAAGGAGATGGACGATGAAGTGTTTGGCTCGGCCAGTCGGATACGGTCGTCGGCTGCCTTTGGCGAAATTATTATCCTGATCGTGTACCTACCGATTCTGGCCCTTTCGGGTATCGAAGGCAAGATGTTCCGTCCGATGGCCTTAACGGTCGCCTTTGCCATTCTGGGCGCTTTCATCCTCTCGCTAACCTATGTGCCGATGATTTCGGCTCTGCTGCTCAGCAAGAATGTGGAGCACAAAGAATCGTTCTCCGATAAGCTTATGAAACGGCTGCATCGCTTTTATGAGCCGGTACTGCTGTGGGCGCTTCGGCATCGAATACTCGTTCTGGGGAGTGCTATAGCCATGCTGACGGTTGCGGCTTTTCTGTTTACACGCATGGGTGGTGAATTTATCCCACAACTTGATGAGGGCGATTTTGCGGTCGATACCCGTACACTTACCGGTAGTTCGCTATCTGAAACGGTCGATGCTACCCTGAAAGCCGAACGGATTCTGCTAAAACAGTTTCCTGAGGTGGAACAGGTGGTCGCTAAAATCGGCTCCGGCGAAATTCCCACTGACCCAATGGCCATTGAAGCCGCCGATCAGATGATTATTCTAAAGCCCAAAGACCAATGGACCTCGGCCACCACCCGTGACGAGCTGGCCAATAAAATGGCAGAAGCGCTCTCGGTGATTCCTGGCGTTACGTTTGGCTTTCAGCAACCTGTACAGATGCGTTTCAACGAATTGATGACAGGGGCTCGTCAGGATGTTGGGGTAAAAATTTACGGCGACGATTTAGCTCAACTCGAACGGCTGGCCGGGCAGGTAGGACGTATTATTCGAACCATCAATGGCGCTAAAGACCTGTACGTGGAGCAGGTAGCCGGACTGGCTCAAATCCAGATTCAGCTCGACCGATCCAAACTGGCCCGGTTTGGCCTGAACGTAGTTGATGTGAACCGAACCATCAACACCGCCTTTGCCGGGCAATCGGCCGGGCAGGTATTTGAAGGCGAAAAACGGTTTGATCTGGTAGTCAGGCTGGCCGCCGACAAACGTCAGCGTATCGAAGATGTTCAAAATTTATACGTAGCAACGCCCCCCGGCCCGAACGGAATGACTCAGCAGATTCCCCTTTCACAAGTAGCGCAGGTAAGCATGCAACAGGCTCCTAACCAGATTCAGCGCGATAATACCCACCGCCGGATTACACTGGGTTTCAACGTTCGTGGGCGGGATGTCGAAAGTATCGTGACCGAGCTACAGCAAAAGGTAGGCCGGCAAATCAAGCTTCCACCAGGTTACTCAGTTACGTACGGCGGTCAGTTTGAGAACCTGGTCGATGCCAAGCGTCGACTGGGCATTGCGGTTCCCGTGGCGCTGGGACTCATTTTTGCGTTGCTGTTCTTTACCTTCAACTCGATTCGACAAAGTCTGCTGATTTTTATGGCTATTCCACTGGCCGCTATCGGTGGTGTATTCGCCTTACTGATACGGGATATGCCGTTTAGTATTTCGGCCGGTGTCGGGTTTATCGCGTTATTCGGAGTATCAGTCTTAAACGGCATTGTACTCATTGCAGAATTTAACCGGCTTCGTCACGATGAAGGGCTAACGGATTTGACGGAAATTATCCGGCGGGGTGCCGAAGTTCGGTTACGTCCGGTAGTAATGACAGCCCTAGTGGCGTCCTTTGGCTTTATTCCCATGGCGCTCTCCAACTCAGCAGGAGCCGAAGTACAAAAGCCACTGGCCACCGTTGTTATTGGTGGGTTATTGACAGCCACCCTGCTGACACTCCTGATTATCCCAATCCTGTATTCGTTTTCGGAGAAGAAATCAATTGAACGCGAGAAGAAAGCTGTCGAAAAAGGTGCGAAATCGATTCCGGCAACGAGCATCCTACTGTTCTTGCTGGCAAGTGGCCTTTGCGTTTCCCAAACGGCACGGGCACAGGTTCCACAACTGATAACATTGGAGCAGGCCATTCAGCAGGCTACTACTCGCAACGCGCAGGTTCAGATCGCTGAGTTGAGTATCAATCAGCAGCAGGCCCTTCGACGAACGGCTTACGATCCGGGTCGCCTATCGGCTATGTTGATACTGGGGCAATACAATAGTCGACGGTTTGATAACAACCTGACCCTGACACAGACCATTCCGAACCCAACGCTGATGCAACGGATGGCAAAGCTAAACGACCAGACCGTTTCGGGCAGGCAGGCAACAGCTCAGGTAACGCGCAACGATGTAGTGTTTCAGGTAAAACAAACGTACTATGACCTGCTCTATCTGGCTCAGCGAAACCGGCTCTTTCAGCAGCAGGACACGTTGTTGACCGCTTTCGTTAAGGCCGCAACGGTTCGGTTACGAGTAGGCGAAACCAATACGCTGGAAAAAGCAACGGCCGAAAGTCAACTGGCTGACCAACGAGTGAAACTAGCTCAAAATCAGGCGGCTCAAATTGATGCACAAACTCGTTTTCAAACCCTGTTGCTTCGGCAGGAGCCGGTAAGCTTACCCAATCAACCATTACCTAAGCTTACCCTTACATTGCCAACTGATAGCTCATTATTGGCGCAGAACCCATTGATCCGCCAATTGCAGCAACAAATCCAGATCGCCGAGCAGAGTCGATTGGTTGAACAGGCCCGATTAAAGCCCGATTTTCTGGTTGGTTTTTTCTCCCAGACCTTAACGGGCAACCAGCTTATCGATGGGCAGGAGTTGTATTTTGGGCCGGGGTATCGGTTTCAGGGGGGGCAGGTCGGCCTCACCTTCCCCTTGCTTAGCGGAGCCGGTCGGGCGCGGGTCGAAGCAGCTCGGGTTGGAGAACAACTGGCGCAAAAGGAACTACAGATGCAGCAGACAGCTCTCCAACAGCAGGTAACGAAGGCCGTAGCTCAGTACAACCAATACCGCAATGCCCTGGTCTATTACGAACAAACAGGCTTGGCTCAGGCCCAGCTCATTCAGAATCAGGCGCAACGGGCCTTCAGTGGGGGTGACATTGGCTATGTTGAATATTCGCTGGCTCTCCAGCAAGCTTTGAACATCCGGTTAAGTCACCTTGATATACTTTATCAATACGACCAATCGGTGTTGTACCTGGGCTATCTGGCCGGTATGCCCTAGCGCTGTTTACCTCAGTATCTGGATTTCCTTTTTACCATCACATGGCCATTTCACGATCTCTTTGCATGAATACGCAACGCAATATTTTATCCTATACATTATTACTTCCTGTGTTCCTGACGGGAACACTTCTGGTATTTAGTTGCCAATCCAGCTCAGAAAGCACTACTGACAATCAGTCTCCCCCAGCCGATTCGACACAGTCGGAAGCAACGGGCCCGGTTCAGGTGACCCTAACGCAGGCGCAATACAACATGGCCGAAATTCAGTTGGGCCAACCTGAATCCCGGTCCATGCAGACGAACCTGAAAGTAACAGGTATACTGGAAGTGCCCGCTCAAAATGAAGTATCGGTATCGGTACCGGTCGGTGGATACATCCGAAAAATACAGCTTGAACCCGGTATGCGGATTCGCAAAGGGCAACCGCTGGTCGTACTCGAGAACCCCGAATACGTTCAGCTTCAGCAGGATTATCTGGACACAAAAGCCAAACTTGACTACGCCGATGTAGAATATGCCCGACAACTGGAACTCAGTCGTGAGAATGTAGCCGCGCTGAAAGTGTTCCAGCAAACCAAAGCCAACCGGCAAAGCTTACAGGCTCAGTTGGCAGGCTTGGGGCAGCGGTTAAGTATGCTACACATCAACCCGGCTACTCTGACACCCGAGCAACTCACCCGAACGATTACAATTCCTTCGCCCGTTTCGGGATTTGTGACCGATGTACCCGTCAATAACGGTCGTTTTGTCAACCCTGCCGATATTATTGTGCAATTGACCGACATCAGCCACATGCACCTACAGTTGAGTATTTTCGAGAAAGACCTGAGCCAGATCCACATTGGGCAGCCTGTCCGCTTTGCACTGGGTGGCGATACAAGCCGTCAGGTCAGTTCGTTTCCGCATAAAGGCTCTATTTTCCTGATTGGCAAATCCATTGCCACCAACCGAACCGTTCCTGTGCTGGTTCACCCGAAGGGGCAGTCCAGCGATTTTATCCCCGGCAGTTATGCAACCGCACAGGTGGCTGTCAGCGCGCAACAACTCACGACTTTACCCGAATCGGCCGTGGTTAATTTTGCGGGCAAATCGTATGTCTACGCACTTGAGAAACGGTTAAAAGCTGGTTATGTATTCCAGCAAACAGAAGTAAAAACGGGGATTCGCGAAGGGGGGTATGTAGCCGTGACGCTTCCTGCTGAGATTGACCCACAAAAAAGCCCCTTGGTTTTGAAGGGGGCGTATAATTTGCTGGCAAAGCTTAACAATAGCGAAGAAGAATAGCATGGCCGACTTACATCTCCATCATCAGGAAGAGCACCTGCAAAGCTCTGATTTCATTTCCGATATAGTGATTGGCATGTCGGATGGTCTTACCGTTCCCTTTGCCCTGGCGGCTGGACTAAGTGGAGCCGTGGCGAATTCGTCGCTGGTCGTAACGGCAGGCATTGCCGAAATCGTAGCGGGTTCCATTGCCATGGGCTTAGGCGGGTATCTGGCCGGCCGTACCGAAGCCGACCACTATGCCTCCGAACGTCGGCGGGAAGAGCGCGAAGTGGAAACCGTTCCAGAACGCGAAAAAGAAGAAGTGCGCGAGGTGTTTGCCGAAATGGGGCTCAGTCCTGCTCTTCAGGCCGTCATTGCCGACGAGCTGGCGAAGGACAAAACCAAGTGGATTGACTTTATGATGAAATATGAACTAGGCCTCGACCAACCCGATCCAAACCGGGCTACCAAAAGCGCCTTGACCATTGGCTCAGCTTACATAGCCGGTGGACTGATTCCATTAGCCCCTTATTTTTTCATCAATCCGCCTGCTTTGGCCCTGATCTATTCCTGCGTATCGACCCTGATCTGCCTGTTTATTTTCGGCTATTTCAAGGGCAGTGCAACGGGGCAACCACCGATTGCCGGAGCGTTTAAAGTGACGTTGATCGGAGCCTTAGCGGCAGCCGCTGCGTTTGGCGTCGCCCATTTTTTCAGCTAACAAGGTCAGCATAAACGAACCGGTTTTATTCAGGGATACTGGCCTACTATAGTCGCATATCGGTTAATGATTTATCCAGTACGGATTTAACATCGAAGACAATGGAGGTTTCGTCTTTTTTCAGACGTTGGATGTCCAGCGTCAGAAATTGCCGATGGGCAACTGCGAGGATGATGGCATCGTAGGTTTGCCCGATAGTTGCGATCAGATCAATGCTATACTCCTGGGCCACCTTTTGCGGAGAAGCCCACGGATCATATACGTCGACCGGCACGCCAAAGTCGGTCAGTTCGCGGTATACATCCACCACTTTTGTATTACGAGTATCGGGGCAATTTTCTTTAAATGTAATCCCCAGAATAAGGGCTCTGCTCCTGTGAATCAAGACGCCATTACCAATCAATTTCTTGAGAATCTTTTTGGCGATAAACAAGCCCATGCCATCATTCACGAGCCGCCCGGAAGCAATCACCTGAGGGTAATATCCCAGACTCTGCGCTTTGTGTACCAGATAATACGGATCAACGCCGATGCAGTGTCCTCCCACTAAGCCTGGCCTAAACGGCAGAAAATTCCATTTGGTACGGGCAGCTTCCAATACCTCATTCGTATCGATGCCCATTCGGTCGAAAATGAGCGCCAACTCATTGACAAACGAAATGTTTATATCACGCTGGGCGTTTTCGATCGCTTTAGCGGCTTCGGCGACTTTTATGGAAGGCGCTTTATAGGTTCCGGCGTCTATAATTGAACCGTATAGCTGGTCGACAAAAGTGGCAGCCTCTGGTGTCGAACCCGATGTTAGTTTCCGAATCTTCGTGAGTGTTCGCTCGCTATCACCAGGACTGATTCGTTCGGGCGAATAGCCACAAAAAAAATCCTGATTGTAAACCAGTTGGCTGGTTCGTTCCAAAACGGGTACGCAATCGTCTTCAGTACAGCCCGGATACACGGTCGATTCGTAAATAACGGTGTCGCCCTTCTTCAACAGCTTACCGACAGCGGTCGACGCACTCAGTAAATAGCTTAGATCCGGCTTTTTAAACTCATCGATGGGTGTAGGAACCGTGATGACGAAAACCTTACAGCTCGACAGATCAGCTATTTCGATACTGAAGGTTAGATTTTCAGCGCAGTCTATTTCCTCTTTCTTCAGAGCAAACGTTACGTCATTGCCTTGCTGCAACTGCTGAATACGCTCCCGATCGATATCATAGCCAATGACCGCATAGTTCCGGGCAAAGGCAACAGCCAATGGTAGCCCAACATAGCCTAATCCAATGATCCCGATTTTGTCTGATGTATGCATAATTCGTACGCCAGCCCATTATACAAATTGGGCAGTTTTTTTTCAAACTTTCCATATCCGACCGGCGACCAGATTGATCAGTGCATTGATCACAAAACCGATTTCGAAGGCCACAGCAATTGAAAACTCTCTGAGCAAAAACGCCTGTAGAAACAGAAAAGTGGTGAATCCCAACAAGCCCATTACCAGTCCACGCAAGGTCAGAATAGTGGCCTGACTACCTTGCAACGTATGTGAAAAAATAGCTAGAATGGATGTTAGAATGGGGAAAGGCGTTAAAATACCGCTCCAGGTTGGGCCGAGTAGATTGGCTAAACCAGTAATGACCAGCACAAATAACGTAGCCACCAGCATCCGAATCGGAATGTCGAACGGTAACCGACGGGCCTGAACGGGCTTTGCGGGCGGCTGGGGAAAAGTCCAGAGCGATAAAAATACGGAGCCTATAACCAGACCATACCCAATCCACAAATTCAGATTCAAATACTTGAACAACAAGGCAGTAGCCGTATAAATCAGGTACGAAAGCAACAACGTAGGCAACCAGGTAAGGCTTCGGGATAAGGCTGAATAGCTATAACAAAAAGCGATCAGCGCCATAATTCCCGTCATCGCCCCCTGAATGGAACGAACGCCAAAATCCTTGCCTTGCTCTAGTATAAAAAACAGCAGAATTGGCCCGGCGACCCAGGGCATACTCCCAATTAGTCCTCCCCATTGATTGCCCCATTTTCGGGCTGCCAGCGTAATCAACGCGATTACCGAAGGCATCAGGGTTACTTTCAACAGGAAGACATTCATTGGCAAGCATAGTATAAATGAGCCTGCAAATTAGTCTGAAATGATATATAGAACGAGTTCGACCCCGATACGGCCGAATGTTTATAGCAAGAATAGCTTCTATAGACATTCGACTCCATCGGGGTCGTACCTTTCGATCAACTTACAACTACTTACGCGCCAGACCATCGCGACGGGCGCGATCACGGACACGCTGAGCCCGTGCTTTACTGTCGGGGTGGCTTGATAGGATGGTTGCGACTTTTCCACCCTGCCCTCCCCCGCTCAACTTCGCCAGTTTCTCAAACGAGGTAGCCAACGCCAGCACACTATACCCGTTTCGTTTCAGAAAACTGTAGCTATAATCATCTGCTTCCGTTTCCTGCTTACGGCTAAACGATGCGCCTGCGACGTAATCGGCCACATCGCCCAGTTGCGAACGAAAAATCTTACCGATCATACCCGAATTCGATGAGCCCACATCGCGTATGGCCGACCGTTGCAGCGATTTTTTCATAGCGTCGCGTACATCATGATTGGCTACGTGGCCTATTTCATGGCCCATCACAGCCAATAACTCCGTGTCGGTCATTATATCCATCAGGCCCTGAAACACCCGAACACTGCCATCGGCAGTCGCAAACGCATTAACGTCCTTCACTTTGTACACTTTATAATTGAGCGGTATACCGCTGATTGTATGGTGTCGACTCACAATTCGGTTAAGTCGTACTGTATACGGATCGCTAGGCCCAGCCACTGGGTTTTGTGCATCCATTTGTACTATGGCCTGGCGCGAGTATTCAGCAACCTGAGCATCCGACAAGGTAGCAGACCCAGCGGCTGCCATTAGCGCTTTTACCAGGTTCGAATCCAGTCGGATTTGCGCTTGCGTGACCAACGGAAGGCTAACGAGCCAAAAAATCATTCCTGTTATTCGTTTCATCGTTGAGTGAATTAAGTGTTAAACAACTCTATCAGACGTAGAGCTTATTAAGAGACTAGTTAAAGGACCGAAAGGTTTAGTGAGGCATTCGACCCTGAATTCAGATGCAGATTTGCTGAACCCCAAATCGTTCGTCATTTTTGCGGAAGAATCAACCTGTACCAATCTCATTTACCAGAATACCGATGAGCCAACAATCGCGAAGAAATTTTGTCAGGAATAGTGTTGCCGCCGGGCTGGGGGCCAGTCTACCCGCTGTAGCTCCCGAAGCAGGACAACTGTTCGTACATCATGTACTGTTTTACCTAAAAAATGCCGGTAGTGCGGCCGATAAAGCTAAACTATTGGAAGGTCTGAATAAACTGGCCAAATGCCCGACCATCAAGCTGGTTCACATTGGCACACCCGCAGCCACGAACCGCGACGTTATCGAACGAAAGTATACCTATTCGTGGCTCTGTTTTTTCGATAGTCCCGCCGACGAAGAAGCGTATCAGAAGCACCCCATCCACGACGATTTCCGGAAAAACTATGCTCACCTCTGGGAAAAAGTTGTGATCTACGATTCAATTGGCCCAAAACGGTAATGTAATTAGGTGATATAGTAACGCGGACATCCTGTCCGCATGGGCTTTACTAAAAATATTCCCCATGCGGACAGGATGTCCGCGTTACGCTTCTGACACCGCAACGGGGGCCGATAGCTTTGCAGCTCGGCCACGGCTAAATGAAATAATAGCCCCCGTCAGCACCAGACCCGCCATAATTCGGTAGGCATAATGCATACCAAGCAATTGAGCGTCGACGGTTTCATAGGTTACCTGATGCGCCAGCGCATATCGGTTGCGTGTGCTATACCAGACCGCTGCGGCCAGGGCGATACCGACCACAAATCCTAAATTCCGCATAAAGGCAATCATACTACTGGCAATGCCCCGCTGATTCAGTGGAGCCGCGTTGAGAGCGCTACTACTGTTTGGCGATTGAAACAGGCCAAATCCCATACTGACCAAGGCACTCCGCCAAACCACATCCTTCCAGTCCCAGCTCGTATCCAGAAACGAAAAAGCAAAATACCCACAAGCCGTTATTAACAGCCCAAAACTGGATAACCACCGGGTACTAACACGACTTGAGAGATACCCACCCAATGGCGCTACCAGACTGAGCGTCAGGGGGCCAGCCAGCAATACCAGACCAGCTCGTTCGGGGTTCAGACCAAGCAGTTGCTGCAAAAAGAACGGAATAACAAACAGGTTGCCACCCGATGCAACAAACCCACAAAAAGCGGCCAGGATCGCCGACGTAAACGGCCAGATTCGGAATAGGCTCAACCGAAGCATGGGCTCACTTACCCGCATTTCCCAAACCAGGAACAGCCCCAGCAGCACAACACCGATGGAGAGCAAGGCAATGACCAGTGGGTAGTCCCAGCCGTAACGGGGTTCTGGTCCGAAATCCAGCCCGGTAAGCAACGAAATGACGCCTAGCAGAAATAAGCCTGCTCCGAGCAGATCGAAACGTTGGCCGGTCACTTTTGGGGTTTCAGGTAGGATGGTCCAGGCACGCCAGATCGCGATCAGTCCAATGGGCACATTCACAAAAAAAATACTTGTCCAGCCAAACTTCCCCAGCAACAAACCACCAATCACCGGCCCGGCACTGGAACCCGCTGCCACAACAGACCCCATAAAGCCCAGTGCCTGCCCTCGTTCGTTTGGCGCAAATGCATCGCCGATAATAGCGGGGCCAATGGCATAAATCATGGCGGCTCCCAGTCCCTGCACCACCCGAAATGCAACCAACGACCACAAGCTCCAGGCTAGTCCACACAATAATGATCCCAGCACAAACACACAGAAGCCGGTGATGTAGAGTTGTCGTCGCCCGACCCAGTCCGACAGTTTTCCCATAATCAGCAGGGTACTGGTGGTCGTCAGCAGGTAGCATAGCACGATCCACTCAACACTGTCTCCAGCCGCCAGATCCCGGCGAATCGTCGGTAAGGCAATGTTGACAATGCTGCTATCGAGCGTCGACATGAACGTACCGAACATGACCGTACCCAGAATAATCCATTTATTGGGCGATGATTTGACGGAAGCACTAGATGAGGACACGGGCGATTCAGGTTACTTCGGGAACGTAACCGGTTAGTTAGGTGGGTTGTTTTGAGCAATTTCGACTTAAATCGACAACAAAATGGCTTGAGGTCAATCAACTGAAGGCTGTTTTTTTATCTTAGTACACTCATTTTCTGAGACAAACGAACAGAACAACCTGATGAAAACAACCCGGCGTTCCTTCCTCCAGACAACCCGTAACGGCTTTGCCGCTCTGTCAGCCAGCCAGCTAACGGCCCTGGCTTCTCCCCTACTGCCACCTGAAGTAGCATCAACCGAACAGGCCAATAGTTTACGATTAAAACCAGACCATGTTGTTCGGTCATTGCCCGAAAATATGGTCTGGGGTTATTTTGGGTCCGATGTGCCGCCCGTGGCAAAGGTAGCTGATGGCGATGTTGTTGAAATTCAGACGGTCAATCCATCGGGCGTTAGCCGGACGAATCCCGAAGAGTTTTACACCAAAAATAACCTACCCATCGACCAGCACGCCCAAGAGGTGATTGCCATTCTGAAACATGTAAAACCCGAACCTTCGGGTATCCGTGGGCATATGCTGACGGGCCCCGTGTATATTGAAGGCGCTCAGCCGGGCGATAGTCTCGAAATCCGCATCCTTGATCTGACATTTCCGGCCCCCTTTGGTGTCAACAGTGTCTGGCCGGGTGGTGGCGGCATTCCCGACGAGGTGAAAACCCGCGAAACCTTCGTATATAAGTACGATATGAAGCGGAAAACGGCTACGTTTAAGGAAGGCATCGAGATTCCGTTGAAACCCTTTATGGGCGTTATGGCGTTATCGCCACCTGCCGACATGGGCCATCAGAGTTCGATTCCACCCAATTTTTACGGCGGCAACCTCGACATTAAACACCTCATCAAAGGAACCACGCTGTTCCTGCCCGTATTAGTTCCCGGCGGATTGTTCACGACGGGCGATGGGCACGGAGCCCAAGGCAACGGTGAAGTCAGCGGGGTTGCCATCGAAACGGCTATTAACCTGACGGTGAAGTTTATTGTCCATAAAGGCAAAACGCTGAAAAATCCCCGTGCCGAAACACCTACCCATTTTATTGCTGTCGGGCTGGATAAAGACCTGAACAAAGCGATGAAAAACGCGCTTTCGGAAGCCTGCGCCTTCATTCGCGACGAACTGGGCTTCACCTTTAACGAAGCCTTATCCATTGCCAGCACCGCCGTCGATTTCGAAGTCAGTCAGGTAGTTGATCAGACGCTGGGCGTTCATGCCATGATTCCCAAATCGATCTTCACCAAAAAGAAGTTCACGTTTTGGGCGTAGTTCTTTTGTCCTTCCGACGAAGGAGGAATGACAAAATCCAAACTAATTTTACTCCATGCAACTATTGAAAGGCTTACACCAAACTATTTATTTTTTGCTGGAACTCTGTATGCTAGGGGCTTACGGGTATGCAGGTTTTCATCTGACTCAGCATCCATATGGAAAATACCTGTTAGCGATAGGCTTTCCACTGGCAGCGGCAACGTTATGGGGTATTTTTGCAGCTCCACGCTCGACCCACCAGCTTGGCTTCCCATATCACACCGTATTCGTACTGATTATGTTTGGGCTGGCCTTCTTTCTATTGTACCGAACAGGCTATACCCGTTTGGCGATGACCCTAGCCGGATTAGCCTTGGTTAGCGAGTTGGCAGCCCTATTGCTAAAGGATTGACCGAGGCTGAAACAAACGGACGTATAGCCAGCAGCATGTTACTGATTTTGCGCTACTTCGCCTTCACCTGTACAACATAGGTGCGGATGGGTTGCCCTGCCCCTGACTGATTCAGCGGTTTGGTGGAGAATACAACATTGGCGGTACCCACCGTAACGCCTTTAATCTGGAAGACCGTAGGGCCATCGTTCGGCCGTTTTAAGGTATCTACTGCCGGGGCCAGTTGCTGCCGGGACACTTCGACAATTTCCTGATTATCGGACATACCAATTAATTCGGAATTGCCATCGCCCCGGCTGGGCATGGAAATTTCTTTGATCTGCCCTACTTCGATCGTCAGCTTCTTTTTCGAACCTGTGTTTGGATGACTACAGGCCCAGAAGCCAATAGGGACCAGCAGGAGTAAATACCGAGAATATGCATGTAAAGTAGCCATGCATCCTATAACGAACTGGCCACCTCAACGGTTTTATTCAATTCGTTTAAACACCAAATTGCCAACGGTGATGGCCAGGGTTTTAGATTCAACACAGAGACACAGAGTACACTGAGAAAAAAAATATTCTTCTCAGTGTACTCTGTGTCTCTGTGTTGAATAATACCTACTTCGCTTGCCGACGATAGAAGACGAAGCCATTTTCCTGGCCAGTTTTCTTCACATCGGGCAGTGAGTCGAGGAGGGTGGGTTGCTCCGATGCATGACGGATGAACAACACATCTTTATCGATCTTACCCCGCAACAACCAGTCTTCATTATAGGCATTTGGATTAGTGACCGGCGGTTTCATTGTATAAAAAAATGGTCCGTAGCTATGGTAGCCGTACGTTTTTACGTACACATTCTGCCCCTGTGCCCGTTCAAAAAAGCGCATGGCAGCCGCCTGCGAAATACCTTCAATTCGGCCAATAAATGCCCAAAGAGTCAGGGTTATAAAAACGGCTACTCCGCCAAACAGGACGACGGATGCCTGCGCTGGTTCATGCTGGTTATACCATCGAACTACCAGAACCAGCACAATCAAAAGCCATATGCCAGGAATCAACGTCCAGTAAGGCCAGTCAATTTTAGCGTCCAGATTACCCTGCGAGAAGGCATCCTGATCGGCAAACTGCCGAACAATATCCATCCGATGAGCGATCAGCGGCAAACCCCCAATGGCCACCACGAAAATACCTCCCACAATGATCAGCCCGGCCCGTAGCCAGTTGCTAAACTGAATTTTCCGATCTTCCAGTTGCGACAACGTCAGCGCGGCAAAGTAGGTCAGCGGAAAATAGCAGAGCGACGAATAATGGACGATTTTCGACTGCACAATGCTGAATAGAATCAGTACAACCCAAAACAAAATGAGCATCCACTGCCGGAAATCGCGCTGGTAATTTCGCTCGATGAACAGCGGTCCAAACGCCCGAATGGCAAAGATGGAAGCCGGAAAACAGCCTACCAGTAGAATGATAAAGTGATACCCAGGAAACCCTACGTGTCCGGCATCGGGAGTACTGAGTAGTCGGATACTATAGGCTAGAAACTCCTGTACTAAGGTAGGGCCATGGAGGTAAATATCGAGTCCATACCAAAGCAGTGAGCCGACCGAAGCCGCTACCGAAAAGCCTATGAACTGAAGGGGCGTAATAAACCACCGGAATCGGTTCAGTGCCCAATATGTGACCAATACCAGGAAAATAATCAGGTAGGCCACCGGCCCTTTAGTCAGAATAGCCAGCCCCAGCACAAAACCACCCGTCAGGATATAGGTCCACTCCGGTTTGGGTACGGTCATGGCTCCGCCTAGTCGTTCGCGTTTCCAGGAGGCAAAAACCAGATTGACTAAGGCAATGAAAATAAACAGATTAAAAAATGGGTCGATGATTCCTGAGCGGAAATACAGATGGGGCGTTACCGAACCCAGATAAGCCAGCGACCACAGCAACCCAAACCGGTGTCCGTGTAGCTTCTGACCGAGGTTATAGAGGTACACCAGCGTGATGATCCCACAGATCGCATTCGGTAGCCGGGCCGAAAATTCATGGATGCCAAACAGGTTCATCATCATCGACTGAAGCCAGAAAAACAGCGGAGGTTTCTCGTAAAACGGCTTAAAATCAATATGAACGTGCAGATAATCACCCAGGGCAATCATCTCGCGGGCGCACTCAGCAAAATTAATTTCGTCCCAGTCAAACAACCGTACCCCGCCCAGAAACGGGATAAACAACAAAGCTCCTACTACAGTCAGGACGAGCGAATAAAAAAGTTTTTGATTCATTCAGCAACGTATTCAGCGAAATGTAAGCAGCACAAATGCTACAAAAGAATGGCAAAAATAGCCGAAAAAAGATTGCCGGGATTCACGATATTCGCGCCGTCGAAATGAGTTTCAAGTTTTACGTATCAAGTTTCAGGTTGACTGACGCACGAATTAGTAACGCATTAGCAACCTGAAATCTGAAACTTGCAACATGAAACTTCAAACATGAAACCTCATATGCTTGCCAATCATCGATTTACCGAGCTAGCCGCTTATGCCCAGCTACAGGCACATTACGACCGGTTGAAAGACCGTCATTTACGGGATTTGTTTGCCGAAGATCCGCAGCGATTTGCGACGTTTTCGCGCCAGTTTGAGGACATCCTGCTGGATTTTTCGAAAAACCGGATTACCACTGAAACCCTGGATCTGCTCATTCAACTGGCCAATCAGGCTGAGCTGAAAGATGCCATTGGTAAGCTATTTTCGGGCGATAAGATCAACCGGACCGAAGACCGGGCTGTACTGCACGTAGCCCTTCGCAATCGGTCCAATACGCCGATTCTGGTCGATGGCAAGGATGTGATGCCCGATGTAAACGAGGTGTTAGCCCACATGAAATCGTTTACGGAGCGAATTCGTTCGGGCGAATGGAAAGGCTATACGGGCGAAGCCATCACCGACGTCGTGAACATCGGCATCGGCGGCTCCGATCTGGGGCCAGTGATGGTTACGGAAGCCCTGAAACCTTATGCCGACGATAAAAAATTACGGGTTCATTTCGTTTCGAACGTCGATGGGGTTCATATCTATGAAACGTTGCAAACGGTTCGGCCCGAAACCACGCTGTTTCTGATTGCCTCCAAAACGTTTACCACGCAGGAAACCATGACCAACGCCCAAACGGCACGTCAGTGGTTTCTGGATGCGGCAAAAGACGAAGCAGCTATTGCCAAACATTTTGCGGCTCTGTCGACCAATCAGAAAGACGTCGAAAAATTTGGCATCGATCCTAACAACATGTTTGGTTTCTGGGATTGGGTAGGTGGCCGGTATTCGCTCTGGTCGGCTATCGGGCTATCCATTGCGCTTTATATCGGCTTCGACAAGTTTGAGGAATTACTGGAGGGGGCTCACGCGATGGATAATCACTTCCACAGTACGCCCCTTGACCAGAACCTACCCGTCATTCTGGGCCTGGTGGGTATTTGGTACAACAACTTCTTCGGTGCACAAACAGAAGCCATCCTTCCATACGATCAGTACATGCACCGCTTTGCCGCGTATTTCCAGCAGGGTGATATGGAAAGTAATGGTAAATCGGTTGACCGAGATGGCAATCCAGTCGACTATCAGACCGGGCCGATCATCTGGGGCGAACCCGGCACCAATGGTCAGCACGCTTTTTATCAGTTGATTCACCAGGGTACCAAGCTGATTCCCTGCGATTTTCTGGCTCCAGCCATCAGTCAGCGACCCATTGGCGAACATCACAAAATTTTAATGGCCAATTTTTTCGCTCAGACGGAAGCGCTCATGAACGGCAAAACGGAAGCCGAAGCCGCCGACGAACTGCGGAAGTCAGGCAAAAGTGACGACGAGATCAAAGCGCTAACGCCATTCAAGGTATTCTCGGGCAATCGGCCAACTAATTCGATCCTGTTTAAAAAGCTGACGCCCCGTACGCTGGGTAGCCTGATCGCTATGTACGAGCATAAAATCTTTACGCAGGGCGTTATTTGGGACATTTTTAGCTTCGACCAGTGGGGTGTTGAACTTGGCAAACAACTCGCCAACCGTATCCTGCCCGAACTTCTGAACGAAGCTCCGGTCAGTTCGCACGACAGTTCGACCAATGGCCTGATGAATGCGTTCAAAGCCATGCGCACGGAATAAATACTAACGTCGGTTACTGGCTGATTCTGATGCCTGTAGCAGATTAAAATTCAATCAGAACCGGCGTGAGCCAAAACATTGCTCATAATACGTCTGTTAATGGGGTGTAATTTCGATTACACCCTTTTTTATGCAACTCAACGATAGAACATTATGAAAAAGCAATTCTCACTCCTGGCAATCTGCCTGTGTGGTATAGGACTGGCTAATGCCCAGACGACCACAAACACCTACTCGACTACGACGAGTACCAGCACAACGTCTCCTGCGTATACAACACCGACGACAACAACCGACACCACGAATTCGATGAACAACTCGAATTCGATGAACAACTCGAACTCGATGAACAACAATTCGATGTCGACCAACAGTATGTCGTCGGATAGCTCGTCGGTGAATCAGATGAACAATGCGAATACAACGCCCAATAGCACGTATTCGACCAACAGCATGTCGCCTGCCGACAACACGCAGACGACAACCGTGACCACCACGGAAACAACCAGAACACGCGACTACAAGGCGAAGGATTACAAAAATTTTGTGTTTGGTATTTACGCGGGCCTGAACTCCACCAAGTTCAAAGGTGAAAGTACAAATACGGGTGGTGACCTATCAGGCCGCATAGGCTATCAAGCTGGTTTCTTTGTGCGTGGCGGTGGCCGTCTGTTCGGACAATTGGGTGGTGAATACTTTGCGTCCAGCTCCAACTACTTTACAAGAGGAGATGGACAGAGCGCACAAAACATTCAGGATCAGATCAATATTCAGTACATCCAGATTCCGGTTTACATCGGTTATAAACTTCTTGAATCGGATCGGGGTATTTCAGCTATCCGGTTACAGGCAGGTCTGGAGTATGCCAACCGGATCAGTTCCAGCAGTGGTCGGTTCAATCTGACCAATGCCGAAATCAAAAGCGGTACGTTCAATGCACTGGGCCAGATCGGTTTTGACATCGGCCCATTGCTGATCGATCTGACCTACCACCACGGTCTGAGCAATTCGATCACGAACCCAACCACTGGCAACACTACGACAACGGGTTTCAACGGTTCGCAACGACGGGTTCTGAGCGCCAGCGTCGGCTTTAAGTTTTAAAAAAAGTTGCTAGTCAGTAGTCGTCAGTCGATAGTAGTTTGTTTACGGAGTAGATTTGGCTTCGTAAACCACTATCGACTGACGACTTTTTTATGAATACCCTATTTCCTATATTCGTTAAGGCCGAAAACCTCCACATCCTGATCGTCGGTGGTGGTTATGTTGGTCTGGAGAAGCTGACTGCACTACTCAGCAACTCACCCGATGCCCGCATTACACTCGTTGCCCCCACTATTCGGGAAGAGATCCAGACGCTGGCCAGCCAATACCCCAAGCTACAGCTTATTCAGGAGTCTTATCACTCTATTTACCTGTCAGATAAAGACCTGGTTATTGTTGGTACCAACGACAAAGCCGTTAATCATCAGGTTCAGGCCGATTGCAAGCAACAGCGCATTCTGGTCAACGTGGCCGACACGCCGGATTTATGTGATTTTTACCTGAGTTCGGTCGTTAAGAAAGGGGACCTGAAAATTGCGATTTCGACCAACGGCAAATCGCCAACCTTCGCCAAACGCTTCCGGGAAGTCCTGGAAGACATTCTGCCCGACAGCTTGCAGGAAACGCTCGACAATCTGACAGCCATTCGGAATCAGCTCAAAGGCGACTTTGTCCAGAAAATGGAGAAACTAAACGAGATCACCAGGGTGTTGCGTTGATAAGCCAACAACACCATGAACATTCTCGCCATTTCGGGCAGTCTACGGGCTGCTTCCACCAACACATCGCTCCTTCGCGCAGCCGCAGGCTTAGCTCCGGCTGGCGTAACCATTAGCCTTTACGATGGGCTGGACGATTTACCCCATTTCAGTCCCGAACGTGATGTTGATCCCACACCCGAATCAGTGAGTAAGCTACGGGCTCAACTTCGGCAGGCCGATGCGGTTATGATCTGTACACCCGAATACATTCATGGGATGCCGGGCGTGTTGAAAAATATGCTCGATTGGCTAGCCTCGTCGGGCGAATTTGTTTATAAACCGGTGAGTGTGATTAGTGCAGGACCATCGGCTTCGGGTGGATCGCGGGCACATGCGGCCCTGTTTCATACGATGGAGGTTCTAACCGCCAGCTTACCCGAGGACGCTTCGCTGATTGTATCTTCCGTTAAAATGCGGATGAATGCGGCTGGCGAAATCACCGACCCGGTACTGGCGCAGGAACTTCGAACTGTCATTGATGCGCTGGTCAATGCTGTACAACATACTCCTGCCACTGTTTAGGCCCACCCTACCAAGATGGATACTCAGACAAGCTACCAAAACGCGATTAGGTTTGCGGCTCTCAAACATGCGGAGCAAAATCAGACCATTCCGGGAACGCCCCTTCCCTACGTAGTGCACCTAAGCAATGTGGCGATGGAGATCCTGCTGGCAGCTCAACACTCGGCCAACTTCGACGTCACTTTTGCGGTTCAGGTTGCCCTCTTGCACGATGTACTGGAAGATACACCTACAACAGTTGACGAACTAGCACACGAATTTGGCTCCGATATAGCTGAAGCCGTAAATGCCCTGACCAAAGCCGATGATCTGCCTAAATCCGAAAAAATGATTGATAGCCTGACTCGTATCAACGCGTTACGGCCTGAAGTGGGAGCGGTAAAACTAGCCGACCGAATCACGAACCTGCAAAAACCACCCCATCATTGGAGCAACGCCAAAAAGCAGGAATATCTTCAGGAAGCCACGATCATTCTGGAAACGCTAAAAGGAGCAAATACCTATCTGGAAAATCGGCTGGCTACTAAACTGGTGGGTTACCGGCAATATCTGGATGAGTAAGCAATCAGGCCAATGAATTTACAGAGCCAACTCGACAGTCGGGTCCCAGTATACCGTTTTGAAGTCGACTACTTTGTCATTCTTAACCCGAACGCCTTCGTCTTCCAGTAGTTGTTCCATTATGGTCGGCCCACCGAAGAAATGCTTGCCGGTTAATACACCCAAGCTGTTTACAACCCGATGGGCGGGCACATCCGGGCGATTATGGCACCCATTCATGGCCCAGCCAACCATGCGAGCGCCTGCCCGTAAGCTTAGGTAACGGGCAATGGAGCCATACGTCGTAACGCGGCCTTTCGGCACCAACCGTACCACGTCGTACACCTCTTCAAAATAATCGCGCTGCTCCATAGACTTGTAACACAGAGAATCACGGAGGGAAAAGAGACTCACAGAGTTGTAGTCATTCTCTGCGAATCTCTGCGTTATAATCAAATGTTAAACAGTTTTTTCCTCGACTGCCCTCACTAATCGATTGTACCAATCGTCGCCATAAGCCCGGATGAGTGCTTCACGGACGAATTTATAGATCGGCACATTCAGTTGCTCACCAAAACTACAGGCAGGATTACAGATAGGCCAACGGTCGTAGTTGAGTGCATGAAAGGAATCGTATTTGGTAACCCGAATAGGGTAGAGATGGCAGGAGATCGGTTTTTTCCAATCGACTTTACCGTCGTTATACGCTTCCTCGATGCCACATTTCAGAATACCCCGCTCATCCCAGATTGCATACACGCACTCCCGTCCACCTACGGTAGTTGTCACATGGCCACCATGTCCATCGGGTTCATAACCTCCTTGTTGTTCGATTACCCGGATACCTTCGGGGGATAGGTATGGCTTGACATCGTTATAAATCCGGTCGAGGATGGCCGGTTCGTCATTTTCCAACGGAGCACCCATGTCACCTTCAACGCAACAGGCTCCTTTGCATTTATCTAAGTTACAGACAAAAAACTTTTCAGCTACATCGTCGCTGATACACGTATGGTCAAGCAGAATCATAATCGGTGAACGAGTGAAAGAGCGAAAGAGTGAAAGAGTGAAAACTAGTGCAGCAATCATTCGCTCTTTCGCTCTTTCACTCATTTATTTAAGAATCTTTATCTTTTGCCCTTCGCGCACCGTCACATCCGACAGGTTGTTCCAGGACTGGATCTGTTCAATGGTTACACCATAATTTTTTGAGATCCTAAACATCGTCTCACCTTTGGTCACGGTATGGTACGTGACGGTTGGCTGAGCGGCTTCGGCTGCTGATGATTTAGCTGGAGTTGACGCTTGCACTGCCCGGCTACCAGGAGTTGCTTTCACCGTCAGTTGCTGCCCTACTTCCAGCACATTGTCCCGTGTCAGATTATTCATCGACAGTAGTTCATCGACAGTCAATCCATATTGTTTGGAAATACTGTAATACGTCTGACCAGGTTCGACTGTATGCATAGCCGAACGATTCGTTGAACCGGTCGTAGTCGGACGATTAGTGACTGAGGTTGTTGGCGAAACGGGTTTCGGCTCGACAGCTGTTCCGGTCGAAGCATCCGGGCGGGCATCTGTTTTGGCAACCGTCGAAGCGGCTGGCCGAGGAGGAGCTTTGGTCGGTGGAACCGGAGTCACTGCAGTCAGCGAACCATCGGCCTGCTGTTCGCGTGCGCCCTCGTACTTGCTGGTTTCAGGACGGCCCATATCCATATCCGAAGCCGGTTTTGACTGCGGTGTAGACGTTGGTTTCTGAGTCGATGCAACTGGCTCATCCGCTGGTTTAGCCCGCTCTGGCGTTGTGGCTACAGGAACGGTTTTAGTTGGCTGCGAACTATCGGGGGTCCGTACAATCACGACCCGTTGCGACCCATCCGAAGCACTACCCGACGGAGTACTGCTGGCCGGAACCGACCGGCTAGTAGTAGGCGGTGTTGCTGGGCGAACCGGTTCCGTACGTTGGGGAGCCGCCGGTTCCGACGTACCATCGTTGGGCGTAACGCCACCACCTACCAGCTTTGGCTGATACAGTTTACGTTCGGAGGAATTACGCGGTACGCTCTCCATACCACTTACAGTTCGGTTGCTGCCCGCAATTGGGGTTGTGACCACTGCCTCACCCCGACGAGGGGGCGTTGGTGTAGGATCGTAAACGGGTGGCGTTGGCCCGTTGATCACTTCAACCGGTTTGTTACTGGGTCTACGTTCGCGCAGCCACATCACCCGACCCGTTACGAGTTTCTGTACCCGATCCAACCGGTTGTAGCGCATCAGTTTCTTCAATCGTAACCCGTACCGCTGCGAGATACTGCGGGCCGTTTCGCCTTCCCGAACCGTGTGGAAAGGCACCAGCGCTTTCTTGCGTTTTTTGGCCAGATAATATACGTCGTTGACAATAACCGGGTCACGGTCGGTCATGTCGTTGTAGCGCAGGAAACTCGACAGGCTAATTTTTGCTTTTCGTGCCAGCGACCCAGCATCATCACCCGCCTGCGCCTGAATACCCGGCAAGCCATTGATCTCGTACAATACCGGTTCGTTTTTGCTGCTCAATCCGGTCGTGACCCGACGAAGCACCGGGAAACCCACGTCATTCTGAACAAAATCGGGTGTTTTCTTGCCACTAACCGTCACAATTTTCTGCCGCACATCGTTGATCTGAGTATTCACGACCGGAATAGCCATCACGTAGGGCTTATCGGTTGGAATGGCATCGCCCAATACCCAACGGTTATACTTACGTAATTCAAATTCATCAACGCCCAGCTCTTCAGCAATGCCTTTCATGGTTTTGCCTCCACCATTTGGGTATTCGATCAGGGCGAAGCGATTGCTGGTCTGGTGCGTTTGCAATGCATTTTCAATCGCAATCTTATGGGCAAAGAACCGCAGAATATAGCGATCCGTGCGACCATCCAGGGCTACTTCGCGTGCATAGGACCAATCAGGTGGAATCAGTTTGGCAATACCACCCGCACCGAGGTAATACGAATAAAGCGAGGCTACCCAGTTGTTAAACTGCCCGTTACTCCGTTTCAGGTATTTAGCGGCACCATGCGTAGAGGCTGTAATGCTTTTACGTTCATCGATCTCATCATCAACCCGCAGGCCATGATCAAGAGCCGTTTCACGTTTGAACTGCCAGTAACCTACGGCCGTTGACGACGACACCGCATCGGGCGTGAGGGAGCTTTCCTGAACAGCGAGGAATTTGAAATCGGTCGGCACATCTTCATCAATCAGGATAGCCTCAATCATGGGGAAGTAAAGCACTACCCGATCCAGTTTGGCTGTCCAATATTGCCGATTTGATAAGAGGGCGTTGACATCCTGCTGAACCAGCCGTCGGGCGTCGGGATCAAGCCGGACCGAAATATCGGCGAAGGTCAGTTGCTCAGGTACGACAGGTACACTTACCTGCGCCGATGCCAGAAAGCCTGTCAGCAAAAAAAGAAGGGTTAGGAAATGCATTCGTTTTTTCATACTTGGTACCGCTCCGGCGGTTCATTTTGTCAAACGTAATTATCGTTTTCGGATCATCATCATCCCGTCTCGTACGGGCAACAGCACATTTTCTACCCGAGGGTCGTCCTGAATTTTCTGATTAAAGGCCAGCACGGCCGCCGTATCGAGATCCGATGGTTTCACCGTCTCAACAACCTTGCCACTCCATAAGACATTATCGACCAATAAGAAGCCACCTGGCCTTAGTTTATCAAAAATCAGGTCGAAATAGGTGGAATTAGCTCGTTTATCGGCGTCGATGAATACCAAATCAAACGTTTCGTTGAGGGTTGGCAGTATATCGGCGGCCAATCCAACGCGAAAATCGATTTTATGATGATAGGGTGACTGCTGCCAGTACGACCGGGCAAAATCCTCCAGTTCTTCGTTTTGATCGATGGTGATGAGCTTGCCATCGTCGGCCAACCCCTCGGCCAGGCATAAAGCAGAGTAACCCGTATAGGTACCCAGTTCGAGAATCCGGCGGGGCCGAATCATCCAGGAAATCATAGACAGAAAGCGGCCCTGCAAATGCCCCGAGAGCATCCGGGGGGCCATGATGTGCGCACGGGTATTGCGGTTCAGCCGATGGAGCAGCTCGCTTTCGGGCGAGGTAAGGGCTTCAGCATACGCAGTTATGTTGGCGGGCAAAAAATCCATTCGGCAATTTACCTGTGCGATCAATTGGTCGACAGGTAAGGGCTGGTTTTAGTAAAATTAGTAGATGGCTGGAATAAATTGATAAGTCGGGAAGTTAAATCCGATTTTTCGAGTCAATGACAATGGTAACAGGGCCATCGTTGAGTAAGGAAATTTTCATATCGGCCCCAAACTCTCCGGTCTGAATTGGCCTCCCTAAATCCGTTGTGAGCTGAGCAATCATTGCTTCATAGAGTGGTATAGCGACTTCCGGTCGGGCGGCATCAATAAAACTGGGCCGATTGCCTTTTTTAGTACTGGCATGTAGCGTAAACTGGCTAATAAGCAGAATATTTCCATCGACGGCAGCCAAATCCAGATTCATTTTTCCTTCACTGTCGTTGAAAATTCGCATACCAACAATTTTTCGGCTCAGCCATTCTACATCGTCACGCGTATCGGTATGTGTAATACCTAATAAAACCAGAAAACCGGTTCCAATCTCACCTTTTACCTGGCGGTCAATTGAGACAGAAGCATGCGTAACTCGCTGAATTACAACAATCATATTGGCATCAAATTGGTTATAAAAAACCGTTGCATCAAAACTGATACTTTCTATTTAAAAGAATTACAATTTTCTTTACTTTATGAATTAGTTTTATCACATAAGTTGAAAATTATCCCAAAAAAGGGTGTAAAATTGCGATTGGCAAAAGTTTTGTACAAAAACTAATTAAAACAATTGATTTACATCTGTCCAGATCAGGCATTTGTAACTTTATTTATGGAACTATTTTTCAACAAAATACTAAAAAATTACTCTGTTAAATTAAACTCTGTTACTCAATCGTTATCATACCCTACATGAATGAAGAAAAACCCATTAACACATCCAACTAATTCAAGACAATATGGACAAGCGATTACTTTTAGTGTTAATTCTATCAGCCGCTTTGCTCGCTCCTATCGGATATATTACGTTATTAATCAACTGGTTTAAGAACTATACTAGCGGAGTCTATTCGTACAATTCAACAGAAGTACTTTTTGAGACGGTAGCCGTTCTGATCTACACCTTTTTGGGCATTCGTTTTTTTAACCGGCATGTAAATTCAGCACACTAAGCTCTTTCTTAGTGTGTTTGCGCTCTGGATTCTATGGGCATAGAATCCAGAGACATATCTTCACAGAGCACAGATTTTCTTTACCATACGGTCATTTCATATTCTCTCATTTAGGCCGTACGTTGAGTAGCGAACACAAATCAAACCTACTATAGCTGATTTGTTACAGAACGTTGGGCAATCAGCCGAGCGTGGATTTTAAGCTGTGACACGGTTAATACAAACAGCTGATTATCAACTATGGAATCAGCCGTGCCACAGTTCAGCAGGCAGTCTCATTCAGTCTGGTCTGCTCTACCTCCTTTTCGTTTATTCCTGACCTGGCTACCCGGTGTTACCAAAAACGGGAAATCTCCCCTTACAGCAGGTCATTCTTTAGGCGACCTTTGCCAGTGTAGTGAGTCACTCCTACGCCTAGTTCAATTCTATTCACACTTAATTTTCTAAAATTATGAAAACGCGTTTTTCACTCCTGGAGAACTCCAGTATGACCTTCATTTGCCTGCTTTTCTTTCTCATTAGTTCCTGCAAAGGGCCAGAAGGGCCTCAGGGCCCTCAGGGACCTTCCGGTTCAACCGGCGCTACAGGAGCAACCGGATCAGCCGGCGCAACGGGTGCAACGGGTCCGGCAGGAGCAACCGGACCACAAGGTCCGATGGGCAATGCCAACGTCGTGTATACGGCCTGGAAGCCGGTCGATATCAGTGGTAATTACTATCGCTATCCAGATAATATGGGGGTTGATTTAGGAAACGATCAGAAAACAGCCAATGCGTTATTGACGGCCGATGCGATCGACAAATCCCTTGTCTACATCTATTTCAAATTCGGCCAGTCGGGTTACGACAATACGTCTGGAGAATACAAACTGTTTGAACGGATTCAGGCTGGCTATGCCAATGGCAATGTCAAAATTCCGGGTCGCAGCACCAATAATTACGATGATTACATTTCGTATTACGTAAACCATGACTATCTGGGTGTCAACTACCTACGCTTCAATGTTCATGGCTATACCTCTATGTATAATCAGCAGGGGCAGCAGGTAGCCGTTTCAGACCTGATTGGGAAGAATGCCCAGGCGTTTCGGGATATGTTCAAAGACCTGCCTCAATATCGCATGGTGATTGCCAACGGAAGCACCCCCGCCGGACGAATGGCGGCTATCGATTTCAAAAATTACGCTGCCGTTAAACAAGCTTTTAACCTCCCCGACTGATTCGGTTCTGTGTGTATCACAGCCCTACAAACCCAGTGCTACGTAGGGCAACTCTTCTTCCATTTTAGGTCAGACTACATCTAGTACTACACGCATCAATCGTCGGTCTTCCAGGCTTTCGATCGGAATCCAGCGTGCCAACTAGTTTCGTTTATCAGGCTTCTATTCACATCTAATAAAGCAAATTCATGAAATCGCATAGCTCACACCTCGTTCATATTCCTACTGGATTGATTGTTTTCTTTTTCCTGCTGGCTGTTTCCTGCAAAGGACCGGAAGGGCCACAGGGTCCTCAGGGGCCCGTTGGGCCTTCTGGAACTGTCGGCGCAACGGGAGCCACTGGGGCTACTGGGCCAACAGGAGCCAGTGGTGTAACCGGAGCAGCCGGAGCACAGGGAGCAACCGGCAATGCCAATGTTATGTACACGGCCTGGAAATCGCCCGATTTTAGCACGTATTATTATCGATTTCCCGACAACCTACAGGCCATTATTGGCAATGACGGCAATCAGACCAATGCGCTACTCACAGCGGATGTTATCGACAAATCGATGGTTTACGTCTATTTTAAAACAGGTGCACTTCAGTACGACAATACGACTGCCGACTATAAACTGGTGGAGCGCATCCAGCCATCGAACGGCTATGGTTATGTAAAAATCCCCGGACGCACCACCAGCAACAGTCAGGATTATGTTCAGTACTGGCTCAACAGCGACAACATAGGCGTCAATAACCTGCACATGTATATGTACTTCTTTACCTCTCTATACGATCAGCAGGGAAAACAGACACCCATAGCCGACTTTGTTGGCAAAAATGCCCAATTCTATCGGGACATGGTCAAAACGGCACCCCAATACCGAATTGTTATCGTCAAAGGAACAGTTGCGGGAGGCCGAACGGCCGCTATTGATTTTAAAGACTATACAGACGTTAAGCAGGCATTTAACCTGCCCGATTAAATGCCTTTCACCCCTAACCGATTGGCCTGTTTTCGTTACTCGATGGTAGCGGGCAGTAATCGGTTAGGGGTTTTATTGGATGATACAACAACATACAGGAAGGTGCATAACAGGCAATAAACAGGTTTTTATGAATCTTTGGAGTATTCATCGCATCAATTCACCTATTTAGTAAGGTAGATCCCATTGATTGCCAACCTAATTCCAAATCTGTTTTATGCCTGTTCCCTCCGTAATCACATTCGTTAATACCCGTATTTTGGGGCTTTTTATAATAGGAATAACCGCAGCTACTCCCCTTTATGCACAGCAGCCCAAAGCCAATGATTCAACCACTCCGCTTCACCTGCTGAAGCCCGATTATCCGGTTCCGTACGGTCAACCGAAAATTGAGGAGGTGGCCAGTGTGCTTAACCGGATCTATACCTATCTGGATGCCAATACACCTACGCAGCTTATCGATAAGGAAACGAAAAAAGATATTACTTCGGGAGGAGCCTTCAACCCGAATGCAATTTTCAAACCCGGCGACTTCCGGCTTATCAGCTACGAGTGGGGTGTTACGTACATGGGCATGCTACTCGCCAGCCAGGCTACCGGTGATGCCCGCTATGCGGATTACACCAACAAACGGCTTCAGTTCATTGCCGATCAGGTGCCGTATTTCCGCGCACAGGTAACGGCCGATCCACACGCCAATACGCCCATGCGCTCAGTAATGGCCCCTCATGCGCTGGACGATGCCGGAGCCATGTGTGCCGCCATGATCAAAGCCAGCCGAGCCGGTGGAATAAAAGCCGATCTACGGCCGATGATCGACAATTACATCAATTATATCCAGACTAAAGAATTTCGGCTGACCGATGGCACGCTGGCTCGCAATCGGCCGCAACCAAATACACTTTGGCTCGATGATCTGTTTATGAGCGTACCGGCCCTGGCTCAAATGGGCAAACTAACCGGCGACCGAAAATATTACGATGAGGCTACTAAGCAGGTTCTTCTGTTTTCGAAACGGATGTTCAATACCCAAAAGGGGCTCTACATGCATGGCTGGGTCGAAGGCATGAGTGTTCATCCGGAGTTCCACTGGGGTCGTGCTAATGGCTGGGGAATTTTAACGGCGGTCGAATTGCTGGATGTCCTACCCGAAGATCACCCCAATCGTCCGGCGATTCTGGACCTGCTGAAAGCTCACGCGAAGGGCCTGGCGGCACAACAGTCGGGTTCAGGTTTCTGGCACCAGCTTCTCGACCGCAACGATTCGTATCTGGAAACCTCAGCCACGGCCATATATGTGTACTGCTTTGCCCACGCCATCAATCGGGGCTGGCTCGACCCGCTGGCATACGCACCTGCGACTTTACTGGGCTGGAATGCAGTAGCGACCAAAGTAAACGCAGCAGGGCAGGTTGAAGGGGTTTGTGTTGGTACGGGCATGGGGTTTGATCCTGCCTTTTATTACCACCGACCTATTAACCCCTATGCTGCTCACGGCTACGGCCCTGCGTTGCTAGCAGGTGCCGAAGTGATCAATCTGATCAAAAGCCATACGTTCGAAATCAACGACAGTTCGCTGCAATTGCTGAAAAAGAAATAGATCGTTTTCACTTTTCCAATCCCAAAATGGCTTGAGAATCGTTTGGGATTGTTATACAACTTGACGATGAAATTCATTCAACAACTTTTGGGTTGGAGCCTACTGGTAGGTTGTCTTGCCGCTATTCAACCTCAACGGCCAACCCTCTACATCATCGGTGATTCGACGGTTAGGAATGGTTCGGGCAACGGCTCTAATGGCCAATGGGGTTGGGGAAGTCTCATCCACAACTATTTCGACACGACACGAATTCACATCGAAAACCAGGCCATTGGCGGACGAAGCAGCCGTACCTTCCTGACCGAAGGGCGCTGGGACAAGATCATGGCTACGCTGAAACCGGGCGACTTCGTGATGATGCAGTTTGGCCACAACGACGCCGGAGCCGTCAACGATACTTCCCGCGCCCGTGGAACTCTCAGAGGCATTGGCAACGAAACCGAGGAGATTGACAATATGCTGACCAAAAAGCATGAAATCGTGCATACCTATGGCTGGTACATGCGCAAGTACATTGCCGATACCAAAGCGAAAGGAGCTACCCCCATTGTGTGTTCGCTGGTGCCACGGAATGTCTGGAAAGATGGAAAAATAGAACGGGGCTCGGCTAGTTATGGCAAATGGGCAGCCGAATGCGCGCAATCGGAAGGAGCTTTCTTTATCGACCTCAATGAGATCGTGGCCCGGAAATACGAAGCTGGATTTGACGAAGCGAAGCTTAAAGCCGAATTTTTCCCGGCCGATCATACCCACACGAATCTGGCAGGCGCCAAACTCAACGCCATTTCGGTGATCGAAGGACTTCGTCAATTACGTGATTGTAAACTCAATCAGTTTGTGAAGATGTCTACTAAATAAAGTATCCGCTATCGGCAGGAATACCTCATGAATGGGTCCTGACAATAACGGATACTATCTGAGCTACCGGCTAATACTCTTTTGAGAATCAGGCAGGTGAGTTCAGGAGAGTTAGTCGAAAAATACTGACTTATTTTGAGGAATACGTTTTATCATAGGTTTTGCAGGATAGGCCCACCAGACTTCTGGTGGGCTTATTTTTATGCCTGCGGGCTAAATTTTCACCGCCTGACGGGCTAGCAATTTCCAGCTACCTTTCTGTTTGACCCATACCAGCAAAACTGATAGTTTCACTTGTCCTGGTTTGCCTTTGTCGAGTGTTTCGGCCGACAGTTTATGACGAACCAGAGCCGTGTTGTCTACTACGGTTACGACCTGGTCGGTCAATTCGATGCTGACAAAATCCGACGCACCACTGGTCAGGGCTTCGATAAAAGCGGCTTTATCTTCAATTTTTCCACCCGAATGACCGTAGCTCAACTGATCGGCAGCCAACGCATCCAGCTTGGCTTTATCGGGCGAGATCATCAACACCCGTAGTTGCTCAACAGCCTGACTAACAGCATCCTGGTCTTTAGCAGGCGAAAAACTGGTCAGCATCAACGTAGTACAAAGAGTTACGAAGGCAAGCGCAATTGATTTCATTTACATGCAGAGATTTATTAACAAAAATTGATTGAACAGTAACAGCGAACGGTGGTGTTGCTGTTCAGTCAAAAAACTTTCTTATATCTTTTTTACCGTAAGTAACTTTCAAATTTACTAGAAGGCAATTTGATGCGACTCACGTTAAAACGTTAGAGCAATTGGGCCACAAAACTAGTTAAAAATCAGCCTCATTCGACTCTTTCATTTTCTTTTTCGCCTGACGCAACCGATAGTTGAACGTCAGATTAAATTGCCGCAGTCTCCCCTGCGAACTGGCTTCTGTGTAAAAATTGGCTCCTTCGGTAATAGAGCGATATTTACGCGAGTTAAAGACATCGATTATGTTGAACACCAATGTGCCGTTGTTGTTTAAAATATCCTTGCTAATCGAAAGATCAAGTGTGGCAATGGCCCGCCGACTTCCTTGAGGTGTTTTTTGAGGAGCCTCGTAATTGGCCCGCAATTGGGCATCCGTATTTTTCCAGAACGTAAACCGCGAGGACGTTCGGGCAAACCAGCTATAAGTGTCGCTCTGATAGCTGGCATCCAGGTTACCGCCGTTGGTAATGGCCCGGAAGAAATTAAGGCTACCGTCGAGTTTCCACCATTTATAGAGTGCATATGAGCCCGCAAACTCAGCGCCGTAGGAATGTTCGGTAGCCAGGTTTTCAGGCCGGGTGGTCGAATTCCCCTGCGCATCGACCCGACGGATACGAATAATTTTGCCGGTCGTATATCGGTAATAAACCGACGAGCTAAACGAGCCTTTCTCGACGTATTTGATATGACCAAGTTCAAACGCATCGGTGAATTCAGGGTTCAGATCAGGGTTGCCGCTGAAAAAATTCCGACTATCGCTGAAGGTCATAAACGGGCTGAGATCATTGTACTGAGGGCGACGGACCCGACGACTGTAACTAGCTTGTAGTGCATGCTGATGGGGCAGATCGTAGGTTGCATGCAGGCTCGGAAACAAATTAGCATAGCTACGGGGGTTCACATCGTTGGTTTGTTTGAGCGTAGTGGTTACGGCGGTCCACTCTGCCCGCAAACCTGCCTGATAGGAGAATTTTCGGATCTTATTACCTACAATTCCGTATAGGGCATTAATCTTTTCCTGATACAGAAAATCGTTGGTCAGGTTCGGCAGGGCAAACCAGCTTCCGTCCGAATTCTGCTGCGTCACGGTATAATCGTTCGTCATATTCCGCGTACTGCTCCGAAGCCCACCCTCCAGCTTTCCATCCTTTCGAAACGGACGTACATAATCGATCTGAACCAGAAACTGCTTTTCGGTTTCGTCATTGACCGCTCGCTGCAAAATATTCGGAATGCCCGACGGAGCGCCACCGGGCAGGAACGTTTGCTGGGTAAAATACTGATCTGATTTCTCCCAATTGTCCAGATACCGGACATCAGCCGTCAGTTCGTGCCCTTCTCGTGCAAAGGTCTTTTTATAGCTGACCGTATATTCGGAGTTTGGCTCGGTTTCGGTTTCGTCCTGCGTTCGATTGGTGATGCCTTTCGGGTTAGCCAGATTGGTCACGTAATCCAGATAATGGATGTCCGAAAATCGCTTCCCTTTACTAAGACGCCAGGTATAGGCGGCTGTCAGGATGCTTTTAGGATTGAAATAATAGTCAATACCAGCCCGAGCGTTGTTGTTCTGCCCTTTCAACTGACTGGTCGAATTTTGCTGGGAAATAAACGTTGAATCGTTGCGGTACACCTCCTGATAAATCGAATTACGGCCGGGCGTATTTCGGTACGAAGCCGTATAGTTGATAAAGAAATTCAGGTTTTTGCGTCGATAGTTAACATTAGCGGCTGCACCAAAATTGGCCGGATAACCGGTGATGACGTCGAAGGAGCCGTTGAATCCTTCTTTCCGCTCCTTTTTCAATACGATGTTAATGATACCGCCCATGCCTTCGGCTTCGTACCGGGCCGATGGATTGGTAATCACTTCCACCCGTTCGATCATGCTGCCCTGCAATTGCTGCAAACCGGCTCCACCCTTGATACTGACCAGGCCCGACGGTTTTCCATCGATCAGAATCCGAACGCTATTGCTGCCCCGCAGACTGACATTTCCCTCGCCATCAACCGACACCGATGGGATATTTTTCAGAATATCCGATGCCGTTCCACCCGCGTTTGCCAGATCTTTACCAACATTGAAGATTCGTTTGTCGAGCGATAATTCCATCTGGCTTTTCTCCCCAACAACGACGACTTCTTCCAGCTTTTTCGCGCTCGATTTCAGCACCGATACGCCAAGCTGGATATCCTGTTCGGCTACATGAAGGTCAGCAATAACTTTTTCCTGATACGAAACAGCACTGGCTTTTAAACTGTAATGACCTGGTTTAGCCTGTAAAGCAAATTTTCCGCCCTCATCGGCAACCACCCCCGAAATAGGTGTCGAGCCAGATGTCTGATACAACGCAACCGATGGAAAGGGGACGGGTTTATTGGTTTCATCGACAAAGGTACCCCGAATCCAAACCTGGCGCTCCGTTTTTGGGGCCTGAGCGAAGGCAAGTGAAGAATAAAAGAGAAAGAGAAAAAGACGTAGAGTAGATAAAGGCATAGTTGAGATTTGACACCTTCGCCTACCGAGCCGTCAAAAAGGTCAATAAACGAGGGTATGACAACGAGGATGAATCTGTAAATAATACACAAAGAGACGACAATGGACTATCTACCAATTCTCAACTCAATCTTTCTAACGCCCCCTCCCAACCAATCCACTACTTACTCACAGGTGTCAGGGTCACAGGCCCCAGCAGACCGGAGGGCTTGGGCTGCCATCGTTCGGCGGTAAACAAACCCGCTTCATCGCGGTCTTCGCGGAGCCGGGGCGACATATTGATGTTATAAAAAATCTTCCAGGGCTGTTTGTGCTGATCCATGTCGATGATGCGGTTCGCCATACTATTTGAGACCGTCACCACCAGCGAATTGGCGTCCCGCAGGAGTGAACCCGGAACGAAAACCTGATAGGTAGGCCCAATCAGCGTACCTAAATTCTGCCCATTCAATTGTACACTTGCACTCTCGGCCACCTTACCCAAATCCAGCAACCAGCCGTTGCCCGTACCCGCTGGCTTTGCAAAAGATAGGGTATACGTAGCCGAACCTGAAAATTGCTTAACGCCCTCGTCGTTCAGTTCAGTCCACGATCCCAGTTTGTCCACCTCAACAGGAGCCGGAAGTTTAGGGCCTCCCGATACAAATTGAAGCTTCCATTTACCCGTCAACGGCATCGAATTCCCAGTGGGCTTATAGTAGGCATAGGTTTCGCCCGACATCGTTGTTTCCGACGTTTCAAGCAGGCAGGACTCACCGGGAGTCAGTTGCAGATAGACCTCGCTTGTACCGGTAGCCGATGTCCGAAACTGAGCCATACCCAGTTGCTCCGTCATCGGGTTATAGAGAGCAACCGATTTGGCGATTGTATGCAACGGTACCCAACCGTCCACAGTTTTATCACCCATGTTGGCAATGAAATAATACTGCCCTTTGCGGTTTCCAGTGGTGTAACTTCGACGAATAAACCGCAAACCCTGATCGGCCATTGTTTCCCGTTTCAGTCCGGCACTGGTTAGCAGTCTCTCAACATCCTCACCAACCCACACAGTCCCTTTTCCCACTGTAGCCCGCTGTACACCAGTCGTTGCCGTTGGGGCAAATTTTACGTCTGTCAGCAATTTCTGAAATACTTCCTGACGGCTGTCGAGATTCTCCAGACCAGGCACACCAATGGGTAGCTGACCGCCAAATACAATGGTTGCTCCACGTTCGGCCAGAGCCAGCAATTGCTTAAGGGTAGGCAACGGTAGATACTGCGCGGCTGGTACCATAATAGCCCGATAGGCATTTCCACCCGTCAGAAGTTGATTTCCCATATTGGTTACAGTCAGTAATTGTTTATCAGAGATATAGTCGAAACCGTAGCCTTTTTCCCAAAGCGTTTTGGCCTGTTCCTCAATCGGTAAGCCGTTAAATCCTTTGTCGAGTCCGTCAAAATGTTGAAGCAGTTCTTTGCCCGGTAGTGTGTATGCATCGTAAATGGGCAGGTAAAGCAGGACATCATTGCTGGGCTTACCCATCTGAAGGAACGACTGACAACGGGCTACGTATTGATTGAGTTTACTGAAGTCCGTCCAGAACGAGTTGTTGGGATTGAAATGAACGGCGGCATAAAACAACCAACCCGGCCAGGCAGCACTTTGCGGTGAATAATTGGTGCCGTGATAAAACGTGTGATTTACACCACCTAGCAGAAACAAATCTATGTCGCGTTTAATATCGCTCAGTTTCGACAGGAAATGCTCGTTATCCCAGGTTGCCGACTCCGAAGAGGTTAATTTCTTACCCGTTACGTGCGCAGCCGAAGAGGCAAATTTGATTCGCAGAATCTCCTTTCCTTCAATTTCGGGAATGTCAGTTACAGCATACAAGTCCAGGATGTTGGCCGGTGAGCCGTGGGCCTGATTACGGATCAGGGTTCCCCGGCTATGCGCCCAATCGTGCCAGGTCTGGGTATAATTTTCGAGGAGTAATTCCGAAATGGTTTCACGGTAATCGCTCAGGACACGTCGGGCTTTATCAGTCGGGTTTTTCACCGAACGAGTTGCTCCGAATAAGTCAGGCAGGTGATTACGCAGGTCGTAGCCTCGCCGTTTCTGAAATTCGGCAAACAGGTTCGGCGTCCAGTTGCCTTCGCCCTGTGCATCATCGACCTCGTATGAATCGTTGAAAAACGCCCGGATGCCCTTCACATTTCGGCCTTTAAAGGCTTCGTCGAACCGCTTGAGGTAGTGTTCAGTGGCTGCTTTTGAAAAATGGTCGATCACATCACCCTCGCCACCGGGGCCAGCTCGTTCCACCATCTTACCATGCCAGCCTTCAAATACAGCATAGAGCGTCCAGTCGCCTGCAGGGGCCGTCCAGTTCAACCGCCCCTGTGCATCCACTTTTTCGGTTAACTGAATCGGTTGATGATCGGGTGCATACGCCACCAGCGCCTGTAAAGGCAGCGGTTTTTCAAAGCGTACCTGATCGAAGGCATGCAGTTGCAAATCTGGATTTTTCGCAATCGGGTCGACCAGTTTATCCAGCGTAATGGGCTGTCCGATCGTACGAACAATTGGTTTCTGAACAAACCGAATGGGCTCTTTCAGATTTTCTCCCCCTTTCAGGGCGTAGGTCTGATAAGTCACGTACTTGCAGGCATCCGTCGATGAGACCCACGGCCCACCAAACGGCCAGCCCGATGCCTGCGCCAGATCGACACCCATCCCCAACCGATTGGCCTCGCTCAAGGTATGGGTTAATCGGTCCATCCAGGTGGGCGACAAGAAGTTAATGAATTGGCTCTCCGCTCCTTTTACACCATAAATCGGGGTAATCTCAACTCCACCCAGGCCCGCTTTCTGATACTGTTCGAGTAAGTGAGTCAGGTCTTTAGGATTTACCGCACTTCCCATCCACCACCAGCGCGTCCAGGGTTTGGTTTGCTGCGTAATAGCAGGCCATTTGGGTTGTGCCACCAGACAAGTGGCTTCAGATAGCAGTAATAAGAGTAAAAAGTAGCGAAAAAGGCAGGATTTCATTGAAATAAGGGTTAAGAGTCGCCCTCACCCCCTGCCCCCTCTCCCAAAACAGGAGAGGAGAAGCTACCTAATTTCCCCTCTCCCAAAACAGGAGAGGGGGCAGGGAGTGAGGGAAACCAATCAGGGCAACAGATACACCGTCAGCGAGCGGGCACCATGGGCACCGATCACCAGACTCTGTTCAATATCGGCCGTTTTCGAAGGGCCGCAGATAAACGTACCGAAGCCCGTGGTATCCACTTTCAGCCGCTTATAAGCATCGTGCATGTTGGGTACCATCGTCGATTGCCGGATGACAATCACTAAATATTGCGTGATCATGGGAGCCACGCGTTGCGGCAGTTGCTGCTCATCAACCCAGATGGCGGCATTTTCGGCTACGGCAATTGGCCCTTCTATGATCGCTACATTCAAATCGGCCAGTTCGTGCGGGTCCGATACGGCCATCGTCCGGTCGGCCAGATCAGCCAGTTCCGGGATCGTCGTAGCAACGCTTTTCAGGTCTGGGTACTGACTCTGTAAATCAGCTCTGATAGCAGCATAATCGGGTACGACCATGGCTCTGCCTCCCACAAACGTCAGCACATCGATGAACTGCTGCGTCAGATCGGGGAATGTCGACGTAAACGTAAACTGCTCAGGCAATGGGCGTAACGCAGGTTGATTAGCCTTGATATTCGCCAGAATTTTTTCGCGCGCGGTCATGCTTTCTTGTTATTGATATACCAGTCACGGAAGCTCTCGGCGGGTGGTTCGGGCATCTCACGCTGATTGTACCAGGGATTAAATCGATTTTCGGCCAGTGCGGGGGTAAATCGCAGCACACCACGCCCAATTTTACCCGCCATCCGGTATAGTCGGGGCGACTCCAACACGGTAGCCATGGCTTTCATGGCGGCTGTTTTCCCGCTCGGCCCGTACCCGTCTTTCATGAGCACCTGCCGCCATTTGTAGAGCTGGTCGTGAATATCAATCTTTACCGGACACACGTTGGAACACGACCCGCAGAGTGTGGACGCAAAGGGCAGGTCGGCGTTTAGTTTCATGTCCAGGTTCGGAGCCAGAATGGAACCGATAGGCCCGGCAATGGCGCTGTGGTAGCTATGCCCGCCCGACCGTCGGTAAACCGGACAGGTATTCAGACAGGCCGCGCACCGGATGCACTTGAGGGAATTCCGGAAATCGGGCCGGCCCAGTTGACGACTACGCCCATTATCGACGATCACAATGTGCATCTCTTGACCCGGCCGGGGACGGTGAAAATGACTCGAAAAAGTAGTGATCGGTTGCCCGGTGGCTGAACGCGCCAGCAAGCGCAGGAAAACGCCCAGATGCTCCGCTTGGGGAATGATCTTCTCGAAACCCATCGCAGCAATATGAACGTCGGCCAGATGCGCGCCCATGTCGGCATTCCCTTCGTTGGTACAGACCACAAATCCACCCGTTTCGGCAATGGCAAAGTTGACCCCCGTGAGCGCTACTTTACGCGTCAGGAATGTGTCGCGTAGGTGCTGGCGAGCTGCTTCGGTCAGGTATTGCGGGTCAGTAGCGCCTTTTTCCGTACCCAGATGTTCATGGAATGTTTCGCCCACATCACTCTTTTTCAAGTGAATAGCGGGAAGTACAATATGGGACGGCGGTTCTTTACGCATCTGCACAATTCGCTCACCCAAATCACTGTCGATCACCTCAATACCATGTCGGGTCAGGTAGTCGTTCAGATGGCACTCTTCGGTCAGCATCGACTTCGACTTCACCATCCGCGTAACGCCCGCATCCTGAATCAGCTTATGTATGATCGCATTATGCTCGTCGGCATTTTCGGCCCAGTGAACCGTGATGCCGTTGCGTTTGGCATTTTCCTCAAACTGCGACAACAGATCGTGCATATTCGACAGCACATGATTTTTGATCTGCGAAGCGGCTTCACGCAACTGCTCCCACTCTGGAATCTGAGCCGCAGCCCGGTCACGTTTGGTTCGTACAAACCAAAGCGTTTCATCGTGCCAGTCGACCCGAGGTTCATCTTTATTGAACTCAACAGCAGCACTGGCGTGATCTAAATTTAGTTGGTTCATTTCTTTGAGGTTTACAGTTTACCGTCTTCTGTTTTCAGTTGGCTGACGCAAAGTAACTATCAGGCGTCAGCCAACTGAAAACAGAAGACGGTAAACAGAGGACTACATTAAACCGTTGCCGTTAGAATCTCTGCAATATGTTTAACCTGAACGGCTGAGTTAGCCCGCTTCAGAATACCTTCCAGGTGCATCAGACAGGATACATCGACGCCGGTAATGTAATTGACACCATGCCGGAGGTGGTCGGCGACACGGTCTTTGCCCATCTTGGCCGACACGGCCTCTTCCGTTACGCAGAACGTTCCGCCAAATCCGCAGCATTCATCGCGTCGGTCCAGTTGCACCAGGTCCAGTCCATCAACCAGACTGAGTAGTTGCGCCGGTTTAGAAAACGGAGGAGCCACCAGTTCCGACATTTGCGCTAGATGCAAACCGCGCTGCCCGTGACAACTCTGGTGAAGACCAACCTTATACGGAAACGTTGCTTTCAGGGAAGACACCTTTACTATATCTGTCAGGAACTCCGTCAGTTCATAAATACGGGTACGGATGGCCGACGCTTCTGATTCGTTCGATGCATGCAGGTGGTCCTTGATATGTAACGTACAGCTTCCCGAGGGCGAAACGATATAGTCATAGCCCGAAAAATTCCGTACGAAATTCTCATTGCAACCACCCGTCAGATGCTCATAGCCCGAATTGGCCATTGGCTGGCCACAACAGGTTTGCTGCAGAGGATAATCGACTTCACAACCAACGTTTTGCAGCAGCTTCAGTGTGGCAATGGCTACGTTTGGGTAAAACTGATCGATGTAGCAGGGGATAAATAAGCCAACTTTCATAGACTATCTAAACTGGGGTATCAGTCTATCGTTTGAGAACACAGCAGACTGACTGTATTTGTGTAAAAATACCGGACGTTTCGGTTTTGGCCTTCCTGTACTCTCCTTTTATACATCTTTTTTAATGAAGAAACCAAAGCAGCCTGTTACGAACCTTTTATCCGGCACAAGTTAACGACTACTGCTGAATGTGTGTTAACTTGCCCTTCTTCGTATGAGGTGTTAACAAGCCAGCACAATCGCCTGTCCTTAGTTAAATCCAAATCTATTTGCGTTGATTAACCGCTCTGTTGCTCCACCAATAGCTCTTTCAATTAAACCAAACCCATTTTTTTACAACTAAATATGAAAGATATACTTTTTTGGCAACGTTCCCGACAACGTTTGCATAAAAAAAATCAGGTATTTTCTTCTTTATGTCTATTCTTTTTAAGAAGCTTATCTATGCCTTTCGTGTCTACCTATGGGTTACGAAGTGCCTTATATCATAGAAAAATCCATAAACTCCACTTGTTATGGTAGCGAAGTACTCTCCTTCAACCCAGGCTAGACGGCAAGCCTACGACAGTTTTGTCGATGTGTATCATAACGCATCGGTGCCGCTCTACAAACTACAATTTAACCCCAAAGACAAAACCCCCAAGTACAAGCAGATTGTACAGTCGGTCATTACCGACATCGAACGGGGCGTTTTGAAGAACAACGAGCAGCTACCATCGATCAGCGAATTAAGTGTAGAATACTATCTGGCACGCGATACGGTCGAAAAAGCCTATCGTGAACTCCGTGAACAGGGATACATTACGTCGGTACAGGGAAAGGGGTACTACGTACAGTCACAGGCCACGCCCAAGCTTAAGATACTGCTCATTTTCAATAAGCTAAGCTCCTACAAGAAGATCATTTATTACGCATTCCTGAAAGCCCTGGGCGATAAAGCCACGGTCGATCTGCAGATACACCACTACAGCGCCTATCATTTCAAGGAAATCATTGAGAAGAACCTGGGCAAATACAACTATTATGTCGTGATGCCGCATTTTACACAGGATCTGGATAAGGCGAATTATATGGAAACGCTGGAGTCCATTCCGGCCAGTGAACTGATTTTACTCGATAAGGATGTGCAGGAACTGGCCGAAACCCGGCTGAGCGTTTACCAGAATTTCGACAAGGACATTTGTGAGTCGCTTGAAAAAGCACAGGATCTGCTGATGAAATACAACCGTCTGGTACTCATCCTCCCCAGCGATGGCAACTACCCAACCGAGATTGCGCATGGCTTCCGCTCATTCTGCGTCAATTATGACAAAGAGTTCGGCATTAAAGAGAATGCCATGCAGGAGAGCCTACAGGAAGGTACAGCCTATGTGGTGATCGAAGAAACGGACCTATCGGAACTGGTAAAAAAAGTACGGCAAACCAACTACGAACTGGGCCATGAGATTGGTATTATATCGTTCAACGAAACCACACTCAAGGAGTTGCTGAACATCACCGTGATCACGACCGACTTCGAAGCCATGGGCTATACGGCGGCTTCACTCCTACTCGACCATAAGCGCATTAAGGTCAAAAACCCCTTCTACATGATCCGACGCGGGTCGCTGTAACAAAGAGCGAAAGAGTGAATGAGTGAAAGAGCGAAGCTATCCGGTAGGTTTTCGCTCTTTCACTCTTTCACTCTTTCACTCTTTATCAAAAAGTCACGCAGGACGGTATTGTATTCATCAGCGGCATTCAGGTAGGGGAAATGGCCTTTCTGATGAAAGGTATGCACCTGAGCAGTGGTGTAATACTGCTTTAACTGAGTCCGCAGCTCGGGTAAAATGAGCGGGTCATTATCCGACTCCAGAATCAGCAACGGAATGGCTGTTTGCTTGCCGTCGATGGGCTGAAACTTATCAATCACGCAGTGATAGCGGGCCAGAAACTGAGCTTTCGACATGTGACCGTACGAATTTTCGAGCAGTTGCGCCTTCGCCAGCGGATTATTTTCGGAAGCCGGAATGACCTGGCTTAACAGATTACCCCGTAGAGCATTCATGACCGCCCATTCGGGCAACCAGTTGGCTATGGCCACCTTGGTATGGTTCGCTTCTTCATAGATGTCATTCTTCGGAAAGGTATTACCCAAAACAGCTTTTTCGATCCGTTGTGGATACATTGCCAGCAAATACTGCGTCAGATACCCACCTAGTGAGCTTCCTACCACAATCACGGAGTCGATCTTTTCCTGATCAAGTATAGCTACCACTCCTTTGCCCAGATCCGATAGGGTATTGACCGGGGGATAGGTAAGGCTAACTACTCGATAAGTAGGGCTGAATGCGTTCATCTGCTGCCACCAGAAATCGTAGCCGCCCGTCATGCCATGCAAAAAGAGAATGGTCTTCGGGCCGTTTCCGAGTACCAGATACGTCCAGTCGTACCCCTGTGTGTGAATCGTTTTAGTGGGTTGTTTTCGAAAATCAGCCAGGCCGTTGATAGGCCTTTTATCCGAACCATCGTAGAGTTCAACAGCATCTTTCTTCGAAACAGGAATCAGGTAGGCAATAAGGAGCAGGGCGACCGGGAGCAGCCAGAGTAGACGTTTCTTCATGAGATTTTAGGTTACGTGTAAAAATAAACATGCAACCTAAAACTCCACAGCTTTTCACACATTCAGATGGTTTCTGGATGCGTAATTTTGCGCTTCTTTAAACGACTATGGCAGCAAACATTGATATTCTGGCAATAGCTAAACAACATTTAAACGACATCGCAAACGGCAAGGCGGGTCTGGAGCTGGCGGGCTATTATTCGCAAACGATTCAGCAGATCGAATACCCAAATCGATTGAATGTAAACGGCGGAATTAGTGACTATCAAACGCTAATAGAACGTTCAGAAAAGGGTAAGCACATTGTGATTAGCCAGTCGTACGATATTCAGAACGAATATGTAAGTGGCCATACGGTCATTCTGGAGGTAATCTGGACAGGTGTGTTTGCGATCCCAATTGGGCAGACACCTGCGGGCGGGGAGCTTAAAGCCCACTTCGCTCTGTTTATCGAATTTGAAGAGGGCAAGATTGTCAGGCAGCGGAACTACGATTGCTTTGATGCATTTTAATTTTACCTCACTCCTAGCCTGATACAACTAAGCCAAACCCCTTAGCCAATGATAGAGTGATTGAATGATTGAATAGCTGACGCTTTCTATTCAATCATTCAATCACTCTATCATTCAATCATTAAATTTCCGAATAGGCTGTTGGATGGAGCAGGTATATATCAGCCCGAAGAAAGTTGTGTGCATACTCAGGTTTAGCATTCAGGGATTTCCAGCCGGGGTCGGCGCTAAACGCTTTCCAGTGGGCATCACGCTCAGCTTTGTTCTCAAACGACGTCATGTACATCAGGCTGGGCAATTTACCTCCCGCCTTTACCTGTCCGCAGAATACCGTATTGAATCCCAGCCGTTTGAAGATGTCCAGTTCGCCATTGTTAAACTGAGCAATTTTAGCTTCGTGTAGTTTTTCAGTAGCGGCTTCGTATCGACGCAACTCATAAACACGGTCTGATGGTCCGGCAGTTAAGGTTGGGGCAACCAAACTCGGCATACCAGCAAACGCTTCCATCAAAACCGATTCAAAACCTTTGTAGACCGGGTTATTGTATTCGGCGTTGATATAATCCTGAGCGTCGGCTGCGTATTGTTTGTCTTTGGTGAGCCTTTCAGAAAGGCCCATAAACTGGTCGACGGATTTGTATGGAATAAGTACGTAGATCAGCGAATCGGCATCGGGTTTAAACACGCCCACCTTGCCAATACCTGCCCGATGTAATGCCGGTAGATAGGCCTGTTTGAGGTACGTTTCCAGCCGGTCTTTCTGCGGACTATCTTTCAGATGATAGATTTTCAACTGATAAAATTCGCGTTTGGGTGCAAAACCAAACGTAGATTCCACCTGAACGAAAAGAGCAACCAGTAGCCCTACGAAAAAAGCGGCTCTGGCATGGCAATAACTAAGCATACAACAAATAAAAAAATAGGTTTATGCCTGGTAAAGCAGCAAGTCGGCCAAAACTCATATAAAAAGTTTCATTTATAAGCTACTGGTCCTCTCCCCGGATTGCAAAAATAGCCCCTTCCAACGCTTCATTGACCCGAATCTGGCAGGCCAGCCGGCTATCTGGTTCCGCATTGGGTAACGTATCGAGCATATCCAGTTCGGCATCCTGCGCCGACGGCAATGCATCCAATCCCTCAAGTACCTGCACATGGCAGGTGGCACACAGAGCCATACCGCCACAGGTCGCCAGAATATTGTAGTCCGACGCTTTCAGCACTTCCATCAAACTGAGATTGATCCCTTCTGGAATTTCCAGCGTCTGCCGCGTTCCATCGCGGTCTTCTATTGTGAACTGAATCATGGTATTTGGTGGTCATTGACTAGTTAAAAAGTAGGTACGCCGTTTACGGTCGTGTACTTGAAACTAAGTTTTTGATTCGGGTATACATACTGGAACGCACTCTGACACATGAGCGCGGCTTCGTGGAAACCACAAAGAATCAGTTTGAGCTTACCCGGATAGGTGTTGATGTCGCCGATGGCGTAGATGCGCTCAGCGTTAGTTGAATAATCAACGGTGTTGACACTGATAGCCGATTTGTCGATCTGTAGTCCCCAGTCGGCAATGGGGCCAAGTTTTGGGGTCAGACCAAACAGCGGAATCAGGTGATCCGCAGCCAGGATCGTTACCGACTTATCTTTGCCTGTAACGCTCACCTCTTTCAGATGCCCATTGCCATGTATACTCGTAATGTTCGATTGCAGCATGAGTTTGATACGCCCCTGCCGAGCCAGCTCGACGACTTTCTCAGCCGAATCGGGCGCTCCCCGGAATGAATCGCTGCGGTGAATAAGCGTAACCTCTTGCGCAATATCGGCCAGGAAAACAGTCCAGTCGAGGGCAGAGTCGCCCCCACCAGCCAGCACTACCCGACGGTCGCGGAACAACTCCGGGTTTTTCACCATGTAGGCAACGCCTTTACCTTCAAACTGCTCCAGATTCGTAATCTCAGGTTTACGTGGTTCAAAGCAACCCAGGCCACCCGCAATCACCACAACCTGACAGTGGACAGCCGTTCCTTCGTTAGTCGTAATTACGTACGAACCATCGTCCTGTTTTTCCAGCGATTCCACCCGTTCGCCCAGCGTAAAGCCGGGTTTGAAGGGTGCAATCTGGTCCATCAGGTTATCGACCAGCGTTTGTGCCTTTACTTCCGGGTAACCTGGAATATCGTAGATCGGTTTCTGCGGATAAATTTCCGAAAGCTGTCCACCCACCTGTGGCAAGGCGTCGATCAGGTGGCAGCGCATTTTCAATAAGCCTGCTTCAAAAACGGCGAACAGGCCAACGGGCCCAGCCCCAATGATGCAAATATCTGTCGTTATCATATCACTATATCAGCAAAATAGAACCAGTCTGGTGTAAGGCGGGAGGAAACCCGCTCTAATGGGTTGAAAATAGCGGGTTTCCTCCCGCCTTACACCAGACTGACATCGGGACAAATGTAGGGGTACTGTCCCTGTCCTTTTCATGATAAATAGTGATGGCGATAACAAAACGGAATACAAAACCCCGTGTCTGTACGGGCAAAGACATGGGGTTCAATAGGCATCTTAAATTTACCGGGTCATCCGATAGATCATGACTGCTGCCCGTTGAATCAGTAGCGGTAGCTCCTTGATATTCATCGTTTCCTCGATGCTGTGAGCCCCTTTGCCCGATGCACCCAACCCATCCAGGCAAGGCATGTATTGCGCCACAAAGGAAATATCCCCCGCTCCCCGTGCACCCGGATCGAAAGCCTCAACCGGCCCGATGCCCATATCCCGGCTAATCTTATCGACCTGCTTACGGAGTTCATCATTGGCGGCTGTCGGCTCCATACCCGGAATGCCATCGGTAAAAGAGATCGTCGCTTTCGTCAAGGGCAGGCTTTTGTCGACAATCTCCCGCATTTTCGCCCGAGCTTTTTCTTTCTGTGCTTCGGTCAGAAAGCGTAAGTCGCCTTTCACCAGTGCCGTTCCTGCCACAATGTTCGTTTTGCCATCGACAACCGCTTTGGCTGTTTTTTCGTCGTACTTTACTTCGGCTCCACCTACAATCAGGCCGGGGTTGAAGGTCAGGTATTGCTCCTGTCCCAACGTCCGTCGAAACTCGGTCAGGATACGGGCAGCTTCATAGATAGCGCCATAGCCTAAATCGCTGAAAATACGCGACGAATGGCCCGAACGCGCTTTCACATTCAGTGTCCAGCCGCTGGCTCCCCGACGTCCGGTGGTTACGTAGCGCAAGCCCTGTGCACTTTCGAAACCGAGGGCTACATCACACTTTCGGGCTCGTTCAATAAAATCTCGACGACTTTCGGGACCGCCCGAACTCTCTTCATCGCCCGTGAAATAGATCGTAATGGATGTATCATCGAGCAGTTTCTGTTCGTGCAAGGCTTTCAAAGCGGCAATCACCACCACATCGCCACCTTTCATGTCGTTCACACCCTGACCGGCTATGGTCGAATCGTTGACGCGGGTGTAGGGCTCCATGGGTAAGCTCTTTTCAAAGACCGTATCCAGGTGGCCAATCAGGAAAAGCTTTTTGCCTTTTTTCCCCTGCCGGGTAGCCACCAGATGCCCAGCCCGGTTCAGAGAGTCGGGTAAACTCACCCATTCGGTTTTAAAACCCAGCTTGTCGAATTCGTCGGACATCAGCTTACCAACCTGCCGAACGCCTTCTTTATTGAGTGTACCGCTATTGATGTTGACCACTTTTTCTAGAAACGCTTCCGTTTCGGTCATATTCTTTTTCACGCTGGCAATGATGCTCTGCTCGGGCTTGGAGAGCGATTGGGCCGAAGCCCCGAAACTGGCTAATAGGCAGCACAGGAAGAGTTTTTTCATGGTAGTCTGATTGGCGAAAAGTCCAAAATACAGAAAAATTGAGGCTACTGATCAAACCGGCTTTTTTACTTCATTCTTTTCAAGAATATCAAAATTTTCTATTGCTTTCCACAACGCTTCCAATTGACTGTGTTTGTGCTGTCGGTTACTTTTAACCGACATTGCGAGGTTTCTCAAAACCTACTATATCGTTCGGTTTTGAGAAACCTAACCGTGTCAGATGTTAAGCATCTGACACCACATTAGTCGATTTTAAAAGCAAGGCACATAAGCGTACCCGCAAATTTTAAGGCCATTCTAGCTATATTCGATCAAAAATAACATTCTGCCCAAATTCACTTCATTCGTTATCAATTCCGTACTCATGAAACACATTTTCCTGCTGTTGCTGATTAGTGGTGCCAGCTTGATGAACGCATACGCCCAAAAGCCAGCAACGCCTGAAACGCCTAAACCTAAAGACGATAAACCTGCCTCCCGAACCCTGAACATCGACTCGCAGGTGGTGACCAACGGACAGATAACCATCAAAGGGCAGCGGGTGCCGTACAAAACAACAGCGGGTACTATTCCCGTCTGGGACGAAGAAGGCAAACCAGTTGCGGGGGTATTTTTTACTTACTTCGAACGCTCTGACGTCACCGACCGGGCCAGCCGACCACTGGTGATTTCGTTCAACGGCGGGCCCGGTACAGCTTCGGTCTGGATGATGATAGGCTACACGGGTCCCCGCATCCTGAAAGTAGATGATGAAGGCTACCCGGTCCAGCCCTATGGCATCAAAGACAACCCCAACTCCATTCTGGACGTGGCCGATATTGTGTACGTGGACCCGGTCAACACTGGTTTTTCACGTCCGGTCAACAAAGATGTTCCGGCGGCTAAACTATTCTTTGGTGTCAACGCCGACATCAAATACCTGGCCGACTGGATCAACACCTTCGTGAGCCGATACAATCGCTGGGCTTCGCCTAAATACCTGATTGGTGAAAGCTACGGAACTACGCGTGTTTCGGGACTGGCGCTGGAGTTACAGAATTCCCACTGGATGTATTTGAATGGCGTCATTTTGGTTTCGCCGACGAGCCTGGGCATCGAGCGGGATGGCCCAGCGCAGGGCGTGTTGAAACTACCTTATTTTGCCGCCACAGCCTGGTTCCATAAAGCTTTACCCGCCGATTTGCAAAAGAAAGACCTTACCGACCTGCTACCCGAAGTCGAAACGTTTACTATTCAGGAGTACCTGCCCGCTCTGGCGTTGGGCGGTTCGATCAGTGATCAGAAACGAAAGGAAATCGCGGCTAAAGTGGCCCGCTACTCGGGTTTGTCAGAGACGGCAGTGATGCAGCAGAATCTGGATGTTCCGACGAATTTCTTCTGGAAGGAGCTATTGCGGGGCCGGGGCCAAACCGTCGGGCGACTGGATTCGCGCTACCTGGGTCTCGACAGCAAGGATGCGGGTGTCAGTCCTGAGTACAATTCGGAACTAACGTCCTGGCTGCACTCCTTTACGCCCGCCATCAATATGTTTATGCGTGAAGAGCTGAACTACAAAACCGATCTGAAATATTACATGTTCGGTCCTACGTTTCCCTGGGACAACACTAACAACCACACCGGCGAAAACCTGCGTCAGGCTATGAATCAGAATCCGTATCTGCATCTGCTGGTGCAATCGGGCTATTATGACGGTGCCTGCGATTATTTCAATGCCAAATACAGCATGTGGCAAATCGACGCGAGTGGTAAGCTCAAAGACCGAATGGACTGGGAAGGCTACCGGAGCGGCCATATGATGTACCTCCGCAAAGAAGATCTGGCTAGCAGCAACGAAAACCTGCGAAAATTCATCCAGAAAAGCATTCCAAAAAACAGCGCTCCGGCTAAATATTCAGGCCGCCGGTAATGGATTGGTTTAAATCCCCTCAACATACATGCACAATGGCGAAGTTGAAGAAAGTAGTGGTCAGTATCCTTATGACGATCGTCTGGCTGGTCATGTTTGGCATGGTCATTCCCATGAAAAGCACGAGAGGACAGGTCGTGACCGTACTCATCTGTCTGCTTATTAATACCGTATTGGGTGTTTATTACAGCCTGATCGATAATCGACCTGCCAGCTTTCGAGAGTGGCTGAAACAGTAATTTATCGCGATTGGGTGAAAGCCATTGATCTATGCCTTCAGAGCCTACTAACCTATTTACCCAGTTCCGACGCGAGCTGCATCAGTTTCCTGAAGTATCTGGTCAGGAAATGCAGACGCAACGGCGAATCAAAACATTTGTCAGTCAGTTTCGCCCTGATGCCTTACATGAAGTAGGTGGCACGGGGCTTCTTCTGCAATACGGGATAGACACAACCGGCCCCGTCACGCTTATCCGGGCGGATACCGATGCATTGCCCATTCAGGAGGTGAATACGTTTGCGCATCGGTCCCAGATTACGGGCGTTTCGCACAAATGCGGGCACGATGGCCATACAGCTATCCTGGCACGACTGGCATCGTTAGTATCCGAAAAACCGGTTACCAGCGGTACAGTTTATCTGCTCTTTCAACCGGCTGAAGAAACAGGACAGGGGGCTCAGGCAGTGATCAACGATCCTGTTTTTGCGACCATCCAGCCGGACCAAGTCTTCGCCCTGCACAATCTGCCGGGTTATGAACAGGGCGTTATCGTCTGCAAACCGGGTCCATTCACAGCGTCGGTTCTGAGTATGATCATAACGTTCACTGGCAAAGTTTCCCACTCGGCTGAACCCGAAAAAGGCACCAATCCAGCTTATATGATGGCTGAGTTTATGCTCAAAGCCAAAGCCCTGCAAATCCCCGACCCAGCCTCCGACGATTTCACGCTCATCACGCCCGTTCATACCATCATGGGCGAAAAATCATATGGCATTTCGGCGGGTTACGGCGAAGTGCATCTGACCCTTCGCACACGAACGGCCGGTAGAATGGATTGGTTGACCAACCAGTTAGAAACGCTTTTATCCGAGCTTACGGCCAGTAGTGGCATCGATACCCAAACAGCCTATACCGAAGCGTTTTTTGCCAATGAAAACGACCCGGAAGCTTTTGAGCAAATCAAGGCGAGTGCGCAAAAATTAGGCTATCCATTCCTCGAAAAGCAGGAGCCGTTTAAGTGGGGTGAAGATTTCGGGCTATTTACACAGCGCTTCAAAGGTGCCATGTTTGGCATCGGAGCGGGTACAGCCTCCCCTGCTCTTCACAATGATGACTACGATTTCAACGACGAACTGATCGAACCAGCCGCCCAACTCTTTTTAAACCTGATCGAGACCAGACACATGAGCTAAAAAATATTGACATGTAAAAGGTGATTTATGCCAAATCCGGGAATTAACCTACGTAAACCAAATCGATTACGTATGAAATCCCGACTCAAGTATGTCCTGATTGGCGCAGCCGCCCTAATGACGTTATGTTGTATCTATATGCTTTTCGGCCGAGGGTAATTGATGCTCACTCAACTTATTACGACGATGAACATCTGGAATATTCAGGAATATGAAGGTGACGGAATTAGCTGCCCCATCACACCCATCCACTTACCCTGGTACAAAAAAGTTGGGCTGTTCTTTTTCCGATTCGGCATTTGTCCGATGTGTGTAACAACCAGCGTTGGCTATAGCCTTTATCGAATGATTCGACCCATTTTCAAGCGCCATTAGCTCTAACCGATGACCATGCAAACCAGCCTGACGGACAGCCAGTTACTTGACCTGCTCCGGGCGGGCGACAATCAAAGCGTTGACTTACTCTACCGGCGATATTACCCGTCGGTAGAGTATTTTGTTATTCAGAACAGTGGCGATAAAGATCAGGCCCATGACTTGTTTCAGGAAACGTTGGTCGTCTTACTAACCGCTATTCGTGATCCATCATTTCAGCTTACCTCATCTCTAAAAACCTATGTTTTTTCTATCAGCCGAAACTTATGGCTGAAGCAACTCAAAAAATCAGCTCGATGGACAGGCTTGGAAACGGTTGGTGAAGACCGCAATGTGACGGCTCCGGTAGATGCCGAAGTGCCACCCACTGCGTATCAAACCGTTATGGGCATTATGGTTAAACTGACCCTGCGCTGTATGAAGCTTTTATCGTCTATTTTTTTCGGACAGAAAGACATGACCCAGATCATGAAAGACGATGGCTATAGCAGTCTGCACTCAGCGCAAAACCAGAAATATAAATGCCTGGAGCAAGCCCGAAAAATCGGGAAAACGTTACATAATGACTAATGGAAAATGTACAATGAATAATGATGTGAACTGGACCTTTCATTATACCTTATACATTTTCCATTATTCATTAACTTTATCACAACTTCCTCATATTCTATGCACTATACATCGTCACGCAAGAGCCCCCTTGGCTGGTTATTCGCTTTACTTTTTCTGACTCAGGCCAGTTGGGCGCAAACGGCTGGTTCGGTTTCGGTCGATAGTGTCGATGCGATTGTGCAGCGTCATATGCGGACCAAACACATTCCCGGCGTGTCGATTGCGGTGGTTCGACAAGGTACAGTTGTATTGAGTAAAGGATACGGGCTGGCCAATGTAGAACTGAATGTACCAGCCACTCCCCAAAGCGTTTATGCCATTGCTTCTGTCAGTAAGCAATTTATTGCGTCTGGTATTCTGATGCTGGCGCAGGAAGGCAAACTAACTCTCAACGACGATATTCATAAATACTACCCCCAGGCTCCACAAACCTGGCAGGGCATCACCTTGCGTCATCTGCTGTCGCATACGTCTGGGATCATTCGGGAAGCGCCCGCCTTTGATCCAGCTAAGATTCAACCCGATTCAGTAGTCGTTCAATCGGCTTTTCCGTTGCCGCTACAGTTCCCGATTGGCACCAAATGGCAGTACTGCAACGTCGGTTATTTTGCGCTGGCCGACATTATTCGGAAAGTATCGGGGCAACCCTGGCCAACATTTCTGGAGGAACGGATTTTCAAGCCTGCTGGTATGACCGCTACCCGTACCACAACCTTAAGCGAAGTGGTTCCGAACCGGGTCGATGGCTATGAATGGGAAAAAGATCATCTGCACCGGGCTATTCCGTATCGCGCTTTACGGCCAAGCGGTGCTTTCTTATCGACCGTTCAGGATTTAGCCAGATGGGATGCGGCTCTGGGTACGGCAAAATTCTTGACCGAGGCCAGCCAGAAAGAGATGCAGAAGCCGTTTGTCCTCAAAGATGGCACTCCGTACCCGTATGGCTTAGGTTGGCGAGTCGATGTCCTGATGGGTACACCCTGGATTCATCATGGCGGGTCATTGCCTGGCTTCCGAACCGAATACGCTCGATTCCCACAAGCGGGCTTTTCGGTCATTGTTTTGACAAACAGCGAACAGGCTCAGCCCGAAATGCTTGCCAAAGAAATTGCCACGCTTTACCTCCGCTCCGCTTCCGGGAAAATGGTAATCGGGAAGGAATAGAACGCAGATTTCAGGTAGAAAACTGTCCATGCCAATGCGTTGATTCTCCATTCTTTTCGGCCTTCTGACCACCTACTTTTGTCTCATTACCAAATCGACAAATAGTATGAACCCCTTTAACGAGTTCTTTAATGATGGTCGCCCGTTTGCGTTGGATGCATGTGGTGATACCATGTGGGACGAGGTATTAAATCAGCCTGAGCCTGCACAGAAGCAACACACTACCTTACCGCCAATTACGCTGGAAACGGCCAGTACTAACGATTCGCCGGTTGACGAAACCGATCGTCAGGTTCGATAAACGTAAGACCTTTACTCAGTCACGCGTTTAAACTTCATTATCTATGGCCAAAAATTATGCATCGCTTGCGTTTACCGAGAGCGTGCGAAAACTTCAGGAGAAATACGGTAGCCGGGATGCCTACGCTCGTTTTGAGAAAGCGGTCTACGTCGATGGCCTGACCCGACCGGAAATAAGCTTTATCAGTCAACGGGATAGCTTTTATTTGGCTACTATCGGCGAAAACGGCTATCCGTACGTCCAGCACCGGGGTGGGCCTAAAGGCTTCCTCCATGTACTTGACTCGTACACGCTGGGATTGGTGGATTTTAAGGGAAATAAACAATATATCTCCGTCGGGAATATCCTCACTCATCCGCAGGTGTCACTTTTTTTGATGGACTACCCCAGACAGACCCGCCTAAAAATCTATGCAGAAGCCTCCGTTGTCGAATTAGCCGACCGACCGGATTTGTTCGCCCAGCTAGACCCAGCCCAGTATAAACATACACCCGAACGTATGCTCCTGTTCCGGGTCAATGCCTACGACTGGAATTGTCCGCAACATATTACGCCCCGATATACCGAAGAGGAAATGCTGGATGTTTTTGCCGCCCAACAGACTTACATTGCTCAATTGGAGCAGAAAATCAACACGTTACAAAATACGTTGAACGATCAAAAACAATAAGTTTTTTGCTATTCCGACCGGATTTACAATCCCCGCCGTTGAACAATCTATAAAGTCCTAATTGTTACCATCGCATGTATATCTATGATCGCCACACGATGGTCAACCCGCAGAACGGGAATCTGGCTTTCAGCATTTTCCAATTCGATAATCCCACGCTTTTTGCCTCGGTTCAACGCTTCAACTACTTCAGTCTGATCCTGTGGAAAGGTGGAACGGCTGACCTCACGGCCGATTTTACCCACTATTCGATTTCTGGAAATAGCCTACTGGCGTTTTCGCCGTTCCAGCCCTTCCGGCTTCAGACAACCGAAGCGGCTAGTGGCTGGGTGATTCATTTTCACCCGGAGTTTTTCTGCATTTTCAGGCATCATGCTGAGATTTCGGCCAATGGTTTTCTATTCAACAATAGCTATCAGCCTCCATTCGTGTCATTGACGCAGGAGCAGATAACCCATTTTGAAGGGCTAACCCAGCAAATGGCAGACGAGATTCAGAAAGTTGAATTGGCGCAGCACGAGTTATTGATTTCATACCTTAAGATCATCCTCATTCAGGCAGTCAGGCTGAAACTGGTCCAATACCCAACGCATAAGGAGTCAATATCCATAGCCGAACAACAAGAGCCGTTTGTCCTTCAGAAGCTCAAAGACGCCATCGAACTGCATTACCGCCATAAACATGCCCCCAGCGATTATGCCGATCTGCTGAACATAAGCCCTAAAGCACTGGCTAAAATCACCCGGCATTACTTTCACAAAACCCTTACCGATTTGATCAGTGACCGAATCGTGATTGAAGCCAAGCGGGAATTATACCTGACCCCAAAAACGATCAAGGAAGTCGCGCATGAACTGGGTTTCGAGGATGAGTTTTATTTCAGCCGTTTTTTCAAACGGCACACAACCGTTTCTCCACAGACGTACCGGGAAACGGTTGGTTTTAACCGGGCAGCCAGTTCATCAGTCTTAGAATCCACAGACTAACGGCTGGAGACATGAGCGTTTCAACAAACCAACTTTGAGCGTTTCAACAAAGTTACCCCTTCGTTATTAGCCGAATTTTGTCCTCGTTAACTAACATATGGCTTTGATGTAAAGTCGTGCCACGGTTTGTTTTTATCCACCATAGAACCGTGGCACGACTCTATGCCAAAGCCTTAACAAACAAAGACAATGGCAAAAATTTGGTTTATTACAGGAAGTTCTCGCGGGCTCGGACGGAGCCTGACCGAAGCTGTTCTCGCTCATGGTGACACCGTAGTTGCAACTGCCCGCCAGCCTGAGCAGTTGGCCGACCTGCTCGACAAATACCCCCATCAACTGTATCCGATCCAGTTGGATGTAACGGATAAACAACAGATCAAAACGGCTGTCGAGCAGGCAATTACTCATTTCGGACGCATCGACGTACTGGTCAATAATGCAGGGTTTGGGATCACAGGGGCCGCCGAAGCGTTTACCGATGAACAGGTGCGCAGTCAATTGGAAACAAACCTATATGCGCCTATCGAACTGACACGGGCGGTGCTTCCCTACATGCGAAAACAGCGTTCCGGCCGGATTCTACAGATCAGTTCGATAGGTGGTCGTATCGGCAATCCCGGTTTGTCGATCTATCAGGCCGCTAAATTTGGGTTAAGTGGTTTTACCGAAGCGTTGGCCAAAGAAGTAGCTCCGCTGGGCATCCGTGTCACCTCGGTTGAGCCGGGTGGGTTCCGTACCGACTGGGCAAGTGCTTCCATGAGCTACGCGCCTGAAGTAGACGGTTATGAATCGACCGTGGGCTGGGTGATCAATCACCTGAAAGGCGATAATTTCGTCCCCGTAGGCGATCCAGCTAAAGCGGCAAAGGTCCTGATTGACCTGGTCGATCAGCCTGAGCCCCCTATGCACCTGGTGTTGGGCAGTGAAGCCGTTGGTTTCCTGAAAAAAGCCGATGCCGCTCGTCAGGCGGAGCTGGAAAAATGGCTACCCGTCAGTCTTTCCACCGACCACGACGATGCCGTCAATTTTATGGAAACAGAGACCGGAAAACGATTTGCAGCGATGCAGACAAATTGAATGATAGAATGACTGAATGATTGAATGGTTTTGTAACAGTACTTATTCAATCATTCAGTCATTCTATCATTCAAAATTAAAACTCTCTATGAAACTCACCCCCATTGCCTACTCGTGTTATTACAGCCGAAGCCGGGAGGGCGAACAGTTCGTTCCAGAACATGTTTTCAGCTACCAGATAGCCGGAACGCTTCTTACCAATGACGGGACGAAAGAGTACACATTCCGGGAAGGCGATTTCCGATTGAGCAAACGAAATCACCTTGTCAAATTCACCAAACTGCCGCCCGAAAACGGTGAGTTCAAATCCCTGTCGATTTACCTTACGCAGGATTTGCTCCGTGCGGTAAGCCTGGAATATAGCATCTCGGCATCATCTCATCAGGAAGGCGACGCTATTCTGGAACTGAAGCCCGACCCGCTTTACAAAAGCTACATGGATTCGCTGTATCCGTACCAGCACCTGACACAGCCCGGCCATGAAAGCCTGCTCACGCTCAAACTGAAAGAAGCGGTTCTACTGCTGATCAAGGTAAATCCAGAGGTCAAAAACAGCCTGTTTGATTTTTCGGAACCGGGCAAAATTGATCTGGAAGCGTTTATGAACAGAAACTTCCATTTCAACGTAGAATTGAAACGATTTGCCTATTTGACCGGTCGAAGCCTGGCTACTTTCAAACGGGATTTTGAAAAGATTTTCCATAGCTCGCCGAGCCGCTGGCTACAGCACCGACGTTTGCAGGAAGCACATTATCTGATCAAAGAAAAGGGGAAATCGCCCACGGATGTGTATCTGGATGTAGGCTTCGAAGACCTGTCACACTTTTCGTTTGCCTTCAAAAAAGTGTACGGCATTGCTCCGTCAAAAATCTGATGCCTGAGCAATAAATGAGACGCGCTGGTTCACAGGAAGCAACTCCGGCAAAATCTCCGACTAAGCCGATTTGACGAATCGTTGACGATCCTATCCAATGCCAACCAGATGTTTTCAGAAGCCTGACAGCCCAATTTGTTATGGCTGATTTAGTTACATTGGCCGTTGCCCAGAACGACGAATCAGTTCGTTCAGCGTGTCTATATCTACATCGCTAAGGCGTTTTACATACACGCAGCCTTTTCCGGTTGTATGCTTGCCTAGTTTTTGTAGCAGTTCATCTTTCCCTTCAAAAGAACCCAGATACAGAGTGAGGGCGTTGGCTCGGGGCGAAAACCCGACAAGGGGCGCATCACCCTCGCGGCCACTTTCGTACTTGTAATGATAGGACCCAAAGCCAACGATACTCGGCCCCCATAGTTTGGGTTCAAATCCAATCTGGGCCTGCATAATCTCTACTAACCGAATGCTATCGGTTCGCTTCGGCTCATCAGCTACGGAGTTGATAAAGTCCGTGACGCTTTGGGTAGTTTCGGTCGTCTTATTTTTAGCCATGATTCAACATTAAAATTCCTTTTCGCCGAATTCGTTTGTGGGGAGTTTGGCTTGTTTATTACGCTGACGCAGGGAGTAGCTCACATTAATGAGCAGTATGTCGCGTTCCTGAAGATAATTGGTGGTTGTATAAAAGTCCTGCCCACGCGTGGTTATGCGTTGCTGATTGGTCGGGAGCCAACCCATGCCAATATTCTGCCACTGCAACATGACCGACAGGCGGTTTTGCTGAAAACTTTTCTTGATAGACAGGTTCGGGATCAGAAACCGCGAATCTTCGCCCTGGGCCGTTATCCGTTGCGACAGGTAATTAACATTAGCCTGAATCACCCAGGTTGGCGTAGGCTGAATGGTGGTGTTGGCATTAAGGGAATAGGCCCACGCCTGATTGTTGAATACCACCGAATTCTGGAAAAGTTGCCCGGCTATCATTGATCGGTAAACTGTTCCGCCAACATACAATTTCCAGTGTTTGGTAAGGGTCAGATCCGAAACCAGCTCGATACCCAGCCGCTGCGCCCGGCCTGCATTCGTATAAATCCGGTTCAGAATGGTGTCGGCAAATACATTATTGACCCGATTTACGATGTTTTGAATATTTTGATGATACAGCGTTGCCTGTAACGTACTTCGGCCAATGGTGCGGGTCGCTCCCAATTCGCTCAGATCAACAAATTCGGGAAGCAGGGCCGGATCGCCCTGTTCGAGGGTTTCGGAATGTTCGCGTTCGGGTAGTGGGTTCAGGGCCAGATTGCTCGTTCGCTGTACCCGACGGCTATAACCTAAGCGCAACTGCCAGTCATCTTTCGGGCGATACACCACATTGAGCGACGGGAATAAATTATTAAGCGTCAACGGGTAATCTTGTCCCTGCGGCCGAATTTCGACTTGCCGTTGGGCCGACTCAAAACGCAAACCTGCCGTATATTCCCAGATTTTCGTTTTGCGGCTATACTGCCCATACAGACTATGTATCTGGTTGCTGATGCGTGCCTGACCAGTGAACGCATCGATAACCCGCAGTGGTGTTCCTCCTCCATCCTGCTGAACAAATCGGTAGGCGCCATCGTCCTGCTGGGTTCGGTATTGATAACCCGCTTCGAGTCGCCCTCCGGCCAACGGCCAGCCTGCATCCAGATTAGCACGAGCGTTGCCGATCGGTCGGTCGGTCGTCGTCAACGTATATTGGACGGTATCACGGGTATCGGTCTTAAACAGGTTCAGGTTTCGGGTGAAGCCGTCCAGATAGTCATATTCGTATAACATACTGGCACTGATCGTCGCTTTGTTGGCGAACGTATGCGTGTAGTCGAGATTAGCGGTAAAAAACTGACCTCGCTTCCGCACCAGATTCGCATTGAAATAGTCAAGCTGACTGATTAGCAGGCCCGTTTGCCGGTTGATGGTGCGGTTGTTATAGAACAGATCGGCTGTGCGATCTTCAGTCCGGCGGCCATAATACAGCCCACCACTCCAGACATCCGTTTTGTTAGGAGTAAAATTGACAGCGAGCCGATTGGTAAAGGTGTACCGCTCGAAACTCCGTTCACCCACACTGGGGAAACTCGTAAATCGGTTACCGACCGTCGTATTGGCATCGCCCTCGCGTCGGCCCGACAGGTCATTGCGGAGGTATGCCGTACTGAATGTCCAGTCCCAACGAGTGGAGCGATAGCTTAGTGTAGCATCGGTACCGTACCGAACGGGACTATGCGCGTTGCCAAATGTGTTCAGACTGGGAAGACCAATCTGGCTATTTACCAGTACCGATAGCCCCAACTCGGCACCTGATTTGGTGGTAATGGCAATAATTCCCGCTTTGCCATCGGGATCATAACGAGCCGATGGTGTGGTGATAACTTCGATCGATTCGATGGTATTGGCGGGAATCTGGTTGAGCAAGGTTCCCAGATTGGCCTGTACGGGTTTGCCATTCAGCAACACCAGAAAACCGTTGGCTCCGCGTTGGGTCACTTCCCCTTCGGCATTGATACTGATTCCTGGCAGATTACGCAGCAAATCGGTGGCCGTCCCTCCTACGGCCGAGCCGAATTGAGCCGCCCGATAGGTTTGCCGGTCCGCTTTTACGGTTAGATCTGCTCGTTGGCCCTTTACGACCACTTCGTTCAACTGGTTTTTGGAAGGTTCAATCAGTATTGTTCCTACGTTAAGCACCTCACCACGTTTGAGTGTTACAGCTACCGTCTGTGATTTATAGCCAATAAAAAACGTCTTGAGCTGATACGAACCTGGCATTATTTGAGCCACTCGAAATACCCCCAACGAATCAGCTATTACACCTGTTACGGCTACTGAATCGGCTGGCCGGTACAAGGCAACACTGACATACGGAACAGGTTTAGAATTGACTCCATCCACAACCACCCCAGTTAATTGGGCCTGTCCCGAAGCCAATTGTGCAACAAGAAAAAAGAAGAGAAAAAAAGTGAAATGTTGTTTCATAAAGCCAGCCCTATCCGTAGCCTTCAATTCCTATAACCTTCCTTAAGTTCAGAAAATCCGTTATGAATTTGTAAATTCGATTACACGGTTTCAGACCGAATACAATCCCCTATAAGTCATCCAAAGGACTGACCAGCATCAGTCTACGCCTTCTTTCGATTGATTTCCTTTGTCATGACGTTCAAACCGGTGAGGATCAAAACCAGATAAATTGATACCTAATCGATAACCAGTTTAACATACCGTATATCAATCATGAAAACGATCAAACTTCTCGCAATCCTGCTGGGCTTATCCGCTATATCTCACATAGGTCTGGCCCAGGGTCAAAATTACAAACATATTGCCCAAACGGGAGAGATTACCAATGAACAAGGTCAGAAAATTGGCCTGGTAACTAAAGACCGCATTATCCTGGATAACAAAGGTACGAAATTGGCCTTTGTCGACGGGCAGGGGAATCTGGTCGATGCGAAGACAGGCAAAAAGACGGGACGGGTTGGCAAAGACGGCAAAAGCTACCTTGACGAAAACGGCGAACTGTTATTTACGATAAAAGATAAATCAGACAAAACCTGTGATATTCTGGATGCTAAAGGCAAAATTGTCGGCAACGTTCACGAGAGTATGAAAGGAAATGCCTGCGCCATCCACTGCTTTCAGGCTAAGATGGCCAGCAAACCCGACCATAGCAAAATGAAGCATTCACGATAACCCAGCTCTACTTTACGTTTTAAGCCATCAGGCTAGCATCAGTCTTACTGCTAGTCGGATGGCTTTTTTAATGCCAGTTGTGTCAGACAACATATAATTCTGCAGACTTCAACAACGTAGCACGTAGTCTCCATAAGTAATAAACCAATATCAGGCTGTTTTTACGTACCCCACAGCTACCGGATGCGATTTAACGCTAATTTGTGCCGAAAATGAATTCGTCAACACGGTGAAAATACAACTCGCTTTCCTGGTGCTGATTCCGGTCTTTGCCATTGCGCAATCGAATCCGCCAACGTCTCCCTACCCATTTACGCTCGCTCAGGATTCGGCCTACGTGCGTGAAAATTATATCAAGTCTGAGTTCATGGTTCCCATGCGCGACGGCACGAAACTGTTTACGCAGGTCTACGCCCCTAAAGACCCATCCGTAAAGCATCCGATTATCATGCAGCGGACGCCTTACAGTTGTCAGCCGTACGGAACCGATAAATTCCGTCGTCGGTTAGGCCCTAACGCCTTTATGCTACGCGATAACTACATCGTTGTTTATCAGGACGTTCGGGGCCGATGGGCGTCGGAAGGTACGTTTGTCGAAATGACTCCGCATGTAGATGTGAAGAAGTCGAAGACGGATCATGACGAAGCATCGGATACCTACGACACCATCGACTGGCTACTGAAAAACATTCCGAACCATAACGGCAGCGTGGGTCAATGGGGCATTAGCTATCCGGGATTTTTCACCTCGGCAGGTTCTGTATCGGGCCATCCGGCGTTGAAAGCTTCGTCGCCACAGGCACCGATGGCCGATCTCTGGCGGGATGATGCCTTTCATAATGGAGCGTTTCAGATAGCGGCCAACTTTAGCTTCTACCCGTATTTTCAGGAGCATAAACAACCGACGAAACAAAACCCTCCCCTACTGTTTGAGATCGACGACCCGGACGGCTACCATTTCTACCTAAACATGGGCCCAACGGCCAATTCGGAAAGCAATTATTTCAAAGGCCGAAACAAGTACTACTACGAGAATTTCCAGCATCCTGATTACGATGATCACTGGAAAAAACGAAATATTCTGCCCCATCTGAAAGGCATCAAACATGCCGTAATGGTGGTCGGTGGCTGGTACGATGAGCAGGATTTGTACGGCACCTTTAACACCTACAAGGCGATCAAAAAACAAAACCCCGGTATTCAGAATATCTTCGTGGTGGGCCCCTGGGTGCATGGTGGCTGGTCGGGGCCATCTGGACAAACGCTCAATGATCTGGATTTTGGCTCGGCTACGTCGCCTTATTACCAACAGAACATCGAAGCGAAGTTCTTTAAGCATTATCTGTTCAACGAAACCACGTCATTAGATCTACCCGAAGCGACCGTATTCGAAACCGGTACCAACCGCTGGCGGACCTTCGATACCTATCCGCCGAAGCAAGCCCAACAAAAACAGGTGTATTTACAGGCCGGGGGTAAACTTGGCTTTTCACCGTCATCCACTGGGGCTACTTTTTCCGAGTTCCTGTCCGATCCAGCCCATCCGGTGCCGTTTACCAGCAAAATAAACGATGGTTTTTCAGCCGACTATATGGTCGATGATCAGCGTTTTGCTTCCTCCCGGCCCGACGTGCTCACCTTCCAGACCGAACCACTCACCGAAGATCTGACGCTAGCGGGCCCCATTCTGGCACAACTGACCGTATCGACCACCGGAACTGATGCCGACTGGATGGTGAAGGTTATTGATGTGTATCCACCCGACGCACCCCAGCAAAATCCGCAGAAGAAAGACGTTGTCTATGGCGATTATCAGCAGCTTATTCGCAGCGAAATGTTGCGGGGGAAATACCGCAACAACATCAGCAAACCCGAGCCTTTTGTGCCCAACCAACCATCGCTGGTATCCATTGAGTTACAGGATGTACTCCATACGTTCAAAAAAGGGCATCGGCTCATGGTACAGGTGCAAAGTAGCTGTTTCCCCCTGGCCGATCGGAATCCGCAGACATTCGTGAACATCTTTACGGCAAAGGAATCGGACTATCAGAAAGCCACGCATCGGGTATATCATGAAAATAGCTATCTAAAAATCGGGGTCTTGAATCCCTGAAGTAATGACTATTCCACTTTTTGTCATTTCGACCGTAGGGAGAAATCTCAAGCTGGCTTCATCCATAAATTGAGATTTCTCCCTACGGTCGAAATAACAAAGAGTGTTCTGAAATGTCAGAATGTAATCGTTTACCCATGAAATACCTTATTCTGTCTTTATTGTTAATCGGTAGTATACCGATACTAGCACAGCCCACCAAGCGTATTCCAGTTCGTGTGGTTGTGGTTACCATGTTCGAAATTGGTTCGGATACGGGCGATCGACCGGGCGAATTTCAATACTGGGTCGAGCGGTTGCCTCTTTCTCAAACCATTCCGTTTCCACAGGGCTACCGCGACCTACGCTACAACCCCGATAAACAGGTGCTGGGCATTTGTACCGGCATGGGTACCGCGCGTTCGGCCGCATCCATCATGGCGCTGGGCATGGACTCTCGGTTCGATCTGTCGAAAGCGTACTGGTTAGTAGCCGGTATTTCGGGTATTGACCCAACCGATGGGTCGGCGGGCTCGGCGGTTTGGGCCGAATGGCTGGTCGATGGTGATCTGGCTCATGAAATCGACCCGCGCGAAATTCCCAGCGACTGGTCGACGGGTTATTTGCCGTTGCGACGAGCCAAACCCTACGAAGAACCTGTCCAGGAAAATGACTTTCAGGTAGCTTATCACCTAAATCCAGACCTGGCCAAATGGGCGTACGGACTGACTAAAGACGTAAAGCTCGACGATAGCGAAACTCTCCAGAAAATGCGAGCGGTATACCGCGATTTTCCCGAAGCGCAAAAACCACCTCGGGTCATGATGGGCGACCACATTGCGGCCATGACGTTCTGGCACGGCAAATACCTGAACGATTGGGCAAACCAATGGGTTAGCTACTGGACCGGAGGCAAAGGTAATTTTGTCACCTCCGCTATGGAAGATACGGGTACAGGTCAGTCGTTACAATGGCTGACCAAAGCAGGACGGGCCGACATCAACCGGTATATGGTCCTCCGAACGGCCAGCAATTACACCATGCAACCATCGGGTGTAACGGCCGCTCAGAACTTAACCAACGGTGGCAAAGCCGTAGGTGAACGCTATACGGCTTACATCCCCGCCTTGGAAGCCGCCTACCGAACGGGCGTTCTGGTGGTCGATAAGCTAATCGGCAACTGGAACACCTATCAGACAAGCACACCTCGTTGATCCATTTAATTTGATTTGAGGGTCGCTTATACAAAAGCTTTTCCCAATCCAAAAGCTCCACCCCTCTCCTGAAATCAGGAGAGGGGCAGGGGGTGAGGTAAAACCATCACAAGCCTATGCGCCTACTAACCGCACTATTTATTGCCCTACTTCCTAATTTCTCCTTCGCTCAATCGGTACAGAAACCTAAACTCAAGGTTGTTCCCCTCAACGATAAGGTGTACGTCCATATAACCTATGGCCTTTATCAGAACGAAGCTGTACCCTCCAACGGTCTGATTATTAAGACCAATGACGGTGTAGTTCTAGTCGATACGGGTTGGGACACTGACTCTATCGCTGATAATACCCAGCAACTACTTCAATGGGTAAAGGATAACGTACACCAACCGGTCCGGCTTTGCATTGCTACACACGCACACGGCGACCGCGTGGGCGGTACAGGTGCCCTTCGTAGAGCGGGGGTTCGAGTCATCAGTACGCCACTGACCGCGAAAAATTCGATTAAAGAAGGTTACTCATCACCCGAAGGCATTTTACCTTCCGACACGACATTTACCATCGGTGGCGAACCCATTCGCTGCTTTTTTCCGGGCGAAGGCCATACGAGCGACAACATTGTGGTTTATCTACCCAACCAGCAGATTTTGCATGGCGGCTGTTTAGTGAAAAGTGTCGCTGCTTTTGGCATGGGATTTCTTGGCGATGCCAATCTGGCCGAATGGGGCAACTCGATTCGGAATGTGATGGCCAAATTCGGAAACGCCCGCATCGTCGTACCCGGTCATGATGACTGGAGCGATACCAAAGCGCTGGAACATACCCTCAATCTGCTCGCCAAACACTTAGCCAAGAAGAAGTAATGCCGACACGTCTTCTGATGGACCATGACGGTGCCATCGACGATTTATTATCGCAGTTGCTGGTCCTGACCATGCCCGATGTCGAACTGATCGGTGTTACGGTAACACCTGCCGATTGTTTCATTGAACCCGCTCTCGAATCGGCGTATAAGTTGCTTCAGATCATGGGCAAGGAGTCGGTCCCGCTTGGTCGGGGAGATTATTACGGTATCAATGCCTTTCCGAACGAATGGCGAGCCCGGCCGGAAATTATCAATGCGCTACCGATGCTGATCAATCTGCCCAAATCACCTGATCCGTATGGTTACCTGAGCGCTCCTGACCTGATCATTGACCGACTTACCTCGGCCGATAGCCCTGTGTCCATTCTGATGACGGGCCCTTGCTCCAATCTGGTTCTGGCACTCGAAAAAGCACCGGAGCTAAAAACGAAAATTCATTCGATTGTCTGGATGGCGGGCGCTTTCCGTACAACAGGCAACGTACAAACGTTTCAGCACGACGGCAGCGCCGAATGGAATGTGTTCTGGGACCCGATCAGTTCGCAGAAGCTGGTTTCTTATGAGTTACCCCTCACGCTGATTCCGCTCGACGTTACGAATCATGTACCGGTTACAAAGCAGTTCCTCTCCCGGCTGGCTACCCAGATCGATCATAAGCTCTCGAACCTGACCGGGCAATTGTGGGCGCTAACCCTCGACACTATTCCGAGTTATCATTACACCTATTTCATGTGGGATATTCTGGCGACAAGTTATCTGGCCATTCCTGAATACTTTACGACCGAGACGGTAAAAGCCAACGTGAGCATCCGCCCACCCAACGCCGGGCAAACCTACCTCGACGATAACGGGTATCTCCTGACGATTGCGACCGACGTAAAAACGGCCGAATTCTACGAGTATATTCTGACCCAGTTTAAACAGTGATTTAGTACCTGTTTAAGCTTTCCTTGAAAAGTATTTTTTTGTCATTCTGACCGGGACGCGTAGTCGAAGGAGGAATCTTCGGATGAGGGAGCAAACACTATACTTATCCGAAGATTCCTCCTTCGACTACGCGTCCCGGTCAGAATGACAAAAATGCGTCTTATATTTCTACAAAACGAAAAGCTTAAACAGTGATTCAATAAAAAAACAGCCGCTAAACGGTTTTCGAAAACGTTTAGCGGCTGTTTGAAAATGGGGAAACTAGTTACCCGACGTCTTCCCAAAGCTCGATGCTATTCCCTTCAGGGTCAAGGATATGAACGAACTTCCCATAGTCGTACACAGCTATTTCATCCAGTATCGTTACGCCTTCACTTTTTAACTGCTCAACTAGCTCTTCGAGATTTTCGACCCGGTAATTGATCATAAAGTCCTTTTTGGAGGGCTCAAAGTAAGTAGTGTTTTTATCAAACGCACCCCAAACAGTTGACCCCTCTTTAGTTGGGTCATCAGCATCGCGCCATTTGAACATCGTACCGTAGTCTTCCATAGGTAATCCCAGATGCTGGGCATACCAGTTTTTCATGTTCTGCGGGTCATCGCATTTAAAAAAGATGCCGCCTATTCCGGTTACTTTTTTCATGTATTTGTTGTAAAAATGTGTCGTTATAAAATTAGTTTAATGAAAGTGTTTCCTTATTGTATTTATTCCGATAATCAAGTGGCGATAAACCAGTGATTTTTTTGAATGTTGTTCTGAACGATTTTGTATCCGTATAGCCTACATCAAACATGACTTCAGCCACATTTTTTCGATTTGTTTCGAAGTGTTTTTTTGCAGCTTCGATTTTTACGCGTTGTATATATTCAATTACGGTATTACAGGTCGCTTTTTTGAATCGGCGTTCCAAACTTCTTCGGCTTACCGATACTAAATCAGCTAGTTGATCAATCGTTATTTTTTCCTGAAAATTTGTCTCAATATATTCCTGGGCTTTTTTTACCGATTCATCTTCGTGCGCTTTCTGACCCTGAAAAATGGTGAAGGGCGATTGGCTATCTCGCTCTATCTCAATGGCGAACACTTTTGCCGACAGTACAGCCACCTCGCGACCTACGTATTTTTCAATCAGATAGAGAATCAGATTCAGGTAGGAAAAGGCACCTCCACTCGAATAAATGCCCTGTTCGTCGGTAATAATGCGTTCCGTGACCAGATTTACATCGGGGAAGAGTTGCCGAAATTCGTTGGTTGCCAACCAATGTGTAGCACATTGCCGGCCTTTTAGTAACCCTGTCGATGCCAATAAAAAAGCGCCCAGACAAAGACTCGCCACTTCGGCCCCCCGCTGGTATTGTTTGACAATCCAGGGGATAAATTCACGGTTTATGTCAATAGCTTTTTGTATATCGCCATCCAGCGCTGGAATGATAATTAAATCGGTTTTTTTAACCTCATCAATTAGTCGATCCGCATGAGCGGTAAATGAGCCACCACTCAATTGAATTTCATGCGACAAGCCTACTAATTGTACCTGAAACAACGGCCTGGCCCCTTTTGCTTTTGCAAATTGATTTACCTGCGTCAGAAGCTGTCGAGAGCCCTCAAGACTACCTAATATAGCCCCGTGTGGAACGAGTATGGAGATGTGTTTCATGAGTCAAAAATAGGCAAATTTATTGTCGTAATCAACCCTTTTTTTGCCGCAATTTCACCCTAAAAAATCGTCACAGCCACCCTATCTTTGCCTTGTAAACAACTACCAATTTCACCATAATGAGAAAGTTAATTTTATTCATGCACGTATCGCTCGATGGCTTTGTCTGTGGACCTAACAATGAGCAGGACTGGATGACGATGGACGACCACGAGATGGGTGAATTCATGGCGTCTGACTTCCAGAAAACGGTCGATACCATGCTCGTGGGCCGGGTACTTTACGAAGGTTTCGCCAGTTTCTGGCCGACCGTACCTACCATGCCCAATACCCCTCCCGAATTGGTCGATTTCGCTTACTGGATGATCAATACGCCCAAAATCGTGTTCTCCAAAACGTTGCAGACTGTCGACTGGACAAACTCTCGTTTGGCTCAGCACGATCTGGCCGAAGAGGTGGCGCTGATCAAGCAACAACCGGGTGGCGATATCATCGTATTTGGCGGTGCTTCACTGGTAGCGGCCCTTGCCGAGCAGAACCTGATTGATGAATACCGGATTAAGCTGGAGCCAATTATTCTGGGAGCAGGCAAGCCCTTGTTTGCCCATGTCAACGACCGGATCAAGCTGAAACTTACCCGATCCAAAGCGTTCAGTTCAGGCGTTGTGGGGCTTTACTATGAGGTAAACCGATCAGTTGTTTAAACACGGAGGCACAGAGAACACAGAGGTAAATGGATCGTCTACCTCTGTGCCTCCGTGTTTAAACAGATTCCAACAACATACGATGACACAAATTAACCCTTATCTGAACTTCAACGGCAACTGCCGCGAAGCGATGACCTTCTATAAAGAGTGCTTCGGTTGTGAACTTAATCTGCAAACCATCGGCGAATCGCCCATAGCCGATCAGGCAGCCGACGAGGCAAAAGATCATATTCTGCATGCCGGTCTGACCAAAAAAGGGGCTCTGCTATTGATGGGGTCCGATATGCTGGGCACTAGCCTGATCGTCGGCAATTCCGTTACACTGTCGATCAATTGCAGTAGCGAAGACGATATTAGGTGTTTCTTTTCGAAACTGGCCGTCGGTGGACAAATCAAAGATCCACTGACGGATATGTTCTGGGGCGCCTTATTCGGCTCACTAACCGACAAATTTGGCCTGAACTGGATATTGAACTACAATAAATAGAACACGGATTGTTATGATGATTAAGATCTTGAACCTGAGGCTGTTTAAACTTTTAAGTTTCGGTATAACTGGATCGTTTTTTTGTCATTCCGACCGGAGGGAGGAATCTCAAGCTTGACTAATAAGCGACTTTGAGATTCCTCCCTCCGGTCGGAATGACAAAAAAAGAGTCTTACATTTTCCACAAAAGAAAAAGTTTAAACAGGTTCCTTAATAAATCATAATTATCATAACAATCTGCGTTCTATCTGTTTTATCTATTGTCCGCGTTATTGCCTGACTTTCATGAGCTTTCGTTTGAAATAGTCGGCGGTGGCGTTGCCCATTTTGAGGGCGTTGGTATGTTTCATCCAGTGATGGGTGTCATCGGGAATGATAAGTGTCTCCATCGAAACACCCTGTTTTTCCAGCCGCCGAACGAGGTCGGTGCTTTGGCTGACCCGGACGTTCCGATCGTCGTCGCCATGAATAATGAGCACCGGCGAGGTCCAGTTGCTTATCGATGAGATGGGTGACGATTGGTAGACAAGTTTACTGGCTGGCTCCAGATCGGGAATTCGTTCAAACCGCATCGCGCTGGGTGCTTCTCCCCCACCGGCACCCCGTTGCGAGCTCCAGTCGTGTACGCCATGAATATCGACACCAGCGGCAAAGAGCTTAGAATCGCGGGCAAGTGCCAGCGCCGTCAGGTACCCACCGTACGAACCGCCGTAAATGCCAATACGGGCAGCATCGACCTGCGGTTGTTCGGCCAGCCACTGAGCCCCCGCTTTCACATCCTGATATTCCGATGCGCCCAGGGCTCCCCCATTGGCAGGCTGATGAAATTCGTATCCATACCCAATGCCTAGCCGATAATTTACCGACAATACCACAAACCCCTGACTGGCCAGATACTGGTTGATCGCGTACGAGTTGGCATAATAATCGGAATAGTTCCAGCCAAGCAGCATCTGGCGCGGAGGGCCACCATGTACGTAGATGATCGCGGCTTTCTTGCCCGATCCACCTGCAGGTTCAAACAGTTGCCCATGTACCATCATCCCATCCGGCGCTTTATACACCACCTGTTTAGGCGTTACTAACTGATTCTGTGGAAATGTGCCCGGAATCAGATTCTGCCCCAGCAGTTTAGGCGCTCCTTTCGTGAACGTCATCACGGCCGGAAGCGGAGGACGTTGAGCGGTCGCACTAAACATCGCAATTGTCGAGCCATCGCCTGTAACTACCGGCATCCATTCGAGTCCTGCGCCGGGCGTCAGTACTTCCATAGCAGCCTTATCGACTGGTACGCGAATGGCATGACGCCGGTCAATATCTAACTTGTCGGGGCCAATATTACCGCTGAACAACAACCATTTACCATCATGACTAAGTATAATGTGCTCGGCCATAAACGCACCGGCTGTCAGCAGTAAAGGCGTTCCACCCGTCGAGGGGACTGAATACAGATGCGGCCAGCCATCTTGGTATGATAGAAAAACAATTCGGTCGCCAGCGGCCCAATGCAGGTTATAACCACCATGCGTTGAGGGCACCGACCCGGCCAATGTTTTGGGTGCCTGCCAGAGTTGCGACGCGAGTCCGGTAGCTACGTCAGCCGTCCAGATCGACCAGGGGCGATGCCGACGGGCCATGATAGAATCGGGTGCACCACCTGTACCGGGCGTACGAACAAAAACAATCCGTTTGCCATCGGGCGACCAGCGGGGTGAATCGTCACGAGAAAACGAGGGAGCCATCCAACTGATTGGTGTTTTTTCATCGGTAAATACACCGATAAAGGCATGATCACGACGGTCGCAGACGAACGCCAGTTTCGACCCATCGGGCGACCACTCAAGGGAACTGTTGGTGCCCCGCGCATTGAACATGGCTTTCGCTGCACTCGACCCATCGATGGGTGCTGACCAGATTTGTCCGCCTTTCACAAAGGCGATTCGATCACTCTTGGGCGAAAGCGTTGGTTCATCACCTTCGGCAATGGCTTTGGGATCTCCACCCGCAAACGGTACGGTCCAGATCTGTACCTTAGGGGCAATGGGCGACGCATTGGTGTTCACTGGCAATTCATCATCCCAGTTGGAGCCATGATCGCCCCCACGTACGTATACAACCCATTTCCCATCGTCCGATATGGACAGACTGGTAATTTCCTGCCCATCATCGTCGGTATAATTGGTCAGTTTACGCGGGTTAAAATCGGGTCCTTCGGCAACGTAAACATTACGTTTGCCCTGTTCATCAAATACCCAGGCAATGCGGGAGCCCTGCGCCGAGCTGGTCAGGCCACTCGGAAACGGATAACTTTTAATGGCTTCCAGCGTAACTGATTGTGCGCTGGTCAATAGGGTTTTGAAAAGGAGAAAGCCTGTTAGCAGGCTGAAAAAGTAGTACTTTTTCATGAGGTAGCGAGAAAGAGGAAAAGAATGCGTTGGATGAGTGAGTTCTGGACACTCAAATAACCATTTTATTTTCTAATCTCCTCGATTACACGAATAAAATTCTAATTATCAGCCCTATTATCCCATTTTACTACACTGAATGACTGGCTTATCATTAACGCAAAATACCTTAGATCACTCTACAAGACATCCTTTCAAAGGAGATGGGCGAAGTAATCTAAGGTATCTTCTCGGTTAACGTCAATATATGGGCATTAATGTCCTCTCACAGGACCCTTTGTCTGCCGAATAACCACTGGCACACATACACTGGCCGGGCAGCCACAGACCGTCGGCACCAACAACACCGTCACGTCGGTATAACATCCATTGCTGTTATACACCCGAATGGTATATGATTGACTGACAGTCGGATTTGCCAGATTACCGGCAATAATCCCGTTCGTCGGAATCACTTGTGCTGCCCCCGACAACGACGCTGCGGCATTGAAACTGGAACCCAGCGAGTACTGATATGTATACCCTGCATTAAATTCACTTAAGACTAGCTGTCCGTTGGTCTCGGATACGTTTCCTACACAGGTCGCCGGTACAGCGACAGCCTTAAACGTTGGCAGTGTATCTTCTTCGATAATGAACGGGCAACAACTGAAGTCAGAACATTGACCATTGCCACCATCAACTACCAATGAATACGTACCGGCTGCGGTCACACTCAACACATTGGTTGTAACGCCAACTATCTCAACGCCATCGCGATACCATTTATAACTGGTATGCCCAGGTGCCACAGAAAGCTCGAATTGATAACCACTACCCTGGCAAACCTTAACGGGTATCGACGTACAAACTTTGGCTGTATCGCCGGGAATAGTGGCCACATTGTAGAGAATACCCGCACTGTCGGCTTTGGCCTGAAAGGTCAGCGACAGACTTTGACCCGGTGTAAGCATAGCTACTGTCCACGTACTGATCGGATAACCAGAGGTGAGCGTAGTTCCTGCCGGAGCCGAAGCGGAGTTAGCCACATAGCTCAGACCCGTCGTGGTAGAATCCCGAACCGTAACGTTCGTTGCCGTTGTCGAGCCAACATTGGTTAGCACCAGCGTATAAGTAAGAATATCCCCCTGTTTAGCCTTCGACTTATCGACCACTTTATCCAGGGTCAGTAACGTTGGTAAAGCATAATAACCAGCATCCAGAGTGGGGTTGAACTCACCGGGGGCCAGGGTCACTGACTCAGTCTTACCGGTGATCAGGTCGGCGTTGGAATCCACCGTGCGGCCGGTGCCACTGTAAGGCGTAGTGGCCGTATAGCCAGTTGGGGCCGTGAAGCCCACCACGTAAGAGGTGCTACTACCGGGCGTTAGGCCGGTGAAGGAGTAGAAGCCACTGGCATTGGTTACCGTCGTCGCTGAGGCCACCCCATTGACATAAAGGATAGCTGTTACCCCAGCAATTACGGGCTCACCTGAGTCCTGAATGCCATCCTTGTCTGAATCGAGCCACACAAAGTCGCCTAAGCCAGCTGATGGAATATAGAAGCCCGCGTCTAGTGTTGGATTGAACTCACCGGGCGCTAAGGTCACTGATTCAGTCTTACCGGTGATCAGGTCCGCATTGGAGTCGATGGTCCGGTCGGTGCCACTGTAAGGCGTAGTGGCCGTGTAACCCGTTGGGGTGGTGAAGCCCACCAAATAGCTTGTACTGTTGCTAGGTGTCAGGCCGGTGAAGGAGTAAAAGCCACTGGCATCAGTGACGGTAGTAGCCGAAGCTACTCCGTTTACATACAGCACGGCAGTCACCCCAGCGATACCGGGTTCACCACTGTCCTGAATACCATCTTTATCCGAGTCGAGCCACACAAAGTCGCCTAAGCCAGCTGATGGAATATAGAAGCCTGCGTCCAGATTAGGATTATTTTCGCCCGGTGCCAGCGTCACCGAGCGGGTTTGGCCCGTGCTGACATCCGCATCACTATCAGTGGCATCATTGCCGCCCTGTTGAGCTAGTGTAGCCGTGTAGCCGGTTGGAGCGGTGAAGCCTACCACGTAGGAAGTGCTGCTACCTGGGGTTAAGCCCGTAAAGCTGTAGAAGCCCGTAGCATCAGTTACCGTCGTCGCTGAGGCCACTCCGTTTACATATAGCACGGCAGTCACCCCAGCGATACCAGGCTCACCACTGTCCTGAATGCCATCTTTGTCCGAGTCGAGCCACACGAAGTCGCCCAGGCTAGCAGCATTGGAGGAACAGTTCTGAGAAAGTTGCTGCGTAATCGTACAGCCGTTCAGGCTAACGGTAATGGTAACTGGCTGGCCCGATGGAATGCCACTGAGGATTGACCCCGTGATCGTTCCAGCCGAGGCACTGACCGAAGCGCCTGCCGTAACGGTGAAGCTGACATCATAGGTGGCTAACCCATTACAGCTAACACTGGTTTGTAAGGTGGGCAGCGGATTGACAGTTACGGTCGCTACCGTAGTACTTTCGCATCCGTTGGCATTGGCCACGGTGACGCTGTAAGCGGTGGTACTGGTTGGGCTGACCACCAGCAAACCCGTAGAATTGGTCGTGCCATCCGTGAATCTGTAACTGGTGCCACCCGTAGCCGTTAAGGTAGTGGAAGTCCCTGCACAGATAGTGGCTGAGGTAGCCGACAGAGAGACCGTTGGTAAGGCGTTGACCGTTACCGACACCGTAGCGGTAGTCGAACAGGTAGGGCTGGTGCTCACCGTCACTGTAAAGGTTCGTATACCCGTGGTCAGGGCCGAGCTGGTGGCGGTAGCCGTATTGGCATTGGTCAGGGTGACCCCTGCCGGGGCGCTCCAGGCATACGTATAGCTGCTCGCCGGACTCACCTGAGCTGTCAGACTTACCGAGGAACCCGCGCATACACTCAGGCTGCTGGCCAGCGCCGTCAGCGAGGGAGGTGTACAGGGTACATAGCCCGCATCGTAGGAAAAGTTATTCTGACCGGCAGCTCCCAGGCTGAAGACCACCTTACCAACCGCGTTGGGATCGGTGTCGATGTTGTCGGCGTTGGAGCCGGTAGCCGAATTGGGTTTGCTGCTAAGATAAGCGTTACCGGTAGTAACACTGGTAGGGAAGCTAAGCGTATAGGAGCTGCCTGCGGTCAGGCCGGTTAGGCTATAAACAAAGCCCGTGGCGGCTGAACCGCTGGTATTGGAGAAATAGTATTCACCGTTGGCATTCGTCGTGACGCTGACGGGAGTTGCCAGGCCAGGTCCGCTAAGGGTGACCACCACACCAGCCAGGGGTGTTTCGTTAGCGTCCTGAATGCCGTCGTTATCGGTATCGAGCCAGACCCGGTTGCCAATCTCAATGGGGGCAATATCGCAAAGGATGTCGATATCACCTAACCCTCCTCCTTTGCCAAAGTTTGTTATGTCGGTGTTACCAATAAGCTGATACGCCCTCGTTTTATTGCCAGTCGATGTACTAAGCCATCTAATTCCCAGGGAGTTGAAGGCAAGGGGATCTAAAGCCACATTGGTGACCTCGTTTTTTCCGGGATAGACAGTTGCACTACCCAGGGCCGTTTCATGGTGGGTGGCATCAAAACCGGTGTAATAATCACCATAGAAGAACTCACCGGTGCCATTGACCCCATCCGTAGAGAGGAAGCCAATCGCAGCCGCGTTACCGGTTGGATTGCCAGGATCAGATTCGCCTAATTCGGCCACAAAAGAAGCCCCCTGTTTACCAAAGTAAATGATATCGCCAGCGGATCCACCTGAAATAAGCGTGCGGTTGGCCGAAATAGCTTCGTAATTATTCCACCCGATCTGATGGCTAAAGCGATCCATGATATTGACAACCATCGACCCATTATCTGTAAATTCAATGTCCGACAGTAATGGCTGTGGAGAAGAGATAAAGTTGGAAAACCCGCTATTGATTTCGGCGGCTGTCCAGGTATTATTCCACCGTTGCCACAGACCCGATATAGCAGTTCCGGATGTAAAGTTTTGGTAATACGGCTCCCGATTATAGTTGAGCGGAATGGTAGCGACCGTGGTGAACGTGGTTGGACTGGCCGGGTCAAACGATACGACATAGCCAATCAGGCTGGCGGGTTGCCGAACAGTGCTTTGGGCCGACGCATCGCAGACCAGTCCTAAATACCCCTTGCCATTATATAATTTTAAGCCAAAAGGACGTAGTACGCCATTGGTACAGGATGGTACGTTGAGGATACTGGCAATCGGATATTGCTTTACTAACGAACCGGATAATGTATTTGGATTGGATGTTGTCGGGGTAAGTGTTTTAATGTCTACTGCGATCAACGCTTTTTGATTAAGGTTGACCATCCATAGTGTGTTTCCATCTTCCGATACATCAATATCCCCATAGCCTACCGTACCTACCTTCCCATACGCATCTAAATCAACCGATGGGTTGGTAGTGGCCGCAGGCAATTGAGTATCACCGGCTGACCCCGACGAGATGGTTCCGGTAATGTTTGTTCGGGTAACGCTTCCCAAACTGATAGCGGCTCCGCCGTTGGCTGGAGTTACGCCTTCGAGGTCGAATCCACCTAATAAAGTTGGTGTAGCCGTGCTGTAATCCATTACGTAGACACCATCCATGCCTCTTGGCCCTAAGCCGACGTGACGTTTCAGGAAGGCGCTGGTAAAGATTCGTTTTCTAGTTCGTTGATAAGCTACCCCCCAAACACTTCCCAGCGTTTGTACATTGAAATCCTCCGAGGGCCCAACCGACGAGCCGCTGCTGGTATAGGGAAAAGAGACAAAAGCAGGATTTGTATTCGTTGTACCATTGCCATTTTCATAACAGGGGATAGCTAAATCAGGGTTGCTTTGGCAATAATTGGTTGGATAGTTAGCCCCGAAATTAACTCCACTAGTACCACCCGTAGTAAACTGAACAGAGGTTGCATTGCTGATACCTCTGAAGCTTTCATAGTCCGTAGTGACCAGATTGGTAAACTCCACCCGATATGCGTTGGTATTTCCTACGGTGAGGGTGTATGTACCCAATGAGGACGCTACTGTACTACTTGTTGTAGTAGCCACGGCAATTCCGGCGGCATTGTAGGCTGTAATAGTGACTCCTCCAATGCCAGGTTCGCCATAAGCATAGGTGCCGGAGGCTGGAATACTAGCATAAACCCCATCACTGTTAAAGTCGCGAAACACGGTTCCAGTAATGGTCTGTCCAAAGATTGGCGATGAAATAGCTATTAATGTTATTGTAAGAAGGAATAGCCAACTTCTTTTTTTCGATGCACCGGTAGGCATATACTCGCTGTTTTATAGACGATTTTATACAACGGTTACATACTTGACAATAAATGTGCCTTATCTCTACTTGGAAGACGAAAAAATATATTTATTTGTATTTTAAGCGTTAAAACACGTAAAAATGAACTCAATCGGCTATTCTAAAGCGTCAACCCTGCGCCTTCATCAAACAACGTGCCAATAACAGATAAAATATAACCATATAAGTACATCAATAATAAATATAAGCAACAAAAAATTGTATACTTAAATATGAATATAATATGAAAGTATATTTTTTATGGAAAACCCCAATATAGCTTAACCGCTGTTGCAGGACTTTACTATAAAACGAAACGGTTTATTAGCTCTCGTAAACCTAAATACTGTCCCTTGTAAGCTTGTACTCATTTCTCATACCGACACCAGACCAGGATTGATTACACTTCTATAAGTACATTTTTAGAAGAAAGCCTGTCGCCTAACGATAATCCCCCGAAAGGTTATGATCTTTCGGGGGATTGAGAAGCAAACTTCTGTAACACACAACTACTTGCCAAGCGTAATTTCCTTTTCCTTATATCCACCCCGCGTGGAGAGTAGCTTTACTTTGGCCTTCACAGGTCCTGGCTGATTCAGTTTAACCCGGAAAACCGCTTCTTTTTTCTCGCCAGGTTTTATGTAGCCTGCGTAAACCGTTTTGTCGAATAAGGTCGGTTGGGTAATGATCACCTTGGCCTCTTTGAAACCTTTCAGCAGCGCCTTGTCAAAATCCAGCGAAATCCGATCTTCCTGCACCATTTTTACCCGCTTGGCCTGTTCGAGTGCCACCGGCAATTTGCCGGAGTTGGTCCAGGTAGCTCTCACTTCATACTCGTTATCGGCCAATGGTTTTACGGTTACGTCGGTCAGCTCAATTTGCGGGAGTTCTTTCGCCATGGCCAGGTTAAACAGCGATTCTTTCGAAATCCAGTTTTCCAACTGCCAGGCCGGGCCGTTCTGGGCGAAGAATTTGGGATGAAATCCGCCAATTTCGACGGCCCCCAGCTGCGGATGCGTGAATTTGGTCCACAGTTTAAAGCCCTGCTTTTTATTGGCTTCGTCGTCCCACATCAGGCCATCGTATTCGTCATAATCACCGTCGCCGTCGTAGTCTTTTATGGCTCCTCCATTCCAGAGTTCATCGCCATACCAAACGGCTCCGTACTGAAAATACCCAAAATCAGGACCATGTCCGAAAAGTGGTTCGGGTTTGGATGGATCACCCGTCAGGCGGTTCACTTTGTTGCGGGTATTGTACACCTCATACACATCGCCCGCCCACGGATAATGCGTAAACGAAAGACCCAGACTATCCATATGCTTGTAAATGGCCAGATCGGGCGGAAACATGCTTTCGGCGCTGGACGAGGTGGACGGCGGACGCAGGTGCATCGGTACGCGCGTATCCATCGAGTTCACCACCGTAATGTTCGGATGCCCCATCAACCAGACAAACGTAGCCCGCGTTTCGGGTTCGCTCAGAGGAAACTCGCTGGCCCCTCCCTGCGTATATCCCCGGCCGGTGAAATCTCCTCCCTGATCGGGTCGCCAGTTTTCGGGATAGTTGCGGTGATTGTCCAAACCGCCAATACCGTCTTCGTTGTATTTACCATCGCCGTCATTGTCAATGCCTTCGGTATATACCAGATAATCGCCCTGACCGGCCTGTACCCGCTTCATCAATCGACCGGCTTTGTCTTTTGGATCAATAACGTAGTCGGCTTTTTCCAGCTCTTCTTTTGTTACGGCCTTTTTGCGGATCTGGTAGATGATTCCATCGCCATCGAGGTCGTCTTCCGAATCTTCATCCAGTAGGCCATCCCGATCATCGTCGCGGGGGCGCATCGAACTGCGGTTCCGTTGAGCCGTGTAGAGGTACATAGTGGCTCCATCGGGATTGTTTTCCGGACGCAGGTAGATCGACTTGGTATCCAGCAGTTTAGTAATAGCGGGATCTTTTCCGTAATTGTCGAGCAGGTGTTTGGTCAGCCAGAGCACCGCTTCGCTACTGGTCACTTCGCCACTATGCCGACCTCCTTCAAAATAAGCAGCGGGTTTGTCGGTATGCTTTCCCGCTTTCTTGTTGGTCAGTGTCATCTGTAAAATCGGCCGCCCTTCATAGCTTCTGGCGACTTCGTACAGATCAACCAGATTCGGGTATTGTTCGGCCCATTTCCGGCACCAGCTATACATCACATCGGGTGTGTGGTATGTGTCGAAGGTGAGCGTTAGACCGGGCTCATACTGTACTTCCTTGAACCGATGTTTTTTGAAATAACTGATGCCATGTCGTTCGCCTTTTACGGTGTACACTTTACGGGCGGTATCCTGCTCAGGCCATTTTTCTTCGGTACCATAATAGGATTTCTGGGCGTATGTGGTTCCGCAAACGATTAGACAGAGTAGTAACGTACTGACTTGTTTCATAGAAGAGAGGTTGTGATGAAGCAATATATTGATGATTTTGCGAATGGCGAAAACGAACGAATATTCTATCCATGAATTACCAATCCTCCCAATTAATTTGGTAGCTAAAGTCTATTTTTTAATTATTTCATCCTATATGGCTATAGCTATCTATCCCTTTACCGCTTGCTAAACCCAGATCGGTCCGCTTCCTTTTTGTGGGCTAAATAACGTATTTGCAATCCGATACCTACACTGCCTAAATCCAATGAAGTACCTCCTACCAGTTGCCTTCTCTCTCTTTACCTTACTAAGCTGTTCTGATAAATCCGGTAAAAGCAATTCGACAAACCCATCCGACTCGGCCCGAACCTCTACCGGCCCGTCCCTCTACGAAGATTCAGAAACTGCTTCGTTCCAACTCCTGAAAGAAGACAGTAAATGGGGCTGGCAGTATCGGACGGACGAGACCACCTATAAAGTAGTCAATGTGGCCCTGCAAGGTAAAGATACACAGCACTACATGGCGAAATACCGAACCGTAACCAACGGAGCGACTAGTCTGGAAGGGCAAAAAAGAACCATTCAAATCGAATTAAGATCTCTGGACAATCCGAAGAAAATAGTATTAAAGAAACAGCACGATTGTGATGAAATAATCTTCGATTGGAAATACTACAAAACCATCAAATATGGTTGCTGTGGAAGTTTAGATCAGCTAAAACTCTATGATTATCAAGGGAAACTGCTTATTGAAGGGGTATTACCCATTACAACTGCATCCGTCCCAAATCGTGACTTTAGGTTTTACATATCATTTCAAGCGAATGAAGATCAGGATTCAACAACTATTGGAACTTTACAATTGAGCTACAATAGTTCAGAAATTTACCGAATCCAAATAAAATCCGCTAACCACACGCCTTCTGAAAACTGTGGCCCATATACACTCCCTATTTTAAGACTAAAAACGGGCAGTACCAAAGATGATTATAATGAACAGGATAAAACATATAGTTTGTGGTCATTAGAACATCAGAAGGCTTTGGCCCCCGATCAACTTAACGGCCTGACGATACGCGCCAATTTCGATTGCGACCCGACTATCGGCATCATCGACATTCCCATCATTAACGGTCAGCCGTTTGGCAAAGCCGGTAAAAATCAGGTGTATCAGGTAAAATAGAACCGTAGCGACGGACCGACAGATTTTTATGATCTTTATGATTCAATATGATCTGCGTAAATCATAAAGATCCGTGTACTATACCTCTAAATCCTATGAAACCCTATCTCCTATCCCTACTAATTTGCCTGAGTGCTCAATTTGCGTGGGCACAACCAGCGGTACAGAAACGCTATCAGACCCAATTGATCATGGCCGATAATGGTAGTACCATCGATCTAGATGCGGGTACGTTCACCTTTACGGGCAGCTTGTCGTTGCAGGATAAAAAACGGATTGTGATCCGTGGAAAAGGTATCGACAAAACTATTCTCAGCTTTAAAGGTCAGACTGACGGTGCCGAAGGCTTACGGGTTTCCAATGCCGAAGACATCGTGATCGAAAACCTGACAGTCCAGGACTCCAAAGGCGACGGCATCAAAACCATGAACGTGAAAGGCATCACGTTCCGCAACGTAAAGGTCGAATGGACAGGTACCCCCAAGGCCGAAAACGGTGGTTACGGCCTGTATCCAGTGCAGTGCGACAATGTGGTCATTGACGGATGCACAGCCATTGGCGCTTCCGACGCGGGAATTTATGTCGGACAGTCGCGCGGTATTGTGGTCAAGAACAGCAAAGCCTATCACAACGTAGCCGGTATCGAGATCGAAAACTCGCGCAATGCCGATGTGTTCGACAACGAAGCCTACGAAAACACGGGCGGCATTCTGGTCTTCGACTTACCTGATCTGGTTCAGAAACAAGGGGGTATGATACGAGTCTTTAACAATTACGTTCACGATAATAACTTCCCGAATTTCGCTCCTGCCGGGAATATCGTTGCCAGCGTATCGGACGGTACGGGCCTGATGATTCTGGCAGCGAACAACGTAGAAGTCTTCAATAACCGGTTTATCCGCAACCAGACCCTTGGCACGGGTGTAATCAGCTATTTGCTGACCGAACGTCCGATCACCGACAAAGCCTATTATCCCTTCGCAACGGCCATATCGATTCACGACAATGTGTACGAACGGAATCCCGGTCCCGTCAGTCAGCGCGGTCGGTACAACAAAATTTTCGATAAGGTATTAAAGCCAGGGCAGGATGTTCCACACATCATCTACGATGGTATTGCCGACCCCAGTACGCTGGATAAGGAAGGAAAACTGCTGGCTGATAAGCGTATCTGCATTCGAAATAACAAGAATCAGAGCTTCGTCAATCTGGATGCCGCCCGTGGTTTCCAGAACGTTTCGTTTACCACAACTCCCTTCGATTGCCAGTTGGAGCCGGTAAAGACGACCGTAAGCACCAATCGTTAAGCTCATGCGGATCTATTTCGTTTGGTGTCTATTTTTAGCGTTTGGCTGGCTGCTATTGGGCAGTTGGCAAACCGTAGCTATCCCCGAAAAGCTGTCTGATTACAGCTTTTTCAGGGGCAAACTAGCCGATCAGCAACCAGCCGATGGCGTAGTCCCGTATGCGCTCAACACACCCCTTTTCTCGGATTATGCTGAAAAGCTGCGCTTTGTCAAACTACCTGCTGGTCGGTCGGTGGCCTATAACGACACGGCGGTGCTGGATTTTCCGGTGGGCACAACATTAATCAAAACGTTTTACTATCCAGCCGATTTTCGGAACCCGGCCAAAGGACGTCGACTGATCGAAACGCGATTGCTGATCCATAACCCGGAAGGTTGGAAAGCACTCGATTATGTCTGGAACGATGAGCAAACGGATGCCCTGCTCGAAGTGGCCGGTGATACTAAAACAGTAAGCTACATCGACGCCGAGGGCAAAGCGCAGCAGCATCCTTTCACCATTCCGAACCTGAACCAGTGCAAAGGCTGCCACAACCGGGCCGAAGTGATGACGCCCATCGGGCCATCGGTCCGGCAACTGAACGGCGATCTGGTCTATGGGACGTCCCGTCGCGAAAATCAGCTAGTTCACTGGCAGCGGATGGGGCTGTTAACGGGGATGCCAGCGCTAGAAAAATGCCCGAAAACACCCGTCTGGAATAAGCCCGAAACGGGTGCACTCAACGACCGGGCGCGTGCCTGGCTCGACATAAACTGTGCGCACTGTCACAATCCTAAAGGTCCTGCCATGACCTCAGGATTGAACCTGAGCATTTCGGAGAAAGACCCAACTGCCTTAGGCATTTTGAAAACACCCGTTGCCGCCGGACGCGGTTCGGGCGGGCATGCTTACGACATTGTTCCTGGTAAACCCGACGAATCGATCCTGATCTACCGGATGGCCTCGACCGATCCTGGCGAAATGATGCCTGAACTTGGCCGCAAAACCGTCCATCGCGAAAGCCTGACGTTACTGCGGGAATGGATAAAGTCGTTGAACTAATTTTCAGCTCTACCTAATAGTTTATAAATGAACCTGTTTTAACGTGAACTATACGATTCAATCATTAAACCTGTTTAAACTTTCCTTGAAAAGCCATTTTTGTCATTCCGAGGAACGACAAAAAGAGTCTTACTTGTTCTAGAAAACGACTTATTTCCGTACCTGTAAAAGGCGCTTTGTCAAAAACCGGCGTACTGGTTCATCATATAGTTTCAAGCATACATAAGCTAATACTATGGATCCGATAACAAGCGCTAATGCACCGGGCAACGATTGTTCGAATGTGAGCTTTTCGTTTTTAACCCAGGCATAATACAAATAGATAAAAGGATAGTGGACCATATACAGCGGGTACGAAATATCGCCTAAAAATTTGCATAGCCGGGTTGTCGTTTCGTCTGTTGTTTTTCCAGAAGCCCCCAGATAAACAAGTAATGGAAAGATAACAACGACACAGATTGTGTCATATACACCATTCATCCATAAATTTTCACTACCCCCGATTCGGGGTATTGCCGATACAATAACAATAGCCAGGCTACCTATCCAGAAAGCACCCCGCACATGGATTGGTTTGAATACGCGAGCTAGTAGTAGTCCTGCCGAGAATGAAAATAACAGACGCCAGGAACCACCAATTATATTTTCTTCTGTTAACGAAAATCCAACACATATATCGCCGTAGGGCCCCCAAATGGCAAAGGCTGCCAATCCGCAACCGGCCACTAACACGAATATGGAAAGCGCCTGGGTCGAAAGTTTATGGAGAAAGAATGCATAAAGGATATTACCAATATATTCAAAAAACAACGACCAGCTCGGTCCATTCAGCGGATACATTTCGCCCACGCCCCGAATTTCAATATTGGGAGTTACCGGAATTAGACAAGCATTTATACAGGTAGCGACCAACAGCCTGGTTATCGCTACTTTTGAAACGTCCCAAACCGAGCAGCCCTGAAAGTAGAACATAACAGCTCCGATCACAGCCCCCATCACGACCATCGGATGCAAACGAATAAATCTACGTTTGAGAAAGTCACTTATTGTCATCGTTTTCCATCGATCATCATACGCGTAGCTGACAACAAAGCCGGACAGGATAAAAAAGAAGTCAACAGCCAAATAGCCGTGATTGATTTGCTGGTCGATATGACTGGTTGCAAAGGCTTCAAATACGTGAAAACAGACAACTGTTACTGCCGCTACACCCCGTAATCCATCAAGTATGTTGTAATGCGGTTTGGTGTCTGCAAAGGCAGCAGAGGTTTTGTTTTGGGACATGCTATACAATTAATTAGAACGTAGTTGGGCCTGCTAGAAAGCGCAACTGTCGTTCCATGGTTGCCAGGAGTGGCATTTATTAATTTTTGATAAACTACTGCGAAGAGGGCTCTAGTTAACCAAGAAGGTGTTTAAACTTTTAAAATTTCATTAAAACTGGGTAGCTTTTTTGTCATGCTTCCTGCGACAGCATGACAAAAACACGCATTTTTGAACTTTTAAAGCTCAAACAGGTTCAAGCTTATTTGCGGCTCAATAATAAGCAATCAAGCAAAATAAGTTTAGTTATTTTGGGCTATCTCTCCGAAACCTATGCCCAAAAAACCATCCCCCTCACTCTCCCGACGAGATTTCACGGCTGGCCTGATTGCTACAGGAATTCTCAGTCAAGCCCCTGTTGAAGCAGCCGACAGCTTACTAAGCGTAGCCGCCACTCGCTCCGACAAACTGGTTATCTATCAGATCTTTACAAGACTGTTTGGCAATCAAAAAACCACCAATAAGCCTTGGGGTAGTCGCGACGAGAACGGAGTCGGTAAGTTCAACGACATTACGACCAAAGCGTTACAGGAGCTAAAAAAATTAGGCATTTCGCACGTTTGGTACACGGGTGTAATTGAACATGCCGTCATGACTGACTACTCAGCCGATGGCATTCAGCGCGATAATCCGCTGGTGGTGAAAGGTCGGGCTGGGTCGCCCTATGCCATTAAAGATTATTATGATGTCAATCCCGATCTGGCGGTGAACGTCAACAACCGAATGGGTGAGTTCGAAGCCTTACTCAAACGCTCACATGTGGCTGGCCTGAAGGTCATTATCGATTTCGTACCGAACCACGTAGCGCGTCAGTACCATTCGGATGCCAAGCCAGCAGGTGTTCAGGATTTGGGCCAGGGCGATGATACGTCGAAAGCATTTTTACCCAATAATAATTTTTACTACCTACCCAACGAGCCCTTCCAGATACCCGACGGCGTCCATATTCCTGATGGCCTCTCAATAGGTACTTACACTGAAAATCCGGCCAAAGCGACGGGCAACGATGCTTTTAAAGCTAAACCCAGTATCGACGACTGGTACGAAACTGTAAAGCTCAACTACGGTGTCGATTACGCCAACAACCGCCAGACCCACTTCGATCCTGTTCCATCGACCTGGGTTAAAATGCGCGACATTCTGTTGTTCTGGGCGCAAAAAGGAGTCGATGGATTCCGGTGCGATATGGCCGAGATGGTGCCGGTCGAGTTCTGGGGATGGGCCATTCCGCAAGTAAAAGCCGCTCGGCCTGGGCTCATCTTCATTGCCGAAATTTATAATCCGAAGCAGTATAAAGCCTATATCCAGACCGGCAAATTCGATTACCTCTACGACAAAGTGGGCCTATACGACGCCCTTCGCCGATTGATGGAGGGCAAAGGCACCGCAGAAGACATCACGAACGTCTGGAAAACCGAGTCGGGCGACATATCCAAACACATGCTGCGTTTTTTGGAAAATCACGACGAACAACGCATTGTTTCCCGATTCTTTGCAAGCGATCCGTGGGTGGCGGTTCCGGCGATGACGCTTTCTGCAACCCTGCATACTGGTCCAGCCATGGTCTATTTCGGTCAGGAACTGGGCGTAAATCCAACTCAGGCCGAAGGATTCCAGGGCGACGATGGCCGGACTACTATTTTCGACTACTGGGGTATACCGGAATATCAGGCCTGGGTCAACAAAGGCGCTTTCGACGGGGGAAAATTAACGCCCAGCCAACGAAAGCTCCGGCAGTTTTATCAGCAACTCATTCGCCTGGTCAACACCAGCGACGCCATCCGTACTGGTGGCTTTTACGACTTGCAGACCAGCAATAACAATGGACAAAGTGCGGGCTATGATGGTCAACGGCTCTACAGCTACCTACGCTATTCAGCGAAACAAAAGCTACTGATTATCTGCAACTTCGATAAACAGAAAACCGCCGACACATCGATACAGATTCCGGCCGAAGCTTGGAAAGCTATGCACTTATCAGGCTTGCAAACACACGTATTCCAGGATATTTTCCGAACGAAAACCCGGATCACAGCGAAAAGTAATGTCCCCGTCACACTACCGCCATTGGGTGTATTCGTATTGGAAATCAAGTAATGTTCTGAATTAACGGCAATGGGCGCTAAGGTTGCTAGCCAGTACGACCCCGATGGGGTCGAATGTCTATAGAAATCATTGGTACTATAAACATTCGACCCCATCGGGGTCGTACTTTGTTTTGTTAAAGCACTTTCGGGCGATTGCGTGCTTTGCGATAAACTTTGCGTTCTTTGCGGTTAAACGATTTTCAGCAAACTGAAATGAAAAAACTGCTCCTTTGCCTGCTCACCGCTACATCTGCTCTCGCTCAATCGGCCGCAAACCGTACGGCTGCCCATGTCACGACCTATCAACCGCCCGTTTTCACTGAAATCGACCGACAGAAAAAGCTGGAAGCGGCTTTCCCCATCGTTGAAAAACTGTTTAAAGATGCGGCCGAAAAACGGCACTTTCCGGGTCTGGCATTCGGCATTGTACTGGATGGCAAGCTGGTGTACTCTGGCGGATTCGGTTATACCGATGTGGCAAAGAAAATTCCGGCTACCCCTAAATCCTTATTCCGCATTGCCTCGATGACCAAAAGCCTGACAGGTATGGCTATCCTGAAACTCCGCGACGAAGGTAAACTCCAGCTCGATGACCCCGCCGAACGCTACATTCCTGAACTAAAGTCGCATAAATACCTCACGGCTGATGCCCCAAAAATTACGGTCCGTAACTTACTGACTCACTCAGCCGGTTTCCCCGAAGACAATCCCTGGGGCGACCGCCAACTGGCCGATTCGGATGCGGATCTGCTTAAGCTCATTAAAGATGGTATTTCCAATGCCAACGTCCCGAGTTTTGCCTATGAATACAGCAATCTGGGCTTTGCTATGCTGGGTCATATTATTACGGCCGTATCGGGAAAACCCTACCAGCAGTACATCACCGACAACATCCTGAAGCCGCTGGGAATGAACGACACCCAATGGGAATACACCCGCGTTCCGGCCGAAAAACTAGCGCTTGGCTACCGTTGGCAGGACGATAAATGGCTGGAAGAACCGCTCCTGCACGATGGTTCGTATGGGGCAATGGGTGGGCTGATTACCTCCATCGACGATTTCAGCAAATACGTCGCTCTGCACGAAGCAGCCTGGCCGCCCAAAAATGATGTCGATACCGGCCCCATCAAACGCAGCTCAATTCGCGAAATGCAGCAACCATGGACATTTTCGGGACTTTTCACTCAGGCTCGGAATGCCGCTGGGCAGGTATGCCCCACAGCTAGCGGATACGGCTACGGACTTGGCTGGAGTAAGAATTGCACGGGACAAGTTGGCGTAGGGCATAGCGGTGGACTTCCTGGTTTTGGTAGTCAGTGGCGTATCCTGCCCGATTATGGCATTGGGGTCATTTCTTACGCCAATCTGACGTATGCGGGCATGGGTTCGGTCAACACCGCTGTACTGGATACACTCGTGGCTATTGGTAAATTACATCCCCGACAACTACCCGTGTCAACCATTCTGACACAACGCAAAGCCGAACTCGTTAAACTGCTCCCCGACTGGACCGGTGCTGAGCAAAGCGGTATCTTTGCCGAAAACTTCTTCCCCGACAAATCGGTCGCCATTCGCCGGAAAGTTGTGCAGGATTTGTACGCAAAAGCCGGAAAAATCCTGCGCGTCGGAGAACTGATCCCCGAAAACCAGCTACGTGGCCATTTTGTGATGGAGGGAGAAAAAGCGAATATTGATGTATTTTTCACCCTCACCCCCGAAAATCCTGCCCTCATTCAGCAACTGGATTTCCGGGAAGTAGCCAAATAAAGCCATTCATTGTCATTAGTTATGCGCCATTCTGTTGTCATTTATTGTCATTCCAATAATCCTGACAATGCTAAATGGCGCGTAGCCAATGACTACTAATGACCAAAAATGACCTTAATAATACCCGCCACCGAGCAGGATATTCCTGCGTTAGATAAATTAGTGAACAGTGCCTACCGGGGCGAAAGCTCCAAAAAAGGATGGACCACAGAGGCCGACTTACTCGGTGGTATCCGCACCGATGAGCAAGGATTAAAAGCCATGTTGCAGAACCCGAAGGCCACCATTTTAACGTATTTGGAAGATGGTCAATTAATGGGCTGTGTTTATCTGGAAACGAAAGAGGATGAACTCTACCTCGGCATGCTGACGGTATCGCCCGAAGCCCAGGCCAACGGCATTGGTCGGAAATTACTGGAAGCGGCCGAGCAATATGCCAGGGCTCAACAGTGTCAGGCTGTTACGATGACTGTGATTACCGTCCGGCAGGAATTAATTGCCTGGTACGAACGACGTGGTTACCAATCAACCGGCGAAACGAAACCATTTCCCAATGATCCGAGCTTTGGTTTACCCAAACAGCCATTGGAATTTATGGTTATGAAGAAAGCGATGGACTAAACCGTTTTCGATTCACAGTTTTCGGTAATTTATGCGTTACCAATTCAGGCGGCAGCTCACCGAAAACAATAAACCGAAGCTGAAAACTGAAAACAGTTAGCTTTTCCCGTTTTGCGTTTGCCGAATTAACTCTATAATTTCACCGCAATAATTAGAACCACGATCTCTTTTAGCTTATGTCAGCTTCCAAACGCGTACTGATTGCCGAAGATAGCTCCGTTATCCAGAATCTGGCCCGCAAAATCCTTGAGTTCCAGAACTACGACATTACCGCTGTCAAAAATGGCGAACAGGTTTTGCAAATTCTGGAAAAAGAAGATTTCAGCATCCTCCTGTTAGACATCAACATGCCGCTGATGGATGGTATGGAGTGTGTTCGGCGCGTTCGGGCGTTATCCGATACAGCCAAAGCCAACGTGCCCATTGTGGCGATCACGGGGAATGCCAAAAATTACACAGAAGAAGAATTCAAAACAGCGGGTTTCAACGACGTACTCGTAAAACCCCTCAACTTCGACCGCCTGGTAGAAGTGGTTAATCAACTCACGGATAAATAACGTATGTAGTAGTGAGGAACGAGGAGTGAGAAGGCTGACGCTACTGTTGCGCCAGCACTCCTCACTCCTCGCTCCTCGCTCCTCACTACTATGATTATTACTTTGCTTGGTACGGGAACGTCGTCAGGTGTGCCGTTGATTGGCTGCCAGTGCGATGTATGCCGTTCTGTCGACTTCCGGGATAAACGACTCCGTACCTCCGTCCATGTTGCTGTGAACGGACGCAGTTTCGTCATCGACACCGGCCCCGACTTCCGCCAGCAGGTACTTCGGCTCAATCTTCAACAGCTCGATGCGGTCCTGTTCACCCATGAACACAAAGACCACACCGCCGGCCTCGACGAAATTCGAGCTTATAATTTTCGGTCAGGGCAGGATATGCCCATCTATGGCCGCCCTACAGTTCTGGCTCAACTCCAGCGCGAATTCGCTTACATTTTTGCCGAACACAAATACCCCGGAACGCCCCACGTTCGGCTGCATCCTATTGACAATCAACCTTTCGACTTACTAGGCACCCAGATCATACCGATCGAAGTGATGCACCATAAGCTCCCCGTTTATGGCTTCCGCATTGACGATTTCACGTACCTGACCGATCTGAATTACATATCCGATGAGGAGTTGGAAAAGGTGTACGGCACGCGGATTCTGGTGGTTGACGCTCTTCAACGCCAGGCACATATTTCGCATTTCACGCTCGATCAGGCCATAGCGCTTGCCCGGCGCGTCAACGCCGACCGAACGTACTTTGTACACATCAGCCACAAACTGGGTATGCACAGTGAAGTCGAAAAAGAATTACCCGCCAACATACGGCTGGGATACGACGGCCTGCAGATTAAATTATAAAGCTGATTTAGCGTTTACTTAGATTTCACGGCTTCCAGAACTTTAGCTTTCATCATAGGTGTCGCCGTCATATTCTTCAAAACGAATGTTCGGGCATCAATCGGTAATCGGGCAATCTCCGTCGTCGACACACAATCGTTCGTTTCTTTTAAAACGACTGACAGTTTGTTGAAGTCGATATGGACACTTGTTCGCGTACCGGCTTCATTACCACCTGTATCACCAATAAACCGGAATGTACGAACTAATTCCCCTCCTTCGCTAATCTGGTCCGGGTCATGATTGGTATCGATATACTGAGCGGTCTGGGAGATCTGGCTACTGATTTTTTCAATAGCAAACCCTTCGGGAGCCGTCCAGAGCTGAAAATCTTTCTGCCCCCTGGCCTGTGTTTTATCGCCACACGGTGAATTGCCACACCATTCAGTAGCATCCATAGACACTGTTGCCCAGATTCGTTTGGCATCATGCTGGATCTGGATCGACGCATAACAACTCGGTCCGTGCCCGGCAAAATCCCCATCGCCTTTTATTTTGGGAGGTACGAAATCAATATCGTTCAGATTAGCAATATTCACCGATTTGGAGGCACAAATTTTAGGTCTGGGCTGAATAACGGGGATACTGGATACTTCCCTGTCGCCAAACTGAACCACGATCTCATTGCTGTTTGCAGTAAAAGGCACCCCATTACTACCGACGTTCAACACCCAATGGTAGTGAGACGGCTGGCTCAGATTGCCCGTAACCTCCTGCCTTCCTGTTTTATTGACCAGAAAAACTTTTACATCTTTTTGACGATCCAGATCATACCCGAACAATTCGACCATATTCGGCTTAAGTTCCATAACCACCCCCGACGGGACAACATCGCAAAGAACCGGCTCCAACATAGGAGGATTGCCTCCCAGCAACTTCGCTTTAATCCGTTGTAGATCCTGCTTCAGACGGTTTCGCAGAAAATCAGCATCACAACGAAACTCCGTACCGATCTTAGCTGGAAGCCGATCCACCGTATTGATCACATCGCCTTTGATGGTCTGTAAAATATCATCTTTCGAATCACCTACCAGTTGGGTTACCTGCGCAGCAATATCATTGGCTTCCTGCCGCCAATCGTCAGACTGTGAGCTTAGTCGATCAATTGAGTTATCCAACGCCTGAATCAGCGAATTCGTAACCTCTTTAATCGTACTACTGAGTTTACACTGAATAACCATTGGTACGAATAATGTAACCAGAACGGTTCTTCGTAGAATAGCCAGGAGCGATTTCATAAAAACAGATGGATATGGTTAAACGAATAAGGGCAAATGGCACACGTCAGGCTTTACCTTCACGCCCGGATATCCCGCGAATGAAGCTTACTGTCAAGCCCTTAGCTGAAAGATACGAATCGACACCCTTTCAGGCTTAACTATTTTGAGCGAGCGGAATAAGGCGCATATCACCTATAAAATACGTACAGTCAGCAGCGAACGGGTTATAAACCAATCGGCCCCTCACAACGTTACCTGCTTAGAACACAGCTAGTACGATGCAAACGTTAGTCAAACCCACCCGATCCTTTCCTAATACTGCGCTAAACCAATACCGTCAACAGGGTGACGCGCCAGCCGATGCAGTGATAGCCGCTGTTGTTGCAACCAACGGCCCGGCTGGGTTACGGTCGCTCATGAGTTGGTTGACCGATACAACTGACTTTATAACAGCCAGTCAGCATCCGGCGGTGCAGGATTTTTTTGCCTCAAACAACCAGCTACCTGCCTGGGCCGATTCCACAACGATGAGTCGTGGCATGCGTTTTTTTCAAAAAAATGCCCAACAGATCGGGCTGATACTCGGTTTTTTTTCGCTTCCGTATTCCTATCTCGGCGCCAACGGGGCTCAGGTACTTTGGCTCACCGAACGTATTAAAAATGATACCGTTCGTCGTTTGCGTGAAACCGGAGAATGGGTATTTGCCGTCAACAATGAGAAAGAATGGTCTTCAGGAAAAGCCATTGCCCGAACGGTAAAGATTCGCCTGATTCATGCCGGTGCCCGGTGGTTTTCGTTACACTCAGGCCGGTGGAATATGGACTGGGGATATCCTGTCAATCAGGAAGATATGGCCGGAACCAACCTCGCTTTTTCGTACATTGTTCTTCTTGGGCTGCGCAAAATCGGCATTCAGGCCAGCGAGCAGGACGAGGAGGCTTACCTACATCATAGCAATGTAATCAGCTATCTCAACGGCGTTACGGGAGAACTGCTTCCAAAAAACCTTCGGGAAGCGTTTATCCTTCATCAGGCCATCCTCCGCCGACAGTTTGCTCCTTCCGAAGCAGGTGTGGGCCTGACCCGAGCCCTGTTGAATGCCATGACAGATGTGCTTACCTCGCCTATCAACTTACCAAACAGTCCAATCCAGTTTAGTTCGGCTAAGCAACCGCGTTCGGAAACGATAAGGAACCTCGTAGCCGGTGAAATACGTTTCTTTTTGGGCGATAAATATGCTGATTGGCTTGACGTTCCACAGGTACCCATCGAAAAACGAATGGTTGATCTGCTAAATCGCTTTTCTATTTTTCCTCTGTGAATCCCTGTTTATCTCCATGTATAGCTGCGAAACAGCTAGTAGACAGAGACATACGAAGGTCAACAGAGATTTTCCGAATTATGAGTATTTTCCAATTAGAACCTATTGCAGCCTTAGCCACAGCACCCGGCATCGGAGCCATTGCCGTAATCCGCGTATCGGGCGAAGGTGCCATTGCCATTACTAATCGCATTTTCCGGGGCAAAGACCTTACCCAACAAATAAGTCATACAGCTCATTTTGGCACGCTTCGAAATCCCGACGACACTATTATTGATGAGGTATTGGTTACGGTTTTTCAAACGCCTAAGTCATTTACCAAAGAAGACGTCGTTGAGATTTCATGCCATGGGTCTGAGTTTATCATCCAACAAATTCTTCGTCGGCTCACGCAGGAAGGTGTCCGCCTGGCCCGGCCGGGTGAGTTTACGCAGCGAGCCTTTCTGAATGGCCAGTTCGACCTGGTGCAGGCTGAAGCCGTTGCCGACCTGATTGCGTCTGATTCAGATGCCAGCCATCGGGCAGCGCTGACTCAACTTCGGGGTGGTTTTTCGAAACAACTAAAAGTCCTCCGGCAGCAACTGATTGATTTCGTGGCCTTGGTGGAACTGGAACTGGATTTTGGGGAAGAAGATGTAGAATTTGCCCACCGGGATCGGCTTCGTCAGTTGATGGTCGATATTCGTCGGGTACTTCATCCGCTGATTGACTCGTTCTCAACAGGCAATGCTATCAAAAATGGGGTACCTACCGTGATTGTCGGCAAACCCAATGCAGGCAAATCAACCCTTCTGAATGCGTTACTCAATGAAGAAAAAGCCATCGTTTCCGATATTCCCGGCACTACCCGGGATGTGATCGAAGATGAGCTGTTCATCAATGGTATCCGCTTCCGACTCATCGACACCGCCGGACTACGGCAAGCCACTGATCAGATCGAAGCCATTGGTATTGAACGTACCCAGCAAAAAATGCGGGATGCCGCTCTGGTACTTTATCTGTTCGATGGCATCAACACAACTGCCGATGAGCTAGTCCACACGCTAACCGAACTGCAAGCGGCTGATAAACCCTATTTGCTGGTGGGTAACAAAGCAGACCTCATGACCGATGCGCAACGGGAAAGTATAAACCAGAACCTTGCTACGGAAAGCATAGTATGGATTTCGGCAAAAGATCAGCGCATCGATGAGCTAAAAGCCTCCCTCTCGGCCCGTGCCCGCACCGATGCCGCCATGCAAACCGGTAGTGCCGTTGTAACCAACGCCCGCCATTACGAGCATCTGACCGCCACCGACGATGCCCTTGCCCGTGCCATCACTGGTCTCGATAACCAGGTCACACCCGATTGGCTGGCCATGGACTTACGAGTAGCCTTAAGACATTTAGGTGAATTAACTGGCGAAATAACGACTGATGATTTGTTAGACTCCATTTTCAGTAAGTTCTGTATCGGAAAGTAACGCCAATTGCTAGCAAAAGAAAACAAGTGCAATAAATAGCTAAAAAACGGCAAACATATTACTAAAAATCAGCTATTTAGACAATTATCTTTCTCTAGCTCTTAGTTAGTTTAGTTGCCGTTTCTTTCTTTTACTATCCATATTTTTGTTGCTAATTTGTTACTCAGAAACGCAAATCCTCTACGAGTAACAAGATGGCTGCAAAAAAATCTTCACAGAAAGAATTGGTTCGGCTTCGAGAAAAGGCTCTATCCGATGGTAGTATAAGCCTCTATCTGGATATCTATGTCAATGGCAGGCGCAAGTATGAGTTCTTAAAACTCTACCTGATAAATGCAGCCAATAAAGCGGATAAGGAGAAGAACCGGGAAACGCTTCAGTTAGCCCAGTCTATAAAAGCCAAGCGTCAGATCGAAATCCAGAACCATGAATATGGATTTACCAGCGCCTTTAAGCTGGATACAAACTTTCTGGAATACTTCCGCAAAACGGCTGAGGCTCGAAAAGACAGTCCAGGTAACTACGGTAATTGGGATAGCTGTTTGAAGCATCTGACTATCTATGCTGGGCAATCCATTACGTTTAGAGACATCGATGCAAAATTTGTTGATGGATTTCGGATCTATCTTGAAAAGCAAGCCCGCACCAAGAGTAATGAACCGCTCTCCCAGAACACGCAGTATAGTTATTTCAGTAAGCTTAAATCCTGTTTATCTGCTGCCTTCGACGAGCGTATTACACCCACAAACCTGGCTAAGGGAGCCGTGAGCCCCAAAGCTGGTAATCCGACGCGCAACTACCTGACCTTAGATGAACTCCGAGCCCTTACCAAAGCTGAATGCAAGTACCATGTCCTTAAAAACGCATTTTTATTTAGTTGTCTGACTGGCCTCCGCTGGAGCGATATTCAGCAGCTTACCTGGGCCGATGTACAGGATTTCAATGGCTTTACCAGACTAGTCTTTACCCAGAAGAAAACAGGTGGTATTGAGTACTTGGATATAAACCCCCAGGCGTTGGTCTATATGGGCCAACGAGGGCAGCCTGATGAGCGGGTATTCATCGGACTTCGCTACAGCGTGTGGCACAATATGGAACTTCAGAAGTGGTGTATGCGGGCTGGTATATCAAAAACGATTACGTTCCACTGCGGCCGTCACACCTTCGCGGTACTAATGCTTGATCTAGGTACCGAAATTTTCACCGTCAGCAAGCTATTAGGTCATAAGGAATTGAAAACAACCCAGATCTATGCGAAAATTCTGGATAAGAAAAAGCAGGAAGCTGTCAGTCGAATTCCAGACATAGGTATTTAAACACCTTATCTTAAGATTTTTGCGGTGTAAATAATTTTAAAAAATATTTTCGCCAACGTTTTCTAGAGAAAAACCACTCAGTTTAATACGCTTAATCTGTTATCTATTTACCAGCCCCAACTCCCTCATAACAAGTGATTTACAACACTATTAATTACCAACTTTTTTACCAGCTTTTTTACCAAAAAAATTACCAATTTTCTTACATAACTTATTAATAATCAGTATTTTATTTGTTTTTTATTTCCCTTTTTCTTCTAAAATTTGCTCATGGTTATCAAATTGATAGCCGGGTTTGCGCAAGCCCATCTTTTCAAACATTCATATTTTTTGAAAAATGGGACTCAATTCAAGAAGTGGGGAAGACGTTGCCCTTAAATTGCCAATTCACCAACTGACCGATACGCAGCGGTTGGTCATAGTTGCTTGCTTTAAAACGACATTGACACTTGAAGAGGCCGCTGCTTACGCTGGTCTAAGTGTATCGCATATCTACAAATTGACTTCATCTGGTAAAATCCCTCACTTCAAACCTAGTGGGAAGGTCATCTATTTTGATAGGGCCGAGTTAGATGCCTGGATGAAACGAAACCGGGTTAAAACGACTGAGGAAATCGAACACGAGGCCGCTACCTACATAGCTGTCGGTAACGTTAAGCAAGAACATTCAAAAAAATAATCGGGGTATGCTATGGCCGAACAAAGCAATACCCCAATCGATACAGGATGGGGTAAAGATACACATTCTCAACTGATTGTACCAACTGTCAGTACTTTACCTGGTGACAGAGAACGGCCGTTTGTTCAGGCTCACCCTGAAATGATTCGGGCTGTCACTAAAGAAATGGAAGCGTCCGTAACCCCAGCCAGCGAATTGCCCAGCAGCCAAACCGGTAATGGCTCCCAAAAACCCTCATTATCGCCACCCGATGAGCTACTGACCTTTCTACTAGATAAGGAAAACTCGCTACGAGAAGCAGCTGCCAATGAAGTTATTTTCAGCCCAGCCCTGATTAACCGCTCGGGGACTGGAATCATTGGTCGAGGGACGATTAACGTCATACAGGGCGCTTATGGATCCCATAAGTCACGGCTGGCCGAACTCTTTGCTTCGCTCATGCTCGCTACCAGTTCACGCAATCAACCCCAGTTTCTGGACTTTGAGCGAGTAATGCTGGAGCGGTTCTGTGTCTGCTATATTGATACAGAACGTAACCTGAAGGAAGAATTTCCGTATGCTGTACAGAGCATTAAACGTAAAGCCGGTTTTAGCCTCGATTCCCCCCTTTCAGAGTTTCGTTTCACGTCTATAAAGGATATTGATCGTAAGAACCGGTTAAAAGCCATTGAGACGTACCTGGGCCACGTTCGTCAACAAACTACTCTACACTTATTCGTCCTGTTAGACGTGGTTACCGACTGCGTAAGTAGTTTTAATGATGATGAACAGGCCATGAAGCTATTCGACTTTATCGGTAACCTGTGCGATCGTCACGATGCTACGTTCCTGCTGGTCATCCATCAAAACCCTGGAACCGAAAAAGCCAGAGGGCATACAGGCACCGAAGCCGCTAATAAAGCCAGTACGATGCTCCAGATCGGGTTTGAAAAAACTGAGCGAGGAGATGATACCGAAATCATTAAAGTCCGGTTTCTTAAGCTACGCCGTGGCAAACGGCCCGACCCGATTTATCTTCAGTTCGACAAAGACGCCAATGGTTTGGTTATAGCCGACTCTACCCTTCTGGGTAATTACCTAAGCCAACGAAGACATAAGGCAGACGTTGAGGATTTAGCCGAACGGTTGAGCATACTACTATCAGATGGGCCGCTTCCCAAACATGAGGTTATTCAAAAGTTAACGGTCGAATATTCGGCCAAAGATACCACCATCCGTAACCGGATCAGAGCGATCCAGGAAAGCCTACCTCTGATGTTTAATAACGCGGGGCAATCCGTTCGATTAGGGGACCTTATCGAGGGCCGGGACCACTTTTATCGCTTAGTCCCTGAACCGTCCGAATAGCTTTCGAAAGGTGTCAAGGTGTCAACCCCCCTATATAGGTTTTGACACCTTGACACCTTCAAAAATGGTGTCAAAAGGTGTTTGACACCTTTCAACAATACTTCTACGAATCACTAATATTTCTTAGCCCAACAGGTATGCAACCCCCTTCAATTGATGAGTTAGAAATCGAGTTTGGTACCGCGATCCTGTCGGATCTGACGGGGCAATCGTTAACCCGAAATCGACAACCAGTTCGGCTCTTCGATCAAACCAAACATAGCAGTGAATATTTTTTTCGAGCCGATGAACAGGGTAAACCCTACATCCAGAATTTTCAGGAAGGAAAGCGCTATTACCCCATTACAGCGTATTGTCAAACTTATGGAGTCGACTATACAGCCGCTGTTAGCGAGCTAGGCCAACGCTACTTATATATTGCTGACATAAGCTCAGTCAAACCACGTAGCCGTGTGGACCGCCCGAGCGTCTTGCCTACCCCACCGGTTGATTATCTGTCGAGAGCGCTTTACCAGAAGTGTCAAAGTCGGTTCGAACGAAACGGGTTCTATGTCTACCTGGCTAAATTATTCGATCCATCAATGGCCCATGCACTCTTTGCCATCTACCAGCTAGGCACTTCCAGGCGATGGCTATTTGAAGGAAGTCTGGCTACCTGTTTCCCTCAAGTTGATCTTGAGGGAAATCTTCGGCAGGTAAAAGTTGTTCCCTTTCATCCCCTTACCGGCCGAAGGGCTAAGGCACACCAACCAGCCTACCGTCTGAACACGCGCCTAAATCAGTATGAGCCGGATGAGTCCGAAAAAGTATGGTTTGCGGGGCGAAGTTTTGCGGGCTCCGATACCGCCAATTTACAACAGTGCTATTTCGGCGAACATTTACTAGGTGAACAGCCCGAAAAACCTGTTGCCTTGGTCGAAGGCGAATCAACGGCCGTTGTGTGTTCTGCGATCTGGCCCGATTATATCTGGTTGGCGACAGGCGGCAGTAATGGCGGAAAATGGAATGACCCTAATCGATTCGACGTATTACGTGGTCGAAAAGTTGTCTTATGGCCCGATTCAGGAAAATACGAGGACTGGAGCCAAAAAGCAAAGGACCTTTCGGCCATTACAGCCTCCTTATCGATTAGTCGCTACGTGGAAGAAAACATCCCTGCGGGAACTAGCAATGTCGACCTTAGGGACTTACTCACCTGGCCACGGTATACCCCTCAATCGGGAAAACCAATCTTTGGGGAAGTACTCGCTGTTGAATCATCCGACAGTTACCCCATGGAGTGGGATGATGGATCCCAACCCGCTCAGAAACCTTGTTGTGAACTTCTCAAATTTCCTCAGGCTCCCCTGGCCTGGGATTCTACTCAGCAGCTACGCCGAATACGCTGGTGTGTCATTCCTTCCCACCTATCAGATGAAGTGTATGACGACTGGTTAGTCAATAAGGCCTGACCCTAACATGGTTTAAATCATCTTTTCCCCCAGTAAGCAACCCGCATACTCTTATGAGTCTTATTCACCTACCTCAAATCAGAGAGCTTTACCAGGAAGCCCAGCTTCGGAAGCATCTTGTCGACTCGTACTCCTATACGCCCAAAGCCGAAATGGACACCCTTCTTGACGATGCGATGATGGTTAGTATCTTTCGGATGCACAGTCAGGCCAGGAACTTACTTGACCAGCTCACCAAACTCCATCAGGTCTGCTCAGACTTCGCCAGTGGCAAACTGCAAAACTATTTAACGCAACATCTTGCCGATACGGGCGACAAGGAATCCTTCGATCCCTTTTTCGAATTAGACTATCTGTTTAACGGTGAAACCATTTATGATTTGCCTTCAACTATTGAAAGCTACGAAGAACTATATGCTATGTCGTTGAATTTCGCCAACATTCGACAGGCTGCCGATCGGGCCTTTGAGTTGGCGTTTGAAGGAAAGCTCAACTGGCATTTACCCATTCAGGAAGGGAACCAGACCCGATATGTACCCGAAAACGAATTACCGCAGGATCTGGTCAATAACTTCCGCTACGAACAGCAAATCGCCAACATCCAGATTGAGTACTGTTTAGACCGGTATAACCAGTTCTACAGTAATTGCCTTCGAATTATCCAGCTCCATCGGACTGATGGCACTATTCAGGAATGCGCCCGTGAAATCTTAACGCTAATCAGCGATTAACGCATTCTAGTAAACAATGGATTTAAATTAAATCCTATACATAGCTCTAAATCATCGTTACGGGATTTTCCCTATTCGCTTATACCAATACGGATTATGCACAAAACACCTGCCCAGCTTCAGCGTGAACAGCGAGACAAGACGATTTATACCAAATATGTCAAGCTAATTCAAAAGGGAGCTATGAAAACGGCTGTAATGATTCATTTGAGCAAGAAGCTAAAGGTTTCACCAAAGACCATCTACAACGCCATTCAACGGACCCAACAGAAAACCAGCCGATCATTTTAAAACCCCCATTTTCGGGTGAATTAAACGATTAGGAAGCCCCCCTACCAATCTGTATAAGATCCCTCTCCTTTACTTCATAATCACGGCGTGACATTATGTTACGCCGTTGATACTTAGTTCGTAGCACCTTTAACTACTTCATAATCAACGGAACCGGAAATAACGGTTTCGATAATGGGCTTTTATTCCCCTTAGTTTGAAAATAAAAAGTGAAATCAGCTTCCCAGAATCTATTTAGAAGTATAGAGCCTATTAGTTCTGTATATCTAAATAAATGTCAAACAAGTCACAAGTCGACTTTTACTATTGCGCTGGCAAGGCCGCGTTGAATAGTAAACTGAATCACCAGCTGGTTCAGCAAAAGCGCTTCTGGGCGCTGATCCCTCACACCCTCTTTCAGGGTAAGTTAACAACAACCTGGGTTCCAGCCGGACAGGATCCACCGTCGAAGGATGCTATCTACGTAGGTAGTGGACGCATTGCCGAAACCTGGGTTAGTTGTAGTTTCTGGTAAGCCAAATCAGACCAGCATCCTGGATAATCGATCCAGCCAGGTAGTTTTTATTAACTAGTAAAATTATTACCTGGCTGTATAACTACCTGATTATCAGAACTACCAGAAAGAATGATAATTGAATGAATTAGTGCTCTTAAAGAAATATTGGCCCATTGGAACTATCCAGGCGGCTATATATGTTCCCAATATGGGAGCACTCGACAGCTCCTTGGCATGTTTCCTCCAAGTGAATCCTAAAACTGAAATTTGAGCAAATGAAAACCATCCACTTATTTCCCCACAAACCTCGCAATAGCCATGCGCCTGATTACCCGGAAATATATTATCAGTTCCTATACCCAACATTCAATAGCGAAAACAAGTCTACAGGCCTTTGTAGCTGAGGTTGAGAATGCTGACTGGAGTAAGCCCAGCGATGTGATCGAATCGTTTCCCAGTGCGGATGTGATTACTGGCAAGCGTTTTGTATTCAACATCAAGGGGAATACCTATCGCCTGATTGCTGATATAGAATTTAAGAAAAAACTCTTTTTTGTCGTCTGGTTTGGGACCCATGCCGAGTATGACAAAATCGACGCGTCCACAATAGCACATGCTAAAAATTATTAAGTCAGAAGCCGAATACGATGAAGCGATTCAGCGAATCCATGAGCTCATGCAACTGGATTTAGTGGATGATTCGCCTGAATCGGATGAGTTGGACCTTTTGGCGCTGATCGTAGAAGATTACGAACGCAGGCATTACCCCATTGCTCCGCCTACCCCCCTGGAAGCCATTGCGTTCCGGCTGGAGCAACTGGGCAAGCCAAACAGCGAACTCAGCAAGATCCTGGGAGGTCGCAACCGTCAATCAGAAATCCTTTCCGGAAAGCGAAAGCTGAGCCTGGAAATGATCCGAAAACTACATTCCATGCTGGGTATTCCAGCCGAAAGCCTGATAGCTGCCTATTAGGCTTTTTATTTTAATCATTTCTATAAATATATAATTATATAATTATTGATTACTTTCTTAAAACCTATATGAAATAAACCTTCCTGAATTTGTATAGCTTTGGGTAAAGAGGAATTACTATCCAAGCAGCTATGGAAGAACTAGAATTTATCATTTCATCGAGAACAATCCATTTAGGTGATACAGGTGATCGCGATTTCCTGGCCTTTATCCAAAAGAAAATTGAAGGCATAGAGATCTATGAGATGAAGATTCAACCTGGTGTGATCTACGCCAGTGCCAAGCAATGGAAAGTTGTTGGCAATGTTAATTCACTAGTCAGTATTCTGGCAGCGGCTTTGTCGTTTTATTTGGCTCTCAAACCAGACGCTCCTAAAGAGAAGGATCCTAAACCCCAAATCATTGTGAAGATTGATAATGCGGGGCAAAACAACGTTTACCGAATCGGGACAGATATTAAGAATGAGGAGGAGCTAATCAGCCATCTCAGAGACAGTATAAATTTACTTAAAACACAACTTGAACTACAGCAGACTAAATCAAAACTTGACTCTATTCGTCATTCACCCCATTGGCAACGAATCCACTAATCATGAGTAAACAACAATTAAATGCCGATTTAGAGAAACTTTATAGGTATGTAAGACCAATCGGTGAATTAACATACGGGAAATCTAGCAAAACAAAATATGTGCTCAACGACCTGACCAGGAAGATTAATGAAGCAATTACTTTCTTTCGTGGTGTAGCCCTTCCAGATCAACTTTTAGAAACTCGTGAAATAGCCTTAAGTGAAATGGAGGCTGCTTACGCGGCAATTCAAGAAGAATACAGCCTTCAAAAACCCGATTCGAAAGGTCACGAGTTTGTCACTAGCTCGATTGACAGTCAATCCACAATAATCAGAAATGCGTTGAAACGATTTGATGCCAAAGCATCAGCATGTCTGGATAACTCCTAGTCTACAGTCTGTTTGGGCATAATATTGATGTTTCGCTTGTATATAATTATATAATTGATAGTTTATAGTTTATATAATTCCTCATTTATATAGGTAAGCCCAGGCCTTGACTAATTTGGGGCCATGAAGGTAATCACCATCGCTCATCAAAAAGGAGGAGTCGGTAAAACGACGCTGGCCATTAACCTGGCTTATGCTTTCGCTGAAGAGGCTAAAGTTGGTATCATCGATGCAGACTTACAGGGATCAGTTTCGGACCTTCACGACTTCCTGACTGGAGTTGACATCGTGGATCTGGATAGGTTTCTATCTGGCAAACTCACGGAGTATGACCTAATCGTAATTGACACCCCACCCTATCTATCGAACCGGTTAGAAGAACTGTTTTCTATTTCGGATTACGTACTTGTACCAACGAAAGCCGGGATATTAGATGCCAATGGCCATTCGAGCCAAAGGAGGAGGTTGAACCAAAATTCACAAACAGCTAATGGTAGTTTGAAAAGGCATTCAGGGATCTGGGTGCCTTTTTTATTTCTATTGATTCCTATCTGCTATTTTTAAAACTTACTATCACACCTCAACGATAACTAATTATTTACTTTATCGCTATGATACTATTACTGCTTTTAAATAGGTCTGATAAACGAGCAAAACTGAAGCCGACAAAGAAATAACCTGGTGATTGATTTGCAGGGGATAGCATATGAAGATTTATTCCGTATCCTAAAAATATTTTATTTCTAAATAAGCCAAGTTGTAAGCCAGTGCCAATCTCAACATCTTTTTCTGTGCTGAAGTCCAGATAAGAAACATTTAACCCAATAGATGGCTCCAAGAAATTTGATAACCTATTTCTTCTCCTTAGTATAAACTCATCATGATTCACCTGATTATTTTTTGAGTTACTAGTCTTAGAATTTCGCTCTTTACGAGTAATGTTTAGTCCTCTATCTTCCCGGTTAAAAGTCCACATCAGCACAGCACCACCTGCCCCTTTAAAGTTAGATGGAGACACTGTTGATGGTCCACTATTGATACTAGGTTCATTTGTACGTTTAATTAAAGAAAACATATCGGCTATTTCTACTAGCCATCCAGTTTCTCTTAAATAGTACTTACCAACTGGCAACCTTGGTGAATTGGCAAGACTGTCTCTTTTAGAATCAAGAATCCATGTTAAATAGATATTCATTACTTCTCCACTCTTAGCACCGCTTTTACCGAGATCAATGGTTGCATAAATTAGCTTTTTATAAATCGTTCGTCCGGCTACCGTAGATAAACTGTCAGCAACAGTTTGAAAGTAACTGTCAATAAAATCAAAATAGAGCGCTTTTTTCTTTGTATTTTCACTGAGCGTAGAATCAAAAACCACTTTGGGTGAATAACTTCTTATATTATTTTCAAGAAATTTCAGCAAAATGCGCTCTAAAGTCGTACCATTAAAATTGGATAAATCAGTAAGTAATTTAGTTGAACTTGTAATTAAATTGCTGTTATAAAGCAATATAGAGTCAATCTTAGGATCATCTTCCCTATAACTTATATTTATTTGTGATAATCTTTTTTGGTTATTAATCAAATTAGACTTTAATGATTTGTAGCTAATTAAATCTTTGTTTAATAATAAGAAAAAGGCTTTAGTTGCGTCTTCGCCCGCGTTTTCAAACGAGCCTAAATAATCTAAAACTAAACCTGTACGATCAATATTATATTCCAAAGCACCACCGAATAACTTATTATACCGCTTTCTAGAATTACTATACTCAGTATTATAGGAATTTATCATACCAGAAATGGTTGATCTGAGAGACTGGACATTTCTGGCCAACAAAATAGATCTATCTAGTGTTTCGATTAAATTATATCGAGACTCGTAATTACTATTTATCAATTGATTTGTAGCCAATTTTCTCAGCTCGATAGCATCATTTTTTATATCTTCAAGGTTAGGGTTAGCGTTTCCAAGCTGATTTATAATCGTTTTGTATTTTGAGTCTATGGTTTTCCTTAAATTAAAGTCATCTAAGGTAAACGATAGGTACCCGTTAATAATTTCATACATTTTATCAGCCTCTTTTACCGAGGAAAGCATATTAAGTAACTTCTTAGCTATTTCAGAAGGCGCTTCTGATTTTACGCCAATTGGAATCCTTTGAACGCCTATTTCCGAATAGGGATTAACTTCAATTTTCCTGGTTCCATTTGCGCCAGAAATTTCTGCTTCAAGTGAAACGACGCCTTCAAACTCTTTATTCTGACTTAATCCAGTTTTCGAGAAATCAATTCTAATTTCACCATCTATATCGATCAGGTGAATTTTTTGGTTAGGTACACGTTCTCTGGATTCCCAATTCCATAACGTATCCATCTTATCACGATTCAAAAACTTTTTGTATTGAATTGTAATATATTGCCGAGGATCTATTTGATTAGGCACATCATGTTGATCCGTTATGCTTTGAGCGTATGCTATAATACTGAAGGTGGTAGACAATAAAATTATAAGGACTTTAATGACGCGCTGCATAATATAGTTTATTTATTTTCAGTTTTATTTACTTATTAGTATTCAGCTTTGCCTTTTTGATCGAATTCATAAAGTAGCAGCTAGTCTTTAACAAATGTTGTATTAATTAAAGATGGAGGCAACGGGATTTTTCCCGTTTTTACCTATCAGTTAATATCTTGTCGTGATCTTGCACTGGTTATTCCGAAGTAGTTTTCGAACCTCTCTTTGTAACTCCAACTAACAGGGGACTCTAGGGAGGCTTTATCTTTATGGAGAAGCTTGGGTTTTACGTTATACAACCCATGGGATTCAGATCCTGCTTACCAGGAGCCTGGCTAAGTTGCTAGTGAGCTGGCCAACGCCAATACTGCCTCGCCGTTTTTGGGTATAAAGACATCTAAAACACAAGTTTCGCCACTTTCTGTTTTCTTAACATTTCGGATGCTTGCGCAATCATGTCGCCTGCCATCGAACGCCCAACCAGAATAACCGGTCCTGGTTGGGCGTTATTTTTGTACGTAGTCATTGAGAGTAACTGTCGTAATGGGCGTTTTCCGTCGCTATGAACAGGGAAAGGCTATAATCAAACCACTAAACGCCGAATTTAAAGCAGCTCCTTGATTTCATAGATGAGGTAGTAGAGCTCATTTTTTAGTTTTACGTAGCCTTCCGTTTTTAGTCCAAAGAATTCAGCTAGCGCAATTTTACCATCTAGTTCGTAAATGGCGCTCATCACATCGTATTGATGATAATGCAGGTTTTTGTTTACTAGTATATCGGCTAGGGTCAGTCGATGCCACTCCATCATATAGGCCTGACAATCGAGTGTTGTTTGTCTTTCGGGTTCCTGCGTGAGTAGTTCCATAGCCCAATAAAGATACAGCCTAATGACCGGTAATGGAAGTGAAACAGACTTGGATTTAGAAGCGTCTATTCAGAATGGACGGAACCTCCCGTAAGGGAATGGAAGTGGTATAGACTTGGAGTTGGAGAGATAGTAAAACTCACTACTCCTTGAAGTCTGTATTATTTAGGTCAGGGAAGAAAACGCCAAAAATGTAATGTTTTGTAACGGTCAGACCCCGAAAATGTAAAGTTTTGTCAAGTCCATGGCTGGTAAAACACACATAAATAGCTCCTCAAAAACATCGGATTTTATCGGAAATTATCGGATTTTTCCAGGTAAATAACCAACATAGGGGGTTAAGGATATGCTGTTTCAGCACACCCTTAAGAATCAACTGGAACTTGGATCTAGGTAGGGAAAGCTGGTAAAAAGGTAGGGAATGGTAGGGTATAGTAGGGTTTTTAACCTTTTGGCAGAAAACTCATTTAGCTATTTCCATTACATCCGATGTAAACCGAAAATGTAAACTATTGTAAACTGATAAATAGGTAAGCGAGTTGGGGAGGGTGAAAAATGTAGTGTCTTCCCCAAGTTTAGAAAAAAACCATTTAGCTATCTACAGACATCGAATGTAAAAGAATTGGCAGATGGTCGTAAAATTCCCTACCATCTTTTTGGCCATCTATAGGCATCGAATGTAAACCCGTCGAAATGTAAGCTTTGAGGAGGTCATGCTAGTGATCAAACGGGAGGGCTGACTAGCCAAAAAAGTAAACTATTGTAAATGATTGTAAACTTATAAATAGGTGGGTAGTAGGGTTGATTGAAGAAAATATAGGGTATTGTAGGGTATTGTAGGGTATTGTAGGGTTGTAGTAGCCATTTTGTATTGGCTAATTGATCGCTGGGAAAAGCCCGAAAAGTAAAGTTTATGGTATGTAAGGAAACGTTTCCCCCTCCCTTTTATTATGAAAAGTCTCCAGGAGGGGGAAAGCTGAAAAATGTAACGTTTTGTAACGTTTTTCAGCTCAAAAAGGAATGGTAAGGATGGGTAAGGGATCCGGATCATAAAACCTAGTCCTCATCGGTGCTGATCGATTCAATTCAACCGGCGAAGCCCTCCAAAAACATAAAGTTTTCTAAGGTTTTCTAAAGTCGTTCGGGATGTTAATGGGCAGGAGGGGTTCCTGAAAATGTACGGGAATGTCCAGTTTTTAGCTGGCCGTGACACGACTTATCGGCAAACACAGGTCGGATTTCTTGAAAAAGGTCGGATAAAGTCGGATTTTCAGCATCGATCGGGCATAAACGGGAGCGTTTGCCGTTTCTGACAAAATCCGTCACTTGACTTTATAAACACAATTCAATGTCTCATTTTGAGGAGCCTTTACTGAGATGGTATGTTTTGCGCATAGTTATTATTGGTCTACCCAAAATTTAGCCAATCCGCTCAAAAAAATCTTCTCGTTAGCGTTCTCCAACCGGGGAATTCAGTTGTGGCAATCCCTGTACGTCTCGCCGATTCCAAGCTCAGTAGAGGAACGGAATTAGACGCCAAGTATGCTGACTATAGGCTGAGTAGCCCGGAAGTACTTGCCGTAAGAACTGTTCTTCCCGGCTTATTTTCACCACATAGATTCCACACAAGATCAGTAAGCCCGTCAAGCTTGACGGGCTGGGTTGATACAGGGTCGTACCGAAGGAGGCCGAGAGAAAACCCGTATACATCGGATTACGAACGTACCGATAGGGACCGCTAGTCACTAAGGTCTGGTTTTCGACTTGCTGAATGGCACCACTCCAGTTATCAGCCAGCACCTGGCGGGCCCAGGCCCCCAACATCATGCCCATCAGCATCAACCCCATTCCTACTTGGTGAACCCAGTGAGGCATAACGGAAAAAGGTTTAGTGAACGCCATGGGTAGTGGATTGAGCAACAGGATGAAGGATAGTACGACGAGTGCTACATGGATTAGCCGATACCAACTCGTCTTAGATTGCTGCTGCACTTGAACTCGACGGCGTGTTGTATACCCCCAGATGGCCCAGCCAATCCAAAAAATGCCCCAGGTAATTAGAGCAAAGTAAGTGGTGAACATAGTGACAGATTCATTGCGTACAGCTTAGGTAACTGAGGTAGCGGTCAATTTGTGTTGTAAGCCAACTGTATTAATTCCGTTCGGTGGCGTGATGCGTGAAGCGGTAGGCTATACTAAAAAGCCCAAATCATAGATACGACCTCGTCTCAGGGAGGAGCATTTAGTAAGACTAAGAAAGGCTATCATATTCAACCTTTACCTCTCTGTTTAGTTGAGCGTCCCGTTTTCTTACGGGTTGCGCTTGACTCGGGTAATGGCTTAATCAACTCGCTGCTGGGCCCCCGATTGGAGCTAACAACAAATGAAGCTAGAAAAGCGAGAAACGTGATGAAGGCGATGATGCCGCAGTAGACAGCAATCCAACTAAAAAGATTGGCCCCGGTAAGCTCGCGCTCGCTTAACAAACTCCCCAGTATTCCCGAAATAGCGGCTCCACCCAGAGAATACAGCACTAGTTTGAGAAATAACTTAGCACTCGTTGTCATGAGAAATCATTTTTTCGCCTTGTCGATTTAGTGGCGATTATGAATAACCCGGCCCAATCTATAAAACGAATCTATAGTAATTCTGAAGATGGCTGAACGCACTCTTGTGACGGCCTATCCATACGTTCAGTTGTCACTAGATCGTCTACTCCCCTGATGTTATGTGGATGTTGCTTCGATTTTTTTCCTGCTGCTGGGCTAAAAGCTCCCTGAGTTTGAGCAATAAAACCCAATCCGCTAAGTGAGAGGCTTGATTACTGACCAGATTAATCAGGTGCATTACCTGCTGACTGGTCAACAATTGGCTGACTTGGGTTGTCCGTTGTTGACGCAATTCATCCAGACACATCCGCTCAATATGCTGACGCTCATAGAGTAGATTGACGGAAAGACTATCCCCATCCTTAAGGGTATCTGCTGCCCGAAAGACCTTGATGCGAATGATAGAGGTGTCAGGCTGAAGTAACCCTAAGCGGATTAACTCATCATAGAACTGGTTCCAACTGGTGAATTGCGCGGGCAATTCTCGGTGATAGGTAAGTGTCTGACCAGTTGAAGGAGGCTCTGTTTTCTTCATTCAATAAGATGCTGCATAGCGTATTCGCACCATGCGTGGTTATCGATTAATTGTACAAGTTTGGAAGAGCTACGGTGTAAGCCCTCTAAAATGATACCAAAACAGCTTCCTAGTCGGAATTTCCGGCTGATTATCATTACCATAGACAGCAGTAGGTATGTTGGGTTTAATTCGGTAACTATGCCTGTCGAATTTTTCTTATCGAAAAAGACATCCATAGGTGGGATTCGCAGACTTCAACAATTAGACTGTTGAATTTTCATATGGTCATTAAACCGTTTCGTACTTTAAGGAGAATAGTACGAAACGGTACGCTGTACCTCATTAAACGCCCGAATTATTGATACGCAAATCTCTTTTAGTCTCAGGAGGGAGGGTATTTTGAGACGATATAACTCGGATAGTATCGCCAAACGCGGCACGGCCGTTTGGTACCGCTCCGCGACCCGGCGCCTCTCGTACTAAAAATCCGCCATTTCAGTTATAATTTGTTGGTTTAGTGCTTCTTAGGGCATTGACCATGCGATAAGAACATACGGTATGCTTAAAAACTATTTACGTACTGCCCTCCGCAATCTCTGGAAGCATAAACTCTTTTCGGCTATCAATATTCTGGGCTTAGCCGTAGGTATGACCGTTTCGGTCCTAGCCCTAATCGAGCTTAAATCGGCTTATGATTATGATCTATTTCATCCCTTCCCCCAGAGAACCTACCGAATTCTGACGTATAAAACATTCAAGACCGGTGCCAGACAACTCTCAGGCTTTGCACCCTTCCGCTTAGCCGATGAACTGGGCCGCTACCAATTTATCCAGCAAACGGCGACGGCCTATACCCTATCTTCCGAATTCTATTCAGATCAAGGACCAGCCTTCACTCTACGCTCTTGCTTTGTGAACCCGGGTTTCTTCAATGTGTTTGGCTATAAGATCCTCGCCGGCCATTTAGATCCGGCTCCCTTCAGCATGGTCATTACCCCGGAAACCGCTACCAAATTCTTCGGGAAGCAAAATCCCATTGGCTTGTTTGTCACGGGGCGGGACAGCGTCGCCTATAAAATCACTGGCATTATTCAGAAAGAAACGAAAACCCATCTCAAGTTTGATGCCCTTATCTCCATAGCTACCCTATCCCTCGTTGATCCAACGGCCAACGATCCAGCGGGCTCAAAAGGGGTGGAACAAAGCAGCGTGTATATTCTGCTCAAACCTGGCTTTGATCCCACTCTAGCCCGCAACGCGTTACACGTCCTGGCCCAAAAACCAATCCCTTCCTTCACCACCGATGAGTCGATCAAAACCGTTGAGTATGACTTGCAGCCCCTGGATGAGATCACCCCGGCCTCCGATCAAATCGTTGGTTTCTCAGGGACGGTCTCAGCCACTAAGCTCCTGGGCCAACTCAGTGTCGGACTCGTAGCGCTGTTTCTGGCAGCCTTTAATTATGTTAATCTGACCTTGGCTCGCTCGATTTCCAGGGCCAAAGAGGTGGGCGTTCGTAAGGTGACGGGGGCTTCGAAAGGGCAGTTGTTTGGCCAATTTGTCGTCGAATCAACGATCCTGGCGATTATCGCGGTGTTGCTCAGTGGGTTACTGCTTCAATTACTACGACCAGTTCCTCAAATCAACGCTATTTTAGGGCGCACCGTTTGGGACCTAAAGCTTTACGGGCTGTTAACGGGTTTTACGTTAGTCACCGGGCTACTTTCCGGACTGGCACCAGCCCGCGTCTTGGCATCGACGAATCCCATCCTAGCCATGAAAGGACGCGGAGCCATCCAAGTGTGGAGGGGCTTAAAACTGCAAAAAGCGCTGGTGGTCACGCAACTGACGGTTTCCCTGACCGGTATTATCTTTATGATCGTCATGCTGCGCCAGCAGCAGTATGATGTGGCCAGTGACTTTGGGTTTACTTACGAGAATATCTTAAATATCAAGCTGGGAAGCGTGAATAGCCAACTCGCCAAAGCCGAATTGGTACGCCAGCCGGGCGTTGAACGGGTTAGTGCGGTGTCGCATTGGCTGGGAGCCCGACGGGGGCGTACCAATCAAATAGCCACCCTTGGCGTTAAGCCAACGATTACCTCCGCTGAAATCGTCTCGGCTGATGCCGACCTATTGCCCCTGGCAGGCTTGACCTTACTGGCTGGCACCAATATTCACTCAAGCGGTAGTCAGCCCGCCGTGGCCGATGCCCTCTTAAATGAAATGGCTACCCAGAGCCTTCACTTTACGAGTCCAGCCAACGCCATTGGCCAACTGATCCAACTGGAAGATTCCTCCCTGGTGCGGATTTGCGGCATCGTCAAAAACTTTCGCAACGAACGAATGACGCACGACATCAAGCCGATTTTACTTTATGATCACCCAACGGGCTATAAGCTTCTCCAAGTCAAAGTGGCCGCTGGTGTGGACCACCGCCAAGTCAGGCAAGCACTGGCAACTCGCTGGAAAAGTCTCAATCCTGCTGACCCCTATGAAGCCGAGTGGTACGCTGATCAGCTCTACACTGCCAACTCGCATGGCGATGACATTGCCTTTTTGAGTACGATAATCGTACTGGTGCTGTCGATTGGCTGTTTGGGCTTACTGGGGATGGTGACCTATAGCACGGTAAGCCGAACGAAAGAAGTGGGTATCCGCAAAGTGATGGGCGCTCAAGTACTCCAACTCATTTATCTGCTTTCCCGAGAATTCGCCCTCTTATTAGGGGTTGCTGTCCTGATCTCTTTCCCGATTAGCTATCTCATCAGTCGTGCCTTTTTAGATACGTTAGTTTATCGCATTTCTCTGGGGGCAGGCATTTTTATAGAGGGCTTGGTGGGCGTGGCGTTACTTGGCGGCTTGACGATCGGTCTGCAGACCTGGCGAGCCGCCTTGGCCGATCCGGTGAAGAGCTTGCAAAGCGAATAAAGACTCTGTTGATTGGGTTTGAAGAAAGCACTGAGTTTGCCTCAGTGCTTTTTCTTATATCTTTAAACGCCCATTTTGTGGCACAGATTAGTCAACTTGCGTCGTCATAGAAAAGATACATATCAGTATGGATAATCCACTTACCAGATTAAGCTAAACGCCTTCATTGTCTAAATCAGAATAAGGAACTTGATGAAGTGAACTTTTGTAGTTAACTTAGTCTAAAAATTCATTGCCATGGCCCTTGCATTGCCGATCATAGCTCCCAGTCCATCCCTGCAGCCCCGGCTCTTGACCGAGCAGGAAATCATCACCCGCAGTCGACAAGGCGTGCTGCGCGCAGAAGCCGACCGCGTGGCTGCTTTGATTGGCTTAACCGATAAGGAGTTGGCGGCTGCCCTGGGCTTATCCGCTTCTTACCTGCATCGGCTCAAGGTGGATCAGCGTATCAGTCAGGATGCCTCCGAGCGGCTGTTGTTGCTGGAGAACCTGCTTCTACACGCTTTGGATACCTTCGAGCAACGTAGTAAAACCGTCCTTGGCTGGCTACGCTCCCCCTTACGGGAGTTGGACTACCAAACGCCCTTACAAGCTTTGGACACCGTTACAGGCTATACGTTAGTCGACCGGGTGCTGGGCCGCATTGACCATGGCATCTTCGGATAAGGTATGGCTATTGTTTATCGCGTAGTGCGCCAGAAGTATGCCGACCGTCCCCTGGATGTTACCGGTACGTGGCTCAATGGAGGCCGTTGGAATCCACCGGGTGTTGGCATCCTCTACACGGCCGAGCATCCCGCTTTAGCTTTAGTAGAGATCCTGGTGCACATGCCCCAAGTGCCCTACGATGAGTTACCTACCTACCGGTTGTTGAGTCTGGAGTTACCCCAGGATAGCCAGCGGGTAGTGGACGCGGTTGACCTACCGTCTTACTGGCAGGAAAACACCTACAACCGGAGTCAGCATATTCTAGCCGATTGGCTTGCTAAGCCGGATGTGTTAGCCCTAGGTGTACCCTCCTCCGTGATGCCATCGGGCATTAACTACTTACTCCATCCAGCCCATAGTGACTATGGCTCAATACAGGTAATTGACGAGAAGCCTCTGGTGATTGATCCCCGCTTGTGGTCGAAGTAACCAAGGCAACAGCAATCCCCTTCGTCTCAAGAGGGAGCCATTTTTGAGACAAAGAATCAAAGGTCTATAGCTTTCATCCTTTAACCCCTGTTTGGTTGGCCGCTTATGGATGTGACCCTGTCGCCAATAGCCTGCTGATCCTAAAAGATAATCACAACCTATAATGGGTAGTTTTAAGGATGGTCTGAAAAATACGTCTTTAGAAAGTTTTGTTCAGATCGTTAATAACACTTGGGCTTTCAGGAGCCTGAAAAAGTAAGGCATAATCTCTATGACTCATGCCTTCAATCACAACCAGATCTGCTTATGTACCGGCAGCCTTTATATGAGTTCGCACCGTGCTGCCCAATAAAAGGCCACTGGTTCTACTGACAAGAAAGGTGGGAGAAAAGCCAGAAAGATCTCCATAAATTGGGGATAGATAAGCTGATTTACACGGCAATAACCTGACAAAAAATTGCGTCAGGTTATTGCCGTGTAAATCAGCAAGGAATCCGTTTTAAGCCAAAGCCTATTCCTGAATCAGTAATCGTAATGTAGTTGAAGACTGGCCAGCAGGTGTTACCTGAATCAGGTATAAACCACTGGAAAGCTGGCTGGTATTGAATCGATAGGGTTCCGTAGGGGCAATATCCAAGTGGATTTGTTGGAGCGAGCGGCCCAGCAGATCGTTCACTTGTAGATTGACCGGTTGACCACCTACAGGACTGAGGTCAATCAATACAAAGTCGTGGGCTGGGTTAGGAGATAAGCTGAACGTCTTTTCGGGTTCGACAGCACTAACGCGAGCACTGGCCGGACACGCTGTTTCGATAAGGCTCCATTGCTGGTTCTGTCCCAAACCAGCTGTCTGTTGGATGATCGACGCTCCTTCGGCCGTGCTGACACTCTGCACGGTCAGAACTTTACTGGAATTCCGGTTAATAAAGGTATAGAAGCCATCGATGTTCCGTTGGGCGGACCATTGCTGATGAGAGCCCCCCCAATACGTCCACTGTTCTGTCAATGCATTATCGGCCGTCGATGAGTTAGTTACCTCAATCCCTTTTTGCGTGTGCTGCACCGAAATGCTGTAGTAAGCACCCCCGACAGACGTAAAGCGCCACTTCTGCCAGGGCTGATCGGTGTTCGTGTTCTGTTTCAGTGTGGCCCCATCACTCGGCGCCCCCCCAGGAACGTTTAGGGTGAGCCCACTGCTCCGTGATTGGATGCGGTAACACTTGGCCGGGTCAATGCTGGCGGCCGAGGTAATTGAGCTCGGTGGAGAGGTAGTCGTCGAAGAAGGCGGGCTAGTGGTACAGGAACGCTCTTCGATACTCCACTGCTGGTTCGTACCTCCGCTGGGTGTATTCTGAATGATCATGCCTCCTTCGATCGTATTGCTATTCTGCACTTCAAGCGCCTTGCCCGAATTCCGGTTTGTAATCTGGAAATAGCCGCTGGTAGTTCGCTGGAGAGCAAAGTGCTGGTTGTAGCTCCAGCTTCCGTTGAAGGTCCATTGCTGAATGCCAGCGCCATTATCCTGCGATCCATAGACCACATCCATGGCTTTGTTGCTATGCAAGGCTCCGATTTTGTAGAGGCCACTACCTACCGATTCAAAGCGCCAGCCTTGAGCAAGCTGGTTGGCATCGGTCCGCTGTCGGATGGGCGCCCCATCGTCCAGCGAACTGCCTTCTACCCCCAGCACTTTCCCACTGAGCCGGGACACCACCCGGTAGCACTTGCTGGGATCAACGACCGAAACAGAACCAGGGGGCGTGGTTTGATCCGTGTTCAGCGAGATCGTAAATAGCTGGCTGGCGCTTCGTTGCCCTTTCGTATCGATCACGGTAAGTTGGGCGGTATACGTACTGATGGTACCTGACCCATGCTGGCCTGTTTGTATGGAAAACGTTTTCACCTGATTAGCGCCGTACAAAACGGTACCATCACTAAAGCTCCACTCATAGGCAAGCACGTCGCCGTCGGGATCGTAGGATTGGTTGCCGGTGAAGGTCACGCTCAGGGGTGCAGAACCAGACAGGGAACTCGTTGTCGCCACCGCTATCGGCGGACGGTTGCCGGGTGCAGTGACTTCTACGCCCCCCGACCAGGTACGGTCTTTGCGTGCATAGACCCGGAAAAAGTACTGCACCCCTGGTGTCAGATCGGTCACGGTTACCGATGTGCCACTACCCTGATAGAGGACCTTACCCCCTAAAAAGTCTGACCCATTACCGGTAAAACTAGGATTCGCTGTGTAATATAAGTCCTGAGGTATGCCGTTAGACTGGGAAGCCGCCTTGCCCAGCACCAGTACGTCGTCGAAGGGGAGGGTCGGATTGGTCCAGTTGAGCCGTACACTGGTGCTGCTCAGGGAGGTAGCCGTCAGGCCCGTCACGATCAGCTTAGGCGAGTTGCAGTCCGGGTAAATCTTGACGGAATCCTGCGCTGAAAGACCAGCGATATCCGTCACTTTCAGCGTGAGTACGTAGTAGTAGTCTTCGCCATTGATGCAGCCCGCGGGTTGTACCGTAAGGGTAGGAGTAGCCTCCAAAGCGGTTGTCTGCAATTGGTCTTGACCGTTTTGGCGTAGCTTCATCTGCCAAAAATACGTCAGGTTACCCGGTGATTCGTCTGTAACGGCAGCGGTTGCGGTGTAGGTGGTGGCTTTATCAAGAACGTACTTAGAGAGATTAGCCGGCGTTGTGATCCTGGCCGTTGGGGCCGTATTGCCCAGCGACACATAAAATGTTTGGGCATTACTGATTGCCCCTTTGCTATCCGATACAACGAATTTAACCAGATAGCTTAGCACGGGATTGCCTCCTCTACCCTGGGTTTGGGTAAACACTTTCACCGGGTTGGCCTGGGTAGACGTAGTGCCATCGCCAAAGTCCCATTGGTAGGTAATTGGATCGCCATCGGGATCATAAGATTGACTGCCCGTAAACGTTACGCTCAGGGGCGCTGTACCCGTTAACGACGTAGCCGTAGCCACCGCTACCGGCGACTGATTGGTAGCCGTAGTAGTACAGCTACGTTCTTCGATGCTCCACTGCTGTTGCTGCCCAGTTCCCAGCGTCATCTGGCTGATCTGGGCCCCCTCAGCTACACTGGAATTACGTACGGTAATGGCTTTGCCGGAGTTGTGGTTGACAAAACTGAAGTAGCCTTCCGAATTACGGACCAACCGCCATTGTTGTTGAGCCCCTCCCCAATAGGTCCATTGCTCGATCAGCGCATCATCGACCGTCGAGGAGTTAGTGACCTGCATACCTTTCTGGGTGGATAAAACCGTGATACTATAATAGTCACCGTCGGCAGGTGTAAATCGCCAGCCCTGCGTAAGCTGATTGGTGTTGGTTTGCTGGCGAAGCTGGTTGCCATCGCCCTGACCATTGCCATCCATCCCAATCACTTTGCCGCTGAGCCTAGACACCAGCCGATAGCACTTACTGGCTTCTACTACTGAAACGGAACCTGGTGCCGACAGATGAATGGCTGGCGAAGTGAGCGCAGGCGCTATAGGGGATAAGTTAGCGTTGGTTGAGCCTATTGGCCTCGGCAGCCCGAACACGGCGAGTTGACTTACCCAAAAACAAAGGAGGCTACTAAACAGAATGTGGCCAGCGGCATACCACTTTGGTATGAAGGTAAACATTGAGCGCATATGGGTTAGATGAGTAGAATAGAATTTTAAAAGACAAAAATAACGAGTGGGGCCACTGATTTTGGACCACTAAAACAGTGGCCTCACTCTCATCGCTTAGAGCCCGGAAATAATACGGGCATAGACGTTGTTGAGCCGGTTCACATCATAACTGCCCCCACTGTCATCGGCCACATTCACCGTGATGTTGGACACACTACCCGAATTGGCACTCGTCCTAATAATGGTGAAACCCAGACTCAGTGTCCCATTGGCCACCACCGACTCGCCCCCGTTCAGACTCAGGCTTAGCTGCTGACCCGCTACACTCTGGCTCACCTGCCACTGGCTGTTCTGCACCGCTACCGGGTTAGTCGTGCCCCCCGACACATTGATGCTACTTAAGGTATTGTCAAAGCTCACACTATAGCCCGCCGGAACCGTCAGGGTAATCACGATACTCCCACGCGCCGTTGAGCCATTGACCTCCTGCAACTGCATCAGCAAGTCTTTACTGCTGCCAGCGGGAAAGTTGGCATCGGGCAAGCTCAGGGTCGCCGACAGGTCGGGACCTGCCAGGGCCGTCACGCTCACCAAAGCTGACTGGCTACAGGCTCCCGTCGTTGCCACCACCATAAAGGTTTGCACACCCGCCGTGGTCAAACTCACCGAGACGGCTGAGCCGGTGGCCGGACTCGTCAACAGGGTCGTAGCCGGTACGCTCCACTGGTAGGTGGTGGCTCCGCTAGCCGTCAGGCTCACCACCACCCCCACATTGGCCTGGGGCAAGGAGGAACCAGCCCCTATACTTAGCGCCGTATTACTAAAAATGGAGGTGGTGGCCAGAGCCGTACACCCATTGCTTCCTGTTACGGTCACTGAGTAGGTATTCGCTGTGGTGAGACTACGGATGGCATTGGTCGAGTTGTCCTCCCACTGGTAGGTTGCTCCCCCGGTGGCGGTGACGGAGATGCTGGTGGTGCTACAGGTCAGGGTGGTGCTGGCGGGGGTGAGAATCGTAGCCAGCGGGAGTGGATTGATGGTAACAGGTGTCACCGCACTTCCCGACTGACCGTTGTCGCTCACCAGCAGGGTAAAGCTCTGGAGCCCACTACCGCTGGCCGTCAGGCTCTGACTGTAAGCAGTACTGGTCGTACTACTCGTTAAGGAAATGCTGCCGTTAGTGAGGGTATAGTTGTAGCTGCCCGTCACGTTGCCCACTGTGGCAGTAAACGTGACGGGACTGCCCACGCAGACGGTAGTAGCCGTAGCGGCAAAACCTGTTAGGGTGGCATTGGGCAGGTACTGAATAGTGAACACCGTTGATGCCTGGTTGCCATTGCCAGCCGCATCCTGTGCTACGCTCGCGCTTACACTGACCGAAACAAGGCCCGCTGTTGTGGGTGTCAGGGTGGCGGTGTACGAGGTGCCGGAACCAGCGAAACCGCTCAGCGTCCCGTTGTTGATATTTATATCACCTGCCACCAAACCCGTCACCGATTCAGAAAACGTCACGCTCAGCGGAATCGGGCTGGTGTTGGTCGGATTCGGGGCCGAGCTGCTGATCGTTATAGTCGGTTGGGACGTATCAATGGTGAAGGTGGTCGTGATACTGGTGGGTCCCGTGTTGCCCAGATCATCCGTCGCTCTGGCCCGAACCGTATGCGTTCCGTCCGTTAACGGAGTGCCAGACGTATAGGTCCAGTTCCCCGATCCAGCCGTTAACGCTGTACCACTCACTGAACCATCCACCAACACCGTGACTATGCTGGAAGGCTCGGCTGTTCCGCCATAGGTCGGCGTGTTGTCGTTTAAGATGGTTCCATCCAGAGGGGCCGTAACAACTGGCGCGATGGGTGGGGTGGTATCAACCGTGAAGGAGATGGTGGTACTGTTAGGGCTGTCAAGGCCATCTAGTGTCGCTCGGGCATACACGCTATGCGCGTTATCAGACAGCGGACTAACGGGCGTGAAGGTCCAGTTGCCACCCGCGTTAGTCGTTATTTGGCCCACATTGTTGCCATCAACGAATAGTGTCACCGAGCTTCCAGGAGTAGCCGTGCCCGAGTAGGTCGGGGAGTTGTCGCTCAGCCGACTCCCATTGGCGGGTGTAATGAGTTGTGGGGCAAGGGGAGCCGCAATGGTCGTGAACGATTGCACATCGCCATAGCTGGTACCCACTGCGTTGATGGCATAGGCCCGTACCGAGTAGATGGTATTATTGGTCAGACCCGTAACCGACTGGCTAAAGCTGCCCAGCCCGGAGCCGATGGTGACTTTGGTATCGGTGGTGGTCGGTATACCGGTACCGACAACGTACACTACCCCGCGTTCGGTTACCGAAGCTCCCCCATCGGCGGTTATTGTACCACCCAGTACGGCACTGGTCCCCGACACGTTAGTGGACGGAGCGGTAATCACAGTGGCAGTGGATAAGCTAACGGTGACGCTGGCCGTTGCTGTCTGGCTACACGTGCCCCCGTTACTAACTACTACTGTAAAGGTCTGTACTCCTGTTTGATTGAGCGTGGCTGAGACTACACTCGTCGTAGATGGGCTACTCAGATCGACTCCGGCCGGGGCCGTCCAGCTGTAGCTGCTGCCGCCACTGGTGCTCAGACTAACCACACTACCCAGGGCAGCGATGGTAGAGCTGGGTGTAGCCTGGGCCACAAAGGCATCGCTACCCTGGCCACTGGCGCAGAAGGCATCAAAAGCCGCATCACTGCCCCCACCGGGCAAACGACTGTTGCCAGCGAAGTTCTTAACATTAATACCGCACAAGGCTGACAAGGAAGCTGGCCAACACCCACTCAACTGGTTACCACGCAGATCAAGCCATTGCAGATTAGTCAAGCCCCCCAGACTCGAAGGAATACTGCCACTCAAACGGTTACTATTTAAAAGCAGCCATTGCAAGTTAGTCAAGGCACCCAGACTCGAAGGAATAGTACCACTCAACTGGTTGCTACTTAAATACAGCAATTCCAGATTGGTTAGCGAACCTAAACCCGAAGGAATGGAGCCGATCAACTGGTTACCAATTAGATTGAGAAAGTTCAGGTTGGTCAAGGTACTCAGACTGGCTGGAATAGTGCCGCTCAACTGGTTAAGTTGCAGAATAAGATCGGTGACCCGTCCCCCTTCACAGGTCACACCGTACCAAGGACCACCACCGTTACCCGTGCAGGGGTCACAGCTTTGTAGCCAGCCTGTTGAGTTCCCCCAACCCGGCCCATTGGTGGCGTTGTAGAGATCGACCAAGGGCTGGTAGTCGGGGTGAGCGCCTACGTTCACCGTCGTGCTGGCAAAGCTCGTACTACCGTTATCGTTCACCAGCAAACTGAAGCTCTGGAGCCCGCTACCGCTGGCCGTCAGGCTCTGGCTGAAAGCGGTACTAGGGGTGCTATCCGTCAAGGAACTGCTGCCGTTGGTGAGGGTATAGTTGTAGCTGCTCGTCACGTTGCCCACGGTAGCGGTAAACGTGACGGGACTGCCCACGCAGACGGTAGTAGCCGTGGCCGCAAAGCCAGTAATAATGGGAGCGGTAGAAGCACCCTGTTCATAACGGTCGATGGTGCCGTCGGCACGGCCTATGAGCATATCTAATAACCCATCACCATCAATGTCAGTCACGCACGGCTTGGCATTCGTACCCACATCGATACCATTGAAGCTGCTCGTTATTTGTGTCAAAGAAGAAGTATTCTCTGCACTTTGCTCGAAGCGATACATCTTGCCACCCCCTTCGCCGATCAGCACATCAATCAGCCCGTTGCCATCCAGATCTATGCAGAACGGGAATGTGTTGTTGGTCAGGCTTAGAAAATTAGATTCGACACGGGAAAAGCCTATAGTATTTACCCCGTCCTGTTCGAAATACCCCACAAAATTATCGCCTTTGCCCGTCAGGAACTCCAGCGCACCGTCCCTGTTAAAATCTGTCATACCCACTACGGCATAGGTTGTTGTTGCTACGTCCCCAAAACTGGTCGTTACCTGACTGAAGGTTGTTGCATTCACCGCCGTCTGTTCATACTCATATACAAGGCCGTCTGGCCGACCTAGCAGCACGCTGAATTTACCGTCGCCATTAGCGTCCACGATGCAGACTGATACGCGCCCGCCCATGTTGATCGTCCCAGAAGCCTCACTCAGACTACCTAAGTTAGTAAACGTAGTGGCGTTCGCAGCGGTCTGTTCATAGCGGATCACTGTGCCATCGGACCGACCCACCAGTAGATCAAGCCGACCATCATTATCTAAGTCGCCTATAGCCGGTGCTGCTTGGGTGCTACCACTCACGCCCCCAAAATTGTTGGCTACCAGGCTATACGTAAGATTATTGCTGGCTCGCGTCACGGTGAAGGCAGAGGGTGACAACCCATAGCCATTGGCATTGGTGACGTTGACAGGTTGCTTAGAAGCTCCTCGCGGCACAATGGCCGTAATCTGGGTATTGGAATTAACGGTGAATGAAGCTGATTTCTCACCGAACCGCACACTAGTAGTGCCCGTGAAACCGGTACCATTGATGATAATAGAAGTCCCCATCTCCCCACTCGAAGGAGAGAGACTGCTAATAACAGGGGATTGGGCCTGAGTAGCCTGCATTCCCAATACAAAAAGTAAAAGACAAAGGACGTAGTGATTCTTCATAGAAAAAATGGACGTTAGTTATATGGCAGACGGCATGATGAATGAGCCCGAAACAAGGCTGCCCAAACTGACCAGCAAAGCATCTACTGAGCACATCGGCAGATTATGGCCGTTACAGACGATCGGAACAGTAAACAACCGCCCAGTCAACAGGAGGGCTAAGCACCCCACTCGCACCCGTAAATATCTTAGTGGGTATAAGTAAACCGGATGGCAACAGTTTGCCAGAAGCCTAGGAAGACCGCTCGAGCGGGTAATAGCAACAAAGAGAGATGCAGGTGATAAGGGTTCATAAGCGTAGAGAAAATTAGATAGTTATTTAGCCGTGAGCGTTGGGGTCAAAAGTGACGGAAAACCACCACCCGCTGTTAGCGCATATCCAGCATTCTTTTCCTCATTTCCAGCATGGACAAAAAAAATGGCCCTAAAAAGGCCATTTAGCGTATTTCAGTACGTACTACGATCACGAATCCGAGCGGCTGGCGGGTGTTGCGCCGTACTCCGAGGGTGGTGCCCCATACTGCTCCTGAAACACCTTGGTAAAGTAAGGCAGGCTTTCGAAACCCACCTGGTAGGCCACCTCCGAAACACTGACCGAGCGCGTCGCCAGCCAGTAGGCAGCTCGCTCCAGCCGGTAACGTCGGAGATATTCCACCGTCGTCAGGGTTGTCAGTGCCCGGAGCTTACGCAGCAGCTGCGAAGGGCTCAGGTTCATAGCTGCGCTGAACTCATCCACCCCAAACTGACTATTGCTATAATGAGCTTCGAGCACCTGCCGGGCTTTTTGCAGGAAGATGTCCTCTCGAGAAAGAGCCGGAACAGCAACCTCTATTGGCAGTACGGTTGGCGCCGACACCGATTGATGTCTGAAGTAGGACCGGAGCCGCTCCTGCTTATCAAGCAAATTACGCACCCGGGTCTGTAGCTCCTGCCGGTTGAAGGGTTTGGTCAGGTATTCGTCAGCCCCCAATTCAAAGCCCTCGATCCGGTCTTCAACCGTGGCTTTGGCCGTAAGCATGATGACCGGTATATGGCTGGTCGCTTCCTGGGTTTTCAAGGCCCGGCAAAAGCCAAACCCATCCAGCCGGGGCATCATCAGGTCACAGATAACTACGTTAGGTAACAGGGCAGTGGCTTTCTCGAATCCATCCTGCCCATCCTCAGCGTCAACAATCTGGTAGTCGGTTTCGAAGATGCTGCGCACGTAAGCCCGGATATCCGCATTATCGTCGACAATTAACAGTACGTCTTCTCCGGTTGCCTGCGTGACAACTGCTTTACCAACAATGCGTGTTTCATTGGCGGCTTCTGGCGCTGGTCCAATGGCCCGGCCTTCTGTCCGTACGTCTAAAGGTAGGTTGTTCGTGAACGGCTCAGGCTCAGTGGGGGACACGGGTATCAAAGGAAGCGTAACCTGAAAGCTAGTACCGACCACCTCTGTACTGGCCACGGTAATAGTGCCCCCTAGCACGTTGACCAGCTCATTGACGAGTGCCAGCCCAATACCCGTTCCTTCGTAAGGGCGATTCGTGTTTCCATCAACCTGATAAAAGCGTTCGAAGATATGAGCCAGATGATTGGGAGCAATGCCAATACCCGTATCCTGCACCTTAATAACGACTCGGTCAGGGTCCTCCTGATACTGAGCCGTCATCTGCACCGACTGATGGGTGGGTGTAAACTTAAAGGCGTTCGAGAGCAGGTTGTTGATAATCTTTTCGAGCTTGTCGCGATCGAACGACGCCCAGTATACGGATTTATCCTGCGAGAAAGCAAACTGGATAGCCAAGCTCTTAGCCAGCGACTCGAACGAACTGGTCACTGTTCGCAGAAACGCGGCCAGGTCTCCATTCGTCGGCTCGGGGGTCAATTGGTTGGCTTCCAGCTTGCTCAGATCGAGGAGTTGATTGATCAGGCTCAGTAGGCGGCTGGCATTTCGCTCCATCATACTCAGTACGGATTCTGACGGAAAGCGCTGTTTCAGATCGGCCAGTGGCCCCAGAATCAAGGTCAGTGGCGTGCGAAACTCATGGGAAATATTGGCAAAAAACTGCGTCTTCATAGCGTCCAGCTCGGCCAGTCGCAGCGACTGAGCCTGCTCAAAGACTACCTTCTGTTGCAAGATGGCCCGCTGCCACTGAAACCGGTATAGCTGCCATCCCACTACGGCTACCACCAGCAGATAGAATAGATACGCCCACCAGGTCCGGTAGAAAGGTGGATGCACGCATATGTGCAACGTAACGGGCTTACTCCAGACATCTCCATTGGCTGAACCCATCATCTGCAGGGTGTAGGTTCCGTCGGGTAGCTGGGCGTAGTTGGCAAAGCGGTTGGTGCCCGCATTGACCCAGTCCTGGTCAATTCCTTCCATCTTGTAGCGGTAGCGGTTACCAGCCGGATTGGCAAAATCCATCACCCCAAACTCCAGCGTGACCAGGTTCTGGTCGTAGGCCAGGTCGAGCTGTTGGGTTTGTTCGATGGGTGCGTCCAGAAGTCCATCTTCTTCGCCCACCGCCACCGGTTTGTTGTTAATCCGCAGACTGATAATATGCGCTACGGGCCGGGTGGTGTTCGATTGCCGGAAATCCGCCGGTCTGAAAACGGTCAGCCCATTCACTCCCCCAAAGAGTAATCTTCCTGCCGAGCCGATCACAAAGGAGTTGGTATTGAACTCGTCGTCCTGAAGGCCGTCTGTTTTCGTGAACGGTCTGAACATGCGGTTTTTAGGGTTAAACTGCGCGATCCCCCGGTTGGTGCTCAGCCAGAGGTTGCCCAGACTATCGGGCAAAAGACCATAGACCACCTTGTTGGGTAAACCCTCGCGCTCGCCAACGTGATCAAACTGCGCAGAGTTGTCGGTCAGGGTTTGGCGGTTTAGCCGGTTTAGGCCGCCACCTTTGGTGCCAACCCAGAGGAAGCGGTTGGGTTCATTGGGATCGTCTGCAAGGGTAGACACATAATTATCACTGAGGCTATTTCGATCGTTTACATCATTCCGATAGATGGCACATGCGGGCTTGCCGTTGGGGTTTTTCACCCGGATCAGGCCCTGTTGCGTGCCAATCCAGATGTTATCGGCACGGTCCTGAAACAACGCATAGGTTTCAACATCGCTCCCCTGTTTATGTAGCAGATAATCGTAAGTCAGCACTCGAAACGTACCGGTTCGCGGCTCAAACCGAAGTAATTTGCCGTTGATGGTGCCAATCCAGATGTTCCCGGCACGATCTTCGAGCGTGCGGTTGCTGGCAAATCCCAGCTCACCGTTTGGTGGTAGGGGGTAGGTCTGGAGTAGCTGCCAGTCTTCCGAGAACTTCAGCAATTGATGCTTCTGCAGTCGGGCATTACTCAATGTGAGCCAGAACACACCCTGGCGATCCTGGATTAAGTTGCGAAGACTCAAGGCATCGATCAGTGGGGGCAGGAATCGCCGAAGTTGCCCGGTAGTCGGGTCAAGTTCACGTATATGATCCACGTAGCGCACGTAAATACGCCCTCGCCGATCCTGCAACAGGTTGGAAAGCGATACGGAGGGCAGGCTCGACTCGAATCGTTTCACCTGTGGGTTGAACCAACGGACACCATACCCGGCCGTACCCAGCCATAGTAGCCCCGTTTTGTCGCGCAGCAGGGTGGTTACCCCATACAGGTCGGAAGACATACGGGCATAGGCATTTTGGGCCGACAGACGATCCTGCCGCTCTAATTCATCCGGCGACAACAGCCACAGGTAGTTCGCGTTGCCGATGGCCACCGTGTTGGCGTCGAGCCAGCTAAGTGTAAGAAAGCCTGGGTTTTCCGGAGGGAGCGAAATGAGTTTAGTCTGCCCCCTATGCCAGCAGACAATCCGATTCTGGTTTGTGGTGATCCAGTAACCCCTTGGGGCAACCACCAGCATACTGGCCAGATCGAGGGGCAGAATTGGGTGCTCGGCTAGCTGCGTTACTCGGTTCGGCTGGCGATGGTTCAGCGCAAACAGGCCGTAAAAGGTACTAAACCAGGCGGTGCCATCGGGGGCAAAACTCAGGGCCATTGGGCGTGCTCTGGGCCGGTCTCTTAGCACGGGTAGGTGCTGAACCTGCACCTGGGCGGTTAGATCGGGGGAGTTAGCACGTTTTGGCTCAAAATTGGGCAGTAAGGTGATTCGGAACGCCTGATTTTTGTGCGCACATACCCAGATGGCCCCGTCGGGGGCCTCGGTTAGGCTCGTTATTTCCGGGTTGTTGATCGAAGCCTCTGCACCATCCGAAAGCGTGATGTGATAAAACCGCTCCGTTCGGCCATCGAACAGGTTGAGCCCTTGTTTCTCGGTGCCGATCCAAAGCCGCTGCTGCCGGTCAATGAGCAGAGCCGTACAGACATTGTCGCTTAGGCTGAAGGGATTGTAAGGGTCATGCGTAAAAATCCAGACGTTATGTCCGTCGTAGCGGTTGAGGCCGTCTTTGGTGGCAATCCATACAAAGCCGTTATGATCTTGTTTAATGTCAAAGACCATACCCTGCGAGAGGCCCTGGGATATGGTTAGTTCCTGCCAACCTTTATTGGCGCGGTTGGCAGGCTGTGCTAGTAACGCAAAAGGAAGGAGAAGGCAAAATAGCAACATATACCCCTACATGTATCAGGGCTTAAAGATACATAAGCAGGCGATAAAAATCTGAGTAGTTCATTCATAGCTTATTGTCACCAAAGGGGTATTTCATTTTACCAGCGTTTTTTTGAGATGAATTCTCCAAATGGCTACCTTGAATTGTACCCTATCCAATCTAGCCGCTTACGATCCGAAAGGAGGCAACATGGGTCATATAACCGCCCACGCAGGTTATCATCGCCTTGCCAATCCTAAAATCCGGTTGTCAATCAACTCGTTAAGCTGTTTCAGTAGGCTGCTGTCGGGTATCCAGCCAACGATTCGTTAATCAAACCCATTAGTGGGGGATTTATGCCGCATAATTGGGAATAGTTGCCTCATGTTTGCGGACTTGATAAGTGTCCACATTTTGAAAACACCCTGTCTATCAATCAATTAGCTACCATTGAGCCCTATGGCACATTGTTGGTTAATTGATGAGTAGGCAAAAGCCATAAGGGGACAGGGATCTTCTCCAGAAGTAGCCCTACCCATGAATCATTTAAACATCATTTAACGCTAGATAGACACTATGCAACTCTTAATCACACTGTTGGTCGGTGCCGTTGCCGGTTGGCTGGCCGACCTGGTCTTTAAGCGCTTTTCGCTCTCGCTACTGGTCGAGATCATTCTGGGTATCGTAGGGGCCTTCGTGGGAGGCTGGCTCTTTGGGACTGCCCTGGGAGCCGATACCGGTATTCTAGGTCGTATTCTAACCGCCTTTGTGGGGGCCTGTATTGTATTGGGTATTGCCGCCTTGATCAAGGGATCGCGACGGACGATTTAAGACACATTAGGGAATAAAATCGTAAGGAGGGTCGGCTATGAGATAGCCGACCCTCCTTAGTATAGAACCACTGAACGAATCCTGCCTGTTGATGAACGGTAGTCCGGCTTAAGGGGGAGCGGTCTATAAGAATTTCCTAATAATGGCTGTGTACCATTTTTGCTTTTGTCCAGTGGTACTCCGCAGGCGGTGTGTGGCATTTCGACTGACCACCGCGGCTCAATCAGTAGAACTTCCTCCTGTTCCGAAGGGAGCACCGCCAGTAGAATTTTTGAAAAACATCCTGAAAAGAGCGGAGGAACTAAGTAGCGTTTGGAGGCCCCAATTTTAAACAGATTATTTAGAGATTTCTAGGGTGGTCTGTCTGGCAAACCTAACGGGCGGCCCCGCCGTTTTGCTGTTAAGACCCAGTTTAACGCTTCGGGCTATGAAAGCTACCTGCTTCATTTTTACATTTCGACTTTCTCATGCCATCGAGAAGCCAGTCTTGGTTCATTCAGACCAACTTCGAACCCATACGGTCGCTACGAAAAAAGAAGCGACTTCGTCACACCGATAGCCTCAACGGATTGGCCACTACCTGGGAGTAAACCCGCTCCACCAGTCTAGTCCCACTAGGTGATTGACCCATCCCCAGGAACAGCTTTGTCAGCGATAGGCTGACGCTCCACCCATTGGGTCAAACTTTTGGCCGCATTGCTAAAGTCGGACGGCACCAGCACGATGGTTGTCGTATTATTGTCAATACCGATTTCGGATAACATCTGCATCCGCCGTAACTCAAGTGCAATCGGGCTTCTTTCCATTTCCTTTGCCCCCTGGGTCAATTTGATGGAGGCTTCCAACTCGGCTTCGGCTTTCACCATCCGGGCCCGTTTTTCCCGGATGGCTTCCGCTTCCCGAGCCATGGCCCGTTGCATAGCGGCTGGAATCTCTACATCTTTCATCTCCACCATCTCAATTTTAATGCCCCAGGGTTCAGTCGTGGCGTCAACGATGCTTTGCAGCGTTCGGTTAATTTGCTCCCGCTCCCGCAATACTTCGTCTAACGAGTGCTGACCAATGATATTCCGCAAGGCCGTGACCGAGAATTGATAAACGGCCTTATTGTAATCGGCCACTTCAATAATTGCCTCTTTAGGATCGGTGATTCGAAACCAGAGCACGGCATTGACTTTAATCGTTACGCTATCTTTGGTAATGGTTTCCTGCTGCTCCAGGTCAACCGTTTTGGTACGGATATCGACGCGTTGTTGACGCTCCACCCATGGGATTAGCCAATACAGACCAGGGCCTTTGACGGCCTGGAAACGCCCCAGTCTGAAGACCACCGCCCGCTGATATTCCTGAGCGATACGAAAACCAGTGAGTAAGAGGACGAAGCCGAATGCAAGCAGGGGAAGTACCATTTTAGTAAGGGGAACAAGTGGTCCGTTTAATCCAGCGATTTCAAATGGGGTTGTTTATCGCCTTTCAATACCCGAGTCAGTTGCAAATGAATGTGCGATAAAGAGTAACACAAGGTACTGATAAACAGATTTATTAGTTATCCATGGCAGCTGGAACCTAGTCCTGTTTTGAGTGAGTGGTCTTTTTTCGAGTAAACTAATCACTGGAGGCTACCGCGCTAACTTAACGACCACAAACGTTTCCCGTTTTCGATTCTCGTTAGCGCTGATGGGTTAAACTAGGCCGTACGATCACGGTTACTGTAGTGTCCCGGTTAACTAGTAAGTCGACTTGACGCCAAACTCAGGCCCTCATCAGGACGAGCTCCCAGCAATCAACTTCTCCCTGGGCGTCGAGGTTTATTTCATCGGAAAAGCTGGAAAGTCGGAGAGCCACATCCTTCTCATGCCCACAATGCCACCTAAAAGGACAAGCGCAAAACCTATTTTTATGGTGTATATCGTCAAGCGAAGAAAATTCTCTTTACCTAATCTCAGTGGCTGGTGCACTAGTCAATTCATTGGCCGAAAGGGTTTAGCGGCCAATCCAGGGTCTAAAAGCGCTCAAGGGCAGGGACGACTAACGAGACGACAGGATGGTTACTACAGGCTTGCTCTTCCGCTTACTAAAAGTTTCAACAAGCCCATTAGACTCCTTGGTAACTTACCTGGGTAAGCCACTAAACCAGGACCGGCTGGTTCAGCCAGGCTCCCAATTCTCTGCTATGAAGCGTCGAACCTTTCTCCAGGCAACGTTACTCACCCCTCCCTTCGTGGCCTCCACGACCCTGCAGGCCGCCGCTGATCGAGCACCCAACGGGTTCATCGTCAAAGCCGGTGAGGGGCGATTTCACGGGCATATCAAACTCAAAGGCGTCAATGAAAACATCCTGGATTTGAAAGTGTCCGGTAAAGATACCAATGGGGATCTGGCCGTCTTTGAGCAAAACTCCCTCTCCCCCAGACGAGGCACGCCCCTACACATCCATCCCCACCAGGATGAGCTGTTTCATGTTCTGGATGGTGAATACCTGTTTGTAGTTGGTCAGGATAAATTCCAGCTTAAGGCGGGCGATCATATTTTTCTACCTCGCAACGTACCCCATGCCTGGACCCAGCTCAGCGAGCGAGGCCACATGACGTTGATTTTTCAACCGGCGGGTAAGATGGAGGAATTCTTTGTCAGGATGGCGGGGTTGGCCAAAGAGCCCTCTCAGGAAGAAATCGCTCAACTCTTTGCCGAACATGACATGCAGGTAGTGGGCCCTCCGCTGAAGGTTGATTGAGGCAGGATGTAGGTTGCCGCGGAGCTATTTTCAAGGGGCAAATCGAGTTTTGCAACCGCCCCTCCGATTCTGTTATAAGAAGAAAGCAAGCCAATCAACCAGTGCAGGAGTTTTAGTACCTACGATGTATTCAAGAATAGCCAACAGAAATAGGCCACCTGAAGGGATTCATACGCTCCGCCTTTGTTGGCTGGAAAAACAAGGGACCGCCAAAGCCGTTCGATCTTCATGTCCATTTATGCAAAAAACGTCTCTTCACTTTCAGCATATGACCTTAAACCCTTCTGGATATGAACATGTCTATGCCCCGTATTCCACCACCCGTTTTTATGGTACTAGCCGTTCTAGTGATGATACTCCTTAACTATTACGCTCCAATTGGACGGTGGTTAGATTATCCCTGGAGGTACCTTGGCCTTGCTTTGATTATTCTGGGATTCAGCTTAGGGCTGGGAAGTGGCCTATTCTTCAGAAAATTAGGAACGAATCCAAAACCTGGCGCTAAAGCAACTTTACTAGTAACAAAGGGACCTTTTAAATATACAAGAAACCCCATGTATCTTGGTCTTATGACCCTTACAATTGGCGTTGCCATTCTGCTTGGCACCTTCTCACCCCTGGTTTTAATTCCCGTTCTGTTTATCATACTCCACACACAATTTGTGCTTCGAGAAGAAAAATTAATGGAAGACTGGTTCGGCGAATCGTATTTAAGCTATAAGCGCAAGACTCCTCGATGGCTATTATGATACTGGCTACCCATTGCACTGGCGATTATGGCGGTCAATGGCTATAGTCTCCTCTTTTAGTTGGCTAGTCCGCTAATGAGCGTTTATAGCTTTAATCAGCAGCGGTACCAACTTGTGACGTTGAACGGTTTTATAATCTCTGCTCTGATAGCCAACGCACGAAATTTCAGGCTAAGTATTCTTCAAGAATACACCCCAATTGCAGATAGTCAAATCTCTCCTCGTCTCATTAAGGAGCGTTATTTTGAGACTGGTTGTAGATAACAGAAGTGTAGAAACCAGCCAGAAATTCATAGTTTTAGGAAGATTGGCCCCGCAATTACCATCCGCTATCAGTCAACGCCTTGCTCAATCGAGTGGTTTTCGCTTTGGTAGTCAAATCTCGAGCAAAGCAGCTTTGGTTTGGCCCAAAATGTCCGATGTTTGGCTCGAATCAACGGTGAGTATCCCCTACTTTTACGGCCTCACTCAACTAGACTATGGCCCTCACTCAACAGGTCATCTTTGTTGTACCGCCTTTTGTCCACGTGTTGGATCTGACCGGACCCGTTCAGGTCTTTTACGAAGCTATTGAGTATGGGGCTCCCTATCAATTACGGTACTGCTCGTTCCAACATCAGCTTATCAGCTCAGCAGGCCTGGCTTTGGGGCCGGTCCTACCTTTTACCCAGGTGATCCCTCAACCCGGCGATCTGATCGTTATCCCCGGTATGGAGATGGCCTATATCCGGTCCCAAGAATTTAAAGCAGAGTACGATTTTCTAAACTGGCTCCGTGAGCAGCACCGGCAGGGCGTTATCATATGTTCGGTCTGTACGGGCGCATTTTTAGTAGCTCAGACGGGCCTGCTGGATGGCCGAAAATGCACCACTCATTGGAAGCGCGTGGAAGAACTGCAAACAACCTACCCAAGGGTCATTACCCTGCACGATCAATTATTCGTCCAGGAGGGTGGTCTCTATTCCAGTGCCGGGATAACAGCCGGTATTGACCTGGCGCTGGCGATTCTGGAAGAGCAGCAAGGGCCCCTGTTTGCGGCCAAGATAGCCCGCGAGTTGGTCGTGTATCTACGTCGCGGCCCACACCATTCCCAGAAAAGCATTTACCTCGATTACCGCAATCACATAAATGTGGCCATTCATCACTTGCAGGACTGGCTGATTGCTAATCTGAAAACCAGGGTTACCTTGGAAGCACTAGCCGAGGTGGCCGGAATGAGTAGTCGCAACCTAACCCGGACGTTTCGAAAAGAGACGGGGATCTCCATTCATGACTATACGACGCAGCTCCGGCTAGAACGAGCCCGTACCCTACGACACAATCCGGGAATGACGATGGAGGCCATTGCCGAGCAGTGTGGCTTTCAAGATGCCCGCCAGTTGCGCCGAATCTGGCAGAAAGACCAAGTTAAGAATAGCACCAAAACCGTTATATCAACTCGATTCATACTCCGATGAGCACCCTACTTCACTATTGTTTCTACCTGTTGGTTGCCGGTTGCCTGGTTATGACCAAAAGTCCCCTTTGGGCCCAGAAAGTGGTTGACAAACAAGCTCTGATGGCGTACTATTGCCAACCCTGCGGTAGTAGCTGTGATCTAGAGCGTCACGAAAAGCCTGGTATTTGTCCGCATTGTGGTATGCCCCTTGTCCAGCGTAGGGTCGCCCTAGTGGACTCTCTGTCGCAAAACGCAAAGCCAGATAAACAACGCAATGTGGCCATTTTTATTCACAATGGGGTTGAGATTCTTGATTTTGCCGGTCCCAGTGAAGTCTTTGCCTCCACGGAGGGGTTCAATGTGTATACCGTCTCACTCACCAAAGAACCCATCCTTAGTCAGGGATTTATCAAGATAACCCCAACCTATAGTCTGACCGATTGCCCTACACCTGACATTGTGGTTTTACCGGGCGGTAAGACCGGACCCTTCCTCGAGAATAAGCCCTTGATTGAGTGGATAAAACACTCGGCTACCCAAGCCGAGGTCATGCTGTCGGTTTGTACGGGTGCCGGGCTACTGGCCAAAGCAGGCCTGCTGGATGGGAAGCAGGCGACTACCTTTCATTCCTACATTGCACCGCTGCAACGAGCAACGCCCAAGGCCGAGATTCTGGCCAATACTCGGTTTGTCGACAACGGCCAAATCATTACCACGGCGGGTGTTTCGGCGGGCATTGATGGTGCCTTGCACGTTGTGGCCAAATTAAAAGGGCAGGCGATCGCTAACCAAACCGCTCGCTACATGGAGTATGATAAGTGGAAGCCCGAGGAAGGCCTCATCGTGAAGCCATCGGGTAAGGTTGCGGCAGAGAACAAATAAAATAGCCTGAAACTATTTAGGCTTATTTTAGGCAGCATTATTTGAGATTAGATAATCGAATGATCAATTATCCTAACGAATTACTAATCGGCCAGTAGCTTTTTGAGTAGTTGCATCGTTTGTGGATGGTTCAGAATACTGGCATGGGTCGCATCGGAGATCACTAAATGCTGATCTTTAGATCTCATAACGGCATGAAGCTTATAAGCCGTACTATGCGAGTTGTCGGTGCTGACGACAATAACTGGGCTAAACGCATTTTGGACATCCTGATCGGTGAGGAACGTGAAGCCATTCACAGAGGGAAAAGGATAATACAACAGATCCGTAAAACGATCACTAAAATCACCACCCGCTGAGGCAGGATCAATCAGCAAGGTGAACTTGGGTCGATTCGTCGAGGCTAGATGAGCCCCGATCCGGCCGCCTAAGGAATACCCACAGATCACAATCTTGTTTTCTGGGTATCGCCTCTTCAATGAATCATACACGGTTTGGGTGTCAGTATAGAAATTAGCTAAACTGATGGAGCCTTTACTTTTGCCGTGTTGCCGATAGTCAGTGATCAGGACATCGTACCCGCATTGCAGGAAATTAGGCGCCATGGCTCCCCAATTGGCTAACGTTCCCCCATTGCCCTTCCAGAAACAAACTATTCCTTTGGGTTGAGGGGCCTTGAAAAGTAAGGCGTTTAACAAGCCGCCTTGCGGAGTTTGAATCCAGAGTTCTTGAAGCGGTTGAGCAAATTGGTAGCGAAAGGTAAGGGGTAATTGAGTGGATCGGTACCGATTGGTCTGTTGATCTTTACCCAAGTAGAGGAGTAGATAACTGCCTAGATAGAGCAGTAAACCAATGGATAGTCCAATCCAAGCCCACTTCCTCCAGTTTCGAATCTTCGTCATTGCGCTCTGCGTCCACGGGGATCAAAGCTAAGTGGTTGAAAGGTAAGGGCTAAATTAATAAATGTTAAACGTTACATTGAGTGTCGGAAAACAGTCTGCCTCCATTTAAGCAATCGCTTCACCGACGCTTGTTTGTATTATAAATGAGGGTTTTATGAGATTAGAAAAAAGCCTCCAGTCAAATGTAGTAAATTCAATGTTGGAGAGAAGCCATTCATAGTTAGGTTAGTAAAGTACCTAACGGCATCATGACGGCATGAGACGACAACCATGAAATGGTCCCTATCAACCATTCCATCACATTTCAAACAAATTTATTGAACAAACGGATGCCTGGTGAGGTTAGCTAAAGACGACTTCAGACCCATATGACCCTCCTCCCTGACAGGCGCTCATTCTTTTTTGCGGATTGCGAATGAACAACAAGGACCACTGGCTTCTTCAGCGTTTACCCCAAGCCATTCTACAACTAGATCCAGACGGCTATATCACCTACGCCAATCCAGCGGCCACTACATTGACCCAATTCACCCTGTCCGAGTTAGTCAATCTACCGATTTCTCAACTCTACAATCCGACGGGTGACACCATTAAGGCGCATTACGAACTGGGTGTGACCCAAAAGAATGGCCTATTTCACACGGAGGGGTGGCGGACCCGGAAAGATCGAACCACCTGCTGGTGCGAAATCAGCTATACCGCGCTGTATGATGAAACCAATACCTTCCTGGGCTATGGCTGTACGCTGGTCGATCGATCAACCCAAAAACAACAGGAACAGACGTTGCGTCAACTCGAAGAGCGGTACCGATTGATGGTGGAAGGGGTGAAAGACTACGCCATCTTTATGCTCGATACCCGAGGCTATATTCTAACCTGGAATGAAGGCGCCCAGCGCATTAAAGGCTACGCCCCTACGGAGATCATTGGCAAACACTTCTCCTCCTTTTATACAGCCCAAGATCTGGCCGATGACAAACCGGCCCGGGAGCTGAGGATTGCCATCCAGACGGGCAAGTATGAAGAAGAAGGCTGGCGCATCAAAAAAAATGGATCCGTCTTTTGGGCCAATGTGGTCATTACGGCCCTGTTTAATGAACAAAACGGCCACATTGGGTTTTCCAAAGTGACCCGCGATTTGACCCAGCGCCGACAAATTCAGGAGGCCCTACGCCAGAGTGAAGAACAGTATCGCTCCCTGGTGGAACAGGTGACTGATTACGGCATCTTTATGATGGATGAAAAAGGGCGAGTGGTTAACTGGAATGAAGGGGCCAAGCGCATTAGTGGGTATACCCAGGCCGAAATCATTGGCAAATATTTCTCCATCTTTTACCCTCCCGAAGATATCCTCAATGGCAAACCAGCTCGCGAATTACGAGTGGCCCTGGAAACAGGTACCTATGAAGAAGAAGGTTGGCGGGTTCGTAAAGATGGCAGCCTTTTCTGGGCCAGCATTGTCATTACCGCCCTGTATAATCCGGCTGGCATCCACATTGGCTTTTCCAAGGTCACCCGGGATCTGACCGAACGCAAACAAGCCGAAGAGGCCATCCGGGAAAGTTATGATCGCTACCGTTCGCTGTCCATTGAATTGCAACGCTCCAACGAAGATCTTCAGCGGTTTGCTCATGTAGCCAGCCACGATCTGAAAGAGCCGGTTCGTAAAGTAAAGTTGTTTAGCCATCAGTTGGCGGAGGAATATGGCTCCAGTCTGCCCGGGAAAGGCCAATTATTTTTAGCCAAAATAGAGCAATCCGCCGACCGGATGTTTTCGATGATCCAGGGTATACTGAGTTACTCCTCGCTGAATGGTCTGTCCCAGCCCTTCGAGCGAATCGATTTGAATCGCTTACTGGATCAGATTGAAGAGGATTTAGAATTGATGATCCTCGATAAGCAGGCCCGCATTGATCGGCCGAAGCTGGCCTGGCTGGAAGGAGTTCCCATCCTGCTGTATCAACTGTTTTATAATCTGATCCATAATGCCCTTAAATTCGCCAAGGAGACAGAGCCCCCCTTGATTACGATTAGCTCGAGCCTGGAGGCCGATACGAATCTACTCACCATTCAGGTAAGCGATAACGGGATCGGCTTTGATTCGCACTATGCCGAGCGGGTATTCAAGCCGTTTACCCGGCTGCATGCCAAGGGTGTGTATGAAGGCACCGGCTTAGGGCTAGCCCTTTGCAAACGGGTAGTGGAACACCACGGGGGCACCATCACGGTCGATAGTGCATTTGATCGGGGTAGTACCTTTGTCATTGGGCTTCCCCAAGTACAGCCCTTGTCCCCGACTGGTAACGACTTATCGGCTATGAATGCCGGTAGTTAAGATTGACGACTAGTAGGACTAAACCAGCCTTTAATGAGATTCGTCTACTTACTTCAACACAATATACGTTGCTTGGCAGGCCTAAGCGTGTTGGGAGGACAGCCTGACATTTAGATAAAAATTAGTGAGTTGACGGTTGTTTATATACTGAGAAGTTGGCTTAGCCGTTTCTAGGCAAATAGCAAAATCTCATATGAAAACTAAACTATACGTTAGCCTCATCATCTTCGTCGCTAGCTCGCTACTTCAACAGGCTTTCGCTCAAAAACAAGCCTCGATACAAACCCCTACTCCCTTTCAGACTGGTAGCTGGCAACTGGGGGTTAAGGAGGGATATACGCAAGGAAATTTGCTTAAAAACCGAAATAGCCTTCAAGTTCATGGCAGCTACTTTTTGGTTAAGCAGCTGGCAGTTGGCCTAGCTGCCAGTTGGTCTAGAGAATGGGTGGGCGATTTTGGCTATACTGATCTTTCAGTAGGCCCTTATGCTCGTTATCAGTTTACCAAGACCCGCCTGTCTCCCTTCCTGGAAGCGTCCTATCAGTTTGGGAAACGAAGGGCTGATGAAGTTGCTGGGATGAGCTATGCCAGCTTAGCCATCCAGTCCACCCAACTCACTCCAGGAATTAGCATTGGTTTATTGAAGCCGCTCCGGCTTGACCTTAGTTATCGATTCGAGTGGGTGGATTTATCGACCAATATTCAGGCTTTTGGGCTACCTCAGGTAGGCCTTACCTATCTATTGAGGTAGTGGTAAGCGCGACCCTAATCCGGACTATTTAGTGCTTGTCATGCTTTGGTTTGTGTTCACGTTGCCGTATATACCGATCCCCATCCTGGATTATGCTATCATTCCTCTCATTTGAAAGCAGCTTCATGAACTCTCTCGTCTCAAGCCGGAGCGTTTCAAGAGATAGAGCAAAAGCTAGTAAGCTTACGCTCTCTATTTTAGCCCTCGTCTAACTAACTACGGGTTTCTTGGCGTATGAGCTGTTTTTAACCAGTAGTCATAGGTGGCCTTGAACATCCTATCTAACTCCGCCATACTACTGGGCTTACTCATAAAGGAATTGGCGCCTAAGCCATAAGCCCGTCGAACGATTGGTTCGGTGCGGTTCCCACTTAAAATTAGAATGGGAATCGTTTGCAGGGTTGCGTGAGCACGAATCGTTTCCAGCGTCTGATACCCATCCAAGCGGGGCATATCTAAATCCAGTAAGATTAAAGTGGGGAGGTTCTTTTCTGTGCTAGCCAATAGATTGGCAAGGAGTGCTTCACCATCCTCAAAAAAGGTGACCTCACAGTCTGAATAGGTTTCTAGCGCTTTTCGGATCAAGAAGCGATCATCTTCGTCATCTTCTACCGCATAGATACAGAACTTCGTATCGTCCATGGGGAGCTTAGCTAGTAGGCTATAAACATGAGCTAGCGACTATACTACATTTAAGTTGTCATTTATGTTTCGTATGCAAACATGAGGGGATAAGGCTATGTAGTCGGGGCTGTTGTATAATCTGCTAAATGGTCGCCAAAGTACGAAAACTCAGGTCAAATACTGCTACAGGAAACACCCCAATTATTGGTACACAACTCTCTCTTCGTCTCGTGAGGAGCGTTAATGTGAGACAGTGGTTTGTGGGAGAGTTCTACATACCAAGGGCAGAAACAGAAAAACCCAGACTGCTTTGGATTATCATGGCGTCCAACGCCTGAAAGAAGGGGCTTAGGATCAGTAGCCTCACGGCTACCAACATGGGGCAGTGGCTTCTTGCCAGATGCTATATTTAGGTAATCTGTTTACTAACCTTTTATCCTATGTTCATTAAAATAGACGTCCCTATTTGTTCCACTTGGGAAATGTCCCTACCTTCGATTGACCCGTTCCAGAGCAGGACCTTTCATCAATCGGGCTGCTAGCCCAACCGATGAGTTGGATTTATTTTGAGTTGTTCCTACCATTTCCTTTACTTGTCCCCTCCATGAACAACAAGTATCCCCTGTCGTATATCTTGGTCGATGATGATGAGGATGATCGCCTACTGATTAAGTTAGCCTTTCAGAACGCCCAAAAACAATTACCCATCTATGAGTTTACCAACGGGCAGCAACTACTGGACTTTCTGACCTATAACAGTGCTATCCGCGAGGATGATGATGTGCATTGGTTGGTGGTGATGGATATTAATATGCCCATTTTGGATGGGCTATCGGCGGTCCAACAGATTCGTCAACGCCCCAATTGGCAGAATATTCCCGTGCTAATTATGTCAACGGCCGATGACCCCCAAACCATCGAACGGGCTAAAGCGAGTGGAGCGACTGACTACATTGTAAAGCCGACGTCGATTAACCAGTATACGGCGATTTTCGATCAGTTCTTTGTGCCTTGGCTTACTGACCAGTAAGCGATTAGTTAATTTCTAGTCCGATAGTCCCCTCGTCTGGAGGCTGTAAACCTGCATCCGTACAAGGCTGGGCCGTTTTTATTCTTATCCAGTACCTAGCCAATCCCTTCAGCCCAAAGGCTTCGTTATCCCTATCCATGGATTGATACCGTCTTGACTAAGACGAACCCGATTGCTTTCCAGAAGCCCCTCCTGTCCAGCCTACCATTGTTTATTGGCTCAAATTACTTTCGTCTCCCTTGAGCCGCAGGGCAGCAGTGGCTCAGGGGAAGTCCCTTACCGCACCCAAACGGTTTGGGTGACCATTCCTACAATATTCACCCATCTGTTTGCGCCATACCCATCGATCTGTATACATTTATAGGCTAATTCTACCTAAGTAGAATTGGCTATGGCCTATAGTGCCTAGCCTTGAAAACGTATCCAATTGTCTTGCGAATGATGACTAACTCTACCCCATCCAAGCTCGATCCGTTTGCTCGATTGCTGGCCGATTACCGGGCCCGGATCTATGAATCCTACTTTTCTTTCTCGCAAAAGGACGACTCCCGTTGCCTATCAACTACGGAGGGACTTAACAATGAACGGTCGTCAACGCTTTTAGTGGTGGAGGACAATGCTGATCAATGGTTAATGACCCAACTGGCCTTGCAGCAACACTTTCCATCAGCCCAGCTAAAGTGGGTGTCAGAGCCAGAGGCCGTTATGGCTCATCTGGAGGCTTCCCCCACCGAGTTGCCCTGTATGATCCTGGTAGATTTATATTTACCGACTCTCGAGCAGGGTTTGCAGGTTTTACGAACCTTGAAAGCCCATCCCCGCTATCAATCTCTTCCGACGATTATGCTGAGCTGGTCCAATCAGCGGGGTGATATTTTAGCCGCTTATGCGTATTCAGCGGATGGCTTTCTAGTCAAGCCGACTCGATACGCCGATTGGCCACAAGCCCTCCGCTTATTAGACCCTTTTTGGAACCGCCGACATTGGGTTTAGGTTGAACCATGCTTCAGTCTACACGCAAAGCTTTTATCGTCTCACTGAGGAGGGTTTGAAGAGACGGCTAATCACAAGTAATTAGCCTGACATTTTGTGCTTTAGCTAACATATAACAGATTATACAACAGATTTGATGCTCTGTTCGATGAGAGAAGGTATTTACGTTCAGTTACTAGAAGAAGGTACTCAGGTTTATAGATTCGTTCCAGCTCTTTCAATCGGCGACCGAGTTTATCAACTTCAAGGTCATGACTTATACGATTCTGAGGATGAAGTATGGGAGTTCACACCAGGTACTTTAGTAAAGGCCGAGCCGAAAAACCTTACAGAGGGAACTGTCTTGGTAGCCGTTGAAAAGTTGCCAACTGAGGGTTAACTAACATAATGGCACTTATATAACAAAACAGTAGAAGGTAATTGCGACCGAAGCAGACTTTGAGGATCATTTAATAAACAGCTTAATTTATGAAAACACTACTTTTTACTTTGCTGTGTATTGCGCCAGTGTCGGTTATTGCTCAACAAAAAGCCTACGATATAGCTTTTAGTTATGGAGGGTACAACAGTCCAATCCTCTACCATAATCAGTTTTATGATACCAGAAATATCAAAGCCTATTTCTCGGCTGATTTTGATTATCACCTCACGAATCGGTGGACTATTTCTTCTGGCTTCATGAGTGGTAAATTTGGCTACTATGATGGTTTTTCTGTTAAGCTGGCCAATGGTACATATACGGATAAACCCAACTCGAAAGGTTTTGATTTACATGGGTATGCAATGGCTAAATACGCTGTAGTAGCAAAACCTCGACTTAGCTTACAAATGGGAGTTGGCGTAGGATTTTATAGTCAACGCTTAGAATATCCCTATGAAGGCAACACCTACGAGGCTGCATATGCTGCTGATTTCGAGGTTCCAATTAGTATTGAGGGATATTATTTCTTATCAGGGAAAATAGGACTTGGTCTTAAGGCTGGTTGTTTTGTCCAGCCTGAGATACGCGGGGTACATATTGGTCCTCAAATTCGCCTAAGATTGTAACCTACCGATGAGAACATTTTAAGACTTGCCTATTAGTCAGCTATTTACTATATTCCTAGTATATTTTCATAACACAAGGAGAGTCGCTGTTGCAATAGTCAGTATAACCTCGAACGGGCTGGTTGAACAGCCAATTTTTAGCTAGTTATTATGCCATAATTGGTCGGTAATATATGCTTATTTAACTGGTTCTATACTTTTGTAACAGCCACGAGAGTTATAATACAAACCTTAAAAAAATGCCAGTTATTACGATGTATGTCATGACTGGCATTTTTGATATTTTTCTCTTTTAGAAAACGATCGCTTTATCAATTATTTTCTTTGCTACCAAAACGTATCTTACAGTATGACCATTTGAGTCTTTGTCCTCGGTATCAATCGAAAGCTCACTGCCATTACCCGTTCCAATCTTGGTAGTACCATCTTTATAAAAACTATAGGTAAGACCTGAAACCTTTTGAAGAGTGATATCTAAACCTCCAATATTTCCGCCTATACTTTTTCCTTTCCGCTCCCCTTTGTATTCACTTTTTTGATTTTGGTTTAGTACGAGGTAAACATTGGGCTCTCCCCTTTGTCTATCAATACTAATACCAACACGATTTGATACTGTTATCGAATCTGACAGAAGATAGGGTAGATAACCGTCAAAAACTTTATTACCGTCTTGATACTGAGTCAGGCGAGTCACCTCGTAAGTACCCTCTAAAAGAGCGTTTTCAGGTTGTTTATCAGGATCGTTACATGCTGATAAACCTAAAACAGATAGAGTAAGGAGTGTTAGTCTTTTCATAACATTGGCTAGTAAGCGACAGCGAAAACTATATTAGTACATCATATGTGTAAATATAGATATAGAAGGTTGGAATGAATACTATATTTGAAAATTTCATCCATAAGTACAAAAACTAACCTTTGTTAAGGGATACACAATATTGTACTTTCTAAAGGCTCGTTTTATAACTGTTGTTATGTTAATAGATTATTTCCTAATGAAGTGGACCTATACGCGGATTGGGTTATTGAATAAGTACTATTTATCTGATTAAATGAGCATAGTATAAATTACTCGATAACATTAAAAAATGTGAGTGTATCTCCCTTAAGGCTGACTCTTTTAAAGCTAGTAATGACTCCTGTATCAATTGGAAAATATCGATCTCGTATTATCGTTTGTGCATTTTCGTAATCTTTAGTTACCCAAGTTTTTAACTTATTGCCTGCATACTTGGGATAAAAGGCAGAAGAGTTTATATCACTAAAAGTGTCATACTCGGTTGATAATCGAATTGTCTTAGCAATCGTCCGAGCATCGTTTTCAGATATTTTCAACTTGAATATATGAGAGTAATCACCGAATGCATTTGTAGTCTCATTTTGCACTATAGTGAAATCATCTTTGACTTCTATTTTCATATTCGATAATTCCTCAGTAGCATCTGACTCTGAAAAAAAAGCGTCAGCTAAAGAAAAGTATAGTACAGAAAGCATAAGAGCTAAAGCCAGCACAGATAATACAGACTTCTTCATTGTTATATAAGTGCGGTGACTGTTGCAAAAGTCCCGAACGGGTCAAATGGGTGCTAAACATAAGCTATTTACGACCCATTTAGTAGATAAAAATGCTGGTTCAAACCGTCGGTTTACAGTAATTCGACTTTTGCAACAGCCACTGCGCTTATGTTAACTCGTTAACAATCTACAATGTAGTAAATACCTCTCAACGTCTTTCAAGAAGGCTTCGCTATCAAAGCGTTTAGCCTTCCTGATTGCGAAGGTAGCTTTGAGGTTATTATAATAGCCTGTAGCAATGTATCGTAGACGTTCATTGTTATCCATTCCCCTATATGTATTGAAGTCTAGTCTATACTCAAATTCAAGACTAGGCTCTTTCCGTAACAGCCTTGGTTTCCTAATCGGGTTAAGAAACTCGTATTCCGCACTAACGCAGACAAAACTGCCATAAATAGTTTGTACAGACTCCCCATAGTTTTTTGCCTTGAAGTGCTCATTTAGCTTGTCTTCGAACCCAGTCAACAAGCCAATCGGCGCAGGTACACCTGTTGAAATTTCACATGTCAACAGCAGCTTCATCTGTTGTATAATCTGTTATATATTAGGCAAAGTACGAAGACTTAGGCTAATTACTGTTTTAGAAAACGCCCATTTCAAGCGATTGTCGCCAAACTGCTATTGATTGCGTCAATTTCAACTACGCACAATCTCAAATTGTCATCTCACTTATCAAAATCAAAATCTCACATTTTAGCTGAGTTTGAGAGACTGATTTTTCTCCCAAATGACGAATTATCCATCCAGCGGCCGCCGTGGTGCAACCTGGTCCGTTTCGGCAATATAATATCCTTCTTGCTGACTGATTGCCAAGTGACGGTTTTTGTACGTAATGGCAAGCGCACCCATAAACTCTTAGTGCGGTAAGAGTTTATGCTATTCATCAATAGTTGGCTGGTCTAAAATAGGAAACGAACGCTCGTGATCATAATGACCTAAAACCTTAACAATACTTAACAATTGGCCATAGCCAAACGTAGATTTGAACAGGTTTACTTCCGCGCATTGTGTTGATTAAAACCGCTTTAGCTGTGAATATAACTAATGTTCGCATTTTCGGATAAAAAGCTGAAAACGTAACGAAAACTAACGTTTTTGAGAGTATTGAAAGGCCCTCAAATGTTATCCTCGGAACAAGGTTTGTACACAGTTGAAAAACAAAATCGATTTAAAGCCTACACTTTCGATTTTTGGGCCTAGCGCCTAATGGATTTGCACTCCCCTGCTTTTTTAAAGGTTGCTCAATAACAAGCCTGATTTGCGGCTAGAATGGCTTGTTTTATTTTCTGGGCATGAAGATCCTGCTGCTGATAGATTTTCTTTAAAATGCCATCTGAATTTAGACACTTTTCCCAAAATCGGTTGAAGCGTTGCATCGGCCGGGTAGGCTTACCTAAGTAGGTGTATTTACTGCGAGGTTTGTTATACCAGGCTTCAGCGAACCTGCGGTAAACATGAATGTTGAGGATATGCTGGCTTTGGGCTTTAAATGTTCGACTTTCCATCTGGCAATCGTAGTACTTACCAGGCATCTCCTGCCGACATACAAACCTGGCTCCATTGAAAAACAGCGTTCGACAACGCCGGCCGCTTTTAGGGCATATGAAATACCACTGCCCTCCGCCTTTGCCCAGATTGCTCTCAAGGCGAATCATATCGACTACTAATTGAATCGGCTCGCCGTGGATGGCGCCAGCCAAAAGCATGGCCCCCTGAGCCGGATCCTTCTTAGCAACAGGAAACCATAAATCAACGTATCCTATGCGTTCGTTAAACCCATTGCGAAAGCCCAGCTGATTATAGATTGGCTTAGGGCCCATGAAACCATGTTTCTTCAGGTAGGCCAAATCGATTTTTTGGTAGTTCTCAACAGTCCAGACCATACTACAAGGTTTCCAACCTCAACGCGTCTAAATCCTTAAGGAAAACTAGCAAAATGTTATGCTTTTACCTAGTTCTACCCCTACTTTTTGGTTGATTTCTGACGGTTTTAGCCTGAAAAATGAGCGTAAAATGAAGTTGTTGAACCGTTTTTTATGTATGCAGTAAGGGATAGTCTCGATCCGTTTAGCGGAACCGGTATTTCCGGTTCCGGTCAAAAAAGCCGTTTTGAGCCACTCGGTCGGCGTTACATATTGTCATTACCCAGATTCCTCATTTATGTATAAAATGCACGGTTTCCAGACTTTTCATAAGACTAAAAAGTGGAAATAATTTGACGAAAAGATTGCTATAGCTCTTAAGTCAGTGTTCACTTTGCAATAAACCGATGCCCCTTGTCCCATGCCTCTTTAGCTTGGACTGGATTATTCTTTACAAATGTCCAGGAATCCAGTAACCATAATAGTTTATCCGTAATCACGGTCAACGCTACAATTGCCTCTAGCCTTTCTTCATCGGTTATAAACTGATCGCTTTCCGATACACAACCCTCAATTATACCCCCTTCTTTATCCGAGAAAGTAAATGAATTGTAAAAATGTTTTTCACTCAAATGGATATAGCCCGACGTAGATTTATAAAGTGGTTCGATTCTTGGCTCAATTTGTTTGAATAATTGGACCAAATAGGCATCAGTCAATTTTTGTTTAGGGTTATCCTTATCACGCATATCTTTTATAGCTGTGCCCCCCATAACCTCTAAAGCAAAATCATGCACATCAACGCTGACCCTTTGAGCAGCATAAAATCTAAGTAAATTATCTACCTGCAAGCGTACCAAGGGAGCTGCACAGATAAAGTTTGACGGGATCATTTTTAAAAACCCATCAATCAATGACATAGATCTCTTGTAAACGGCAGCAGCAAATAAATCAAAGGGATACAATGACCGATTATAGGCATTCATCATTTTATAAGCCCGGTCGATATGGAGTTTCTTTAACTGTTCCAGACCATCCATCTTTTGTTGCATAACTTCAGCTACTGACACCTCATGTATGCTACGAACTAAAAAAATAGCTTCTTGAGCTTCTACATAATACTGAGTTGCCAGTTCAAACCAAAGATTTCGGTTTGGTATCTGAATGTGCGAAACGGTATATATGGACTCCAGATCATCGGGCCGCTGTTGGTAGGCAACTAAGCTTTTTTGTGCCTGCTGCTTTATTCCCTCGATTATCGATTCACGCAACTGTCCGTCCATCGGCTCAAGAGTTGATTTTACACCCTCAGCCCATTCTAGTCTCATTTCAAATTCCATAATGCCTGTTTATTAAAACTGATTTTTAGTTTGGTATAAACAAAGGTTAGAGCTGACTGCGCAAGCTTTTTGCGTAGTTGCGATTATTTTAAAGAAATACTTGCTGGAATGTTTTTTTATATGACTGGAGCAGTTGAACCTCGGGCTCTTGGCCTATTCCATTATCAAAAGCTTACCTCAACAGGGTAGCCTAAGCGAACCTGTTGAGGTAAACTAATTTAAGCAGATTAATGGATTTAATCTGTTTCATGCTACAGTACTCCAAAAGCTATAATGTATTCATGAACCGCTAATGGTGTCAAGGTGTCAAACACTCTATAAGGTGTTTGACACCTTGACACCATTAGCGGTTCATGAATACATTATAGAATATAGCTCAAACAGCAATAATATACGACCATAAAATGGGGCATGAAATTTATATCGAAAGTTTGCAATACGTAGTCTATTCATAGCCCTCAACATTACTATTGGTGATCAAGTCGAATGCGGCATACGAAAACACTTTCTTCAATATCCCATTGATATTATGATAGCAATGACCTCGATACCTAACAATGCCTAGCCGGTCGTGTTGGCTTTTAAGGTACTCACGCATATAGTAGTACTGGGTTTCGACATCTTCACTCCAGATGATATGCGGGGAGGTAATATTGATTTCACCCTTACTACCGTCGACGTACCATAACTCAATATGCATTACCTGCATATACCCCGTTCGGCCGAAGGAATCCCAGTCGAGGGTTTGCTGTTTCCGCTTTTCGCGTTTTGACAGCCTGGTTGCGGTTAAGGTCTTATTCATTGGTCCCAGTCGCAGCTAACGGTGATTACTTTCCAGATATGAACCACATCGAACATAGATATATGCCAGTCTGGTTTTAGCCTCCCTAGTTTTGGGTCGTGACGTTCCAGAAAGAGGGTATTTCCAATGATCGAATCAAACCAGCCTACTTTGGCCTGCCTAGGAGTTCGGTAGTTTTTGCGAAACGTGATAACAATCAATTCGTGAGGCTTCAGATTGGCAATGAACTTGATTGGCTTGCAAATCAATTCATCGTTTTTTCGGAAATAGGGCCTCATCGAATCATCGTTCACATTGCACATAATACAATCAAAGGCTTTACGAGTTGGTACATCATCAGGTAGGGGGTAGCGCGGATATTCATACAGATGAGCAAAGTGATTCATCAATGCCTGCCCTCGTACTAATTGGTAGAGGGCTGAGTCGTAATCCTCGTTTGAATGCCTTTCGATCAACTTGCTTAAATAGATCTCATATTCTCGCAATCCCTTAAGGGCCTCCAGTTTTTCTGAGGTGCCCAAGTGATTCCTCCTATTTACGTAGTGTAAGGCATTGGAAGCCCAGTTGCGAAAGGAGATCAGGGTATCAGTGAAAAGGTGCTCGTTAGTCACGGCTCACCTCCTTTTTTCGTTCGAGTAAGATGGCATTACCAGCCTCCCGAAGATCGGCGGCCAGTGAAGTGGCTATATCATCGATCAGGAAGGAAAGACTTTCGACTTCATTTAACTCCCGAACGAAATCATCTTTCAGGCACTCCTTTAGCCTTGCCTCGTTGTAACTGTCAGAATTGGCCATTCCGGCTATCCAGGCCGTTAAACGCTTTATTCTACTGGTTCTGGCTTCTATTAAGGCACTTAAAATGTGTTCAGCGGCCGAAAGCGATAAATGTTTACCTCGATGCTCTTCCTCGGCTACGGTGGCAACCTGTAATTTCAATTGCCATACATTGGCATTAGTCAGGTTTTCACCGGCTGAGGTGGTTATATTATTGACCATATAATACCCCCTCCTGATGGGCCTCTTCTAGCCGGTAGTCAGCCTGATCAGCGTACTGTTTCAGTTTGGATAGAAAAGAAGCCAGCTCCAGGGCTATCCATAGTTTGGCTTCATCACGCGTGCTGGCCAGTGTGGTATGTGGCGTAGAAAGCCACTCGAACAGGAGCTCATTGATAGCCTCAATGGGCGTTACTCCTTTACCTCGACGTAGGAAGTCGTCGACTAGCTCCAGCAATCGAGTTTGAGCCTCATAGACTGATTTATTTACCTGAACCTGCTCAGGTCCTACAGTAGTTAGTTTAGGAGCTTCTGAATCGATTGGATTCAGCGAAGGATGCTCATCGGCGTTAATGGGGCTAAACTCGGGTCGTATCGGCAAGGGCGTTGAGCCGTTTTGCTGAAGAGCTGATTGGCCTTGCCGACTATCAGGAATTGTGGGTGACTGAGGGCCAATTTTGGCCGCTGATGGATTTTGGGGCTGATTGGTTGCAGTAGGGGTTGTATTTCCCCCACCCACGACATAATTTTGTCCGGTCATCTGAATTGCAAGATTTGGTTGATCAAATGGCCCGTATCGATCTGCCGCCAAGCTATCTCGATACGGGTTTATTGTTTTAATTCAATTAGATATCTACCGTTTTGGTCTGGCAGCTATGTAAACAAGCAATATGTGACCGCTTTCGTCTCTAATTGTCAAACGAAGTTAATGATAAATCACTACAAAAATACAATATTGTAGTGAAATGTAGTTAAAGATACTATTTTTGATCTTGCATTCTAGTCTTTCTCTTTTGGGCTTCCAAGTCGATTGCAGCTTCTTGATTTTCATATAAATACTCAACGGCTCTATGTAGGACTTTGACTGCACTTTCATCAAAAGTTTTCATTAGGACAGATATTTTTTGATCCACTTCTGAATCGAAGCGGATAGAACGAGGCAACTTGGATGTCGACATACTACATTTTGAGCTTTTAGTATAAAACTACAATACATTTTAATACAGAGCAACTTATGAGTGTTTATCTACTACACGCAGCTGGGAGATATAAAATAGGCATATCCACTAATATTGATAAGCGCATTGCGGCAATACAGAATGGTTGCCCTTACCCGGTTACTTTAATTGCAAAGAGCCGGCCTGAATCACTTGTATTAGAATCTGCCAGAAGTATTGAGAGTAAAATTCATTCGGATTTGGCTGAGTTCAGGGTAGTGGGTGAGTGGTTCTCACTCAGTCACAGTTCAGTAGTTGAGCTGATCAGTAAGTATAATTTGAATCAGGTGGAAGGAATTCCTTCATCAGCATCTTCACCGTTTACCCAACTAAAAAGTCGAAGAAACTCGCTAAAGAACACCATTAAAAACAAAGGAAATAAAAACTGTTCAGGATTGGCATGCTCGCTCCTTAGCACTATTACAAAAATGTGAGTCATTGTATAAATTGAACCAACAAACAGGGTTTAAGGACAACGATAGCCTACAAAGTTTATATATAGCTTTAGAGGAGGCTAGGTTTTTGCCTACATGCTTTTGGTGGCAGAGAAGAAAGCTCTGGTCATTGACCTTATCTTTTTACTATCCGCTCATTCTTGGTTAAGCGCTCTTCCCAGCAAGACAAAGCAATCTGTGTATTGCTTTTCTTTAGGCTCTAAAAGCCAGGTAGAGGCACATTCAGCTCGAGCATTTTCTATTTTTACTTTGAAGGACATCTAACATTCCTGTTATTTACTTAAGCTATGAAAGATTTTGATTCGGACTTTCTGCCAAAGAAGCCATCTAAAAAGCATCACTACCTACCCATCTTCTATTTAAATGGATTCACCGATGAGAAGGGGTTGTTTTACGTTTATGATAAACTGGAAAAAAAGTTTCACGTAAGGCAACGTCCTGATAATTGGTTTTGTGTTAATCATCTGAATAGCTACCGGCCAGATGGTAAGTTTCTGTTTACCCTCGAAGAGCCATACCATACTGAAATGGATTCTCAATCAGCTCCCTTTTTGAGGAAAATTAAAGACGGTGATGGTACCCAACAGATTGATATGCAAGATAAGATTCAGATTATCCTATTCTTCAGCATGCTCTTTTGGTGGTCACCTTATTCAGATGAGTTATTCAGAAAATTGGTCGAAACTGAAGGTTTATCGAGTCGGCACTTTAACTATATAACGGACGATTCAGGTAATCCCCTACCTGATTCAGTCATAACCAAAATTCAACATGAGATTCTGAGTAATGTCGACAATCTTCGTTATTTCAAACAGACTGTACCCCTTTCTCCGTCAGCCCTCCAGGAAGGCATTGAATTACTTGAAAAGTGGAATCTGTTTTACTTACCGAACAGCTTCGAGGACACACTCATCGGTGACAGCCCATTCATAACCAATAATCCTGAGTTGCGTTTGGACCGAATATTCAACGAACTAATTGTACCCATTAGTAAGAACCGCATACTCATTCTAGCTGATAAAGTACCTGAATTTTACGATGGACATCTACATACGCTTATTAATACAAGCATTTTACATCAGTCAAACCGTTACGTAGCTTGCGCAAATGAAGCCTTTCTGCGTCATATGGTAGAAGGATATGAGGGACTGAAACCGGAATTTCTAAACGTAGACTTAAACAAGGTCACGTATGATATCATGCATAGACTTAATCAATGATAAGCCTTCACTATAGCATTGTATTTTACAACGACAATCAATCAAGTACTAGGATGACGGTGTATTTTATTTTTTATAAGATTTAATAAGATGGAATCTCATATATTATTGGGCTTTCATGATGTTTTTCCTGAAGAGGAAATGAAAGACTATCAATACTATGCCCGAGGGCTCGATAGAGATAGACTAATAGAATTAGCCGCTGTTTTAGTAAGTTTTTCGTCTGTAGAGTCTTCTTGGCATGACTGGGATAATTTGATACTTGATAGATGGTTTTCTGACACTGAGGTAGAAATAAAAGAATATATACACAAAAAAATTTTAGAATGTAATTATAATTTAATAAGTAAATTTCCAGATCATAACCTTAAATTAAGGTTAATTAATCAGCTTAATACCTTAAAATTCTTAGAAATACTCTATTCAATGGATGCAACCATTAAACACCCATTGAATACTAACAGCTTGAATTTAGAATTATTTAAGCTGTTACTGGTATGTAATACCAAAATCACGGAAAGTGTTTTAATAAAGAGCCTAGATGACACTTCGGATATATCAACCATTAAAGAAATTATAGAGAGTGATCAAGAGCTATTTTTGAAAGAAATAAAGGTAGATAGTCCAGAGAATATTGAGGATCAGTTAATGAAATACTACATTATTCATGGAATCACTCAATATGAAATAATGAGTTTTGACCGAATAAAGGCAATGTTTGTTTCCTCAACTCAGATAGTTAAAGCCCTGTACTTAAATGATTTCATGCAAAAAGATAAACCTGAACTAATCAATGACTTACTATTAAGGTATGAATGTAGTTCGTTTCAGGAATATATGTCTTTATTTTTACCCGTACTATTTTCAATCCTTGATAGTAAGAGGACTCACGAGTTAAGTCAGAATCCCAAACCTATTGTATTAAAACCACATGAACTTAATAGTAAAGTATTGAAATTCATAAACATGAATATTATTAATAATAATATTTCAATTGAAGATAATGATTTTAGACATTTAAGATCTTCGCCTATATTAAAGAAGAAAAACAATGAATACATAATAATCTCTGAGCTTTTTTATATTCAAAAAATATTGTCCTTACCCCGTTTTATGAGCCAGTTTTAACTGGAGTTTAAGCCGCCTGTCGGTATTCAACCGGCGTCATGAACTTCAAGGCTTGATGAGGTCGCTCCGTGTTGTATTCCACCAACCACTCATCC